>NZ_BRXR01000001.1:1500000-1597500 GCF_026012015.1 Clostridium omnivorum | reverse complement strand
GCTTACAAACAGTCGAAGGGCGTTAATGCCTAACGGCGTGCTTTTTGTAGAACGAGCCAGCGAGTTACGATGTGCAGCAAGGTTAAGTACTTAAGGTACGGAGCCGAAGGGAAACCGAGTCTGAATAGGGCATTTAGTTGCATGTCGTAGACCCGAAACCGGGTGACCTATCCATGGACAGGTTGAAGCGGAAGTAAAATTCCGTGGAGGACCGAACCACGTTGGTGTTGAAAAACCATGGGATGAGCTGTGGATAGCGGAGAAATTCCAATCGAACTCGGAGATAGCTGGTTCTCCTCGAAATAGCTTTAGGGCTAGCGTCGGGTAAAATAAGTAATGGAGGTAGAGCACTGAATGGGCTAGGGGGCATTGCGCTTACTGAACTCTATCAAACTCCGAATGCCATATACTTGTACCCCGGCAGTCAGACTGCGAGTGATAAGATCCGTAGTCAAAAGGGAAACAGCCCAGATCATCAGCTAAGGTCCCAAAGTGTAAGTTAAGTGGAAAAGGATGTGGGATTTCTAAGACAACTAGGATGTTGGCTTAGAAGCAGCCACTCATTCAAAGAGTGCGTAATAGCTCACTAGTCGAGAGATCCTGCGCCGAAGATGTCCGGGGCTAAAACTTACCACCGAAGCTATGGATGTACCGTAAGGTACGTGGTAGAGGAGCTTCCTGTATGGGCAGAAGTCATACCGAAAGGAATGGTGGACTGTACAGGAGTGAGTATGCTGGCATAAGTAGCGAGAAATGAGTGAGAATCTCATTGGTCGAAAACCTAAGGTTTCCTGAGGAAGGCTCGTCCGCTCAGGGTTAGTCGGGACCTAAGCCGAGGCCGAAAGGCGTAGGTGATGGACAATCGGTTGATATTCCGATACCAGAAGTGGCGTTATTAGAGATGGAGTGACACAGTAGGATAGGATGTGCACACTGTTGGATTAGTGTGTCTAAGCATTTAGGTTTGCAGATAGGCAAATCCGTCTGCAGTAACTGAGGTGTGATGGGGAGCGAAATTTAAGTAGCGAAGTATCTGATTCCACACTGTCAAGAAAAGCTTCTATCGAGGTAACTTCTGCCCGTACCGCAAACCGACACAGGTAGGTGAGGAGAGAATCCTAAGACCAGCGGAAGAATTGTTGTTAAGGAACTCGGCAAATTGACCCCGTAACTTCGGGAGAAGGGGTGCCTACGCAAGTAGGTCGCAGAGAATAGGCCCAAGCAACTGTTTAGCAAAAACACAGGTCTCTGCTAAAGCGAAAGCTGATGTATAGGGGCTGACGCCTGCCCGGTGCTGGAAGGTTAAGGGGACTAGTTAGCGCAAGCGAAGCTATGAACTTAAGCCCCAGTAAACGGCGGCCGTAACTATAACGGTCCTAAGGTAGCGAAATTCCTTGTCAGGTAAGTTCTGACCCGCACGAATGGCGTAATGACTTGGGCACTGTCTCAACAACAAATCCGGCGAAATTGTATTGCGAGTGAAGATGCTCGCTACCCGCGATTGGACGGAAAGACCCCGTAGAGCTTTACTGTAGCTTAGCATTGAATTTCGGTATTGTCTGTACAGGATAGGTGGGAGACTGAGAAGTAGGGGCGTCAGCTCCTATGGAGTCACCCTTGGGATACCACCCTGACAGTACTGAAGTTCTAACCACAGTCCATGAAACTGGTCGTGGGACATTGTTAGGTGGGCAGTTTGACTGGGGCGGTCGCCTCCTAAAATGTAACGGAGGCGTCCAAAGGTTCCCTCAGAGCAGTTGGAAATTGCTCGTAGAGTGCAAAGGCAGAAGGGAGCCTGACTGCGACACCCACAAGTGGAGCAGGGACGAAAGTCGGGCTTAGTGATCCGGTGGTACCTCGTGGGAGGGCCATCGCTCAACGGATAAAAGCTACCTCGGGGATAACAGGCTGATCTCCCCCAAGAGTCCACATCGACGGGGAGGTTTGGCACCTCGATGTCGGCTCGTCGCATCCTGGGGCTGAAGTAGGTCCCAAGGGTTGGGCTGTTCGCCCATTAAAGCGGCACGCGAGCTGGGTTCAGAACGTCGTGAGACAGTTCGGTCCCTATCCGTCGCGGGCGTAGG
Source organism: Clostridium omnivorum (assembly GCF_026012015.1). Taxonomy (NCBI): domain Bacteria; kingdom Bacillati; phylum Bacillota; class Clostridia; order Eubacteriales; family Clostridiaceae; genus Clostridium; species Clostridium omnivorum. Next base: position 1,595,416 of record NZ_BRXR01000001.1, on the reverse strand, counting down.
AAATTTGAGAGGAGCTGTCCTTAGTACGAGAGGACCGGGATGGACTGACCTCTGGTGTACCAGTTGTTCCGCCAGGAGCACGGCTGGGTAGCTATGTCGGGACGGGATAAACGCTGAAAGCATCTAAGCGTGAAGCCCACCTCAAGATAAGATTTCCCATAGCGTAAGCTAGTAAGACCCCTTGAAGAACACAAGGTTGATAGGTCAGGGGTGTAAGCGCAGTAATGTGTTTAGCTGACTGATACTAATAGGTCGAGGGCTTGACCAAATATTCTTAATCTGTTCAGTCTTGAGAGAATAATTTCTCTTAAAGGAAACTCGCTCAACAGAGTTGAGGAGTACTGATTAGTTAGCAAAATCGAAGATTTTGACAAATCATGCATGTATCTGGTGGTAATGGCAAGAAGGTAACACCCGTTCCCATTCCGAACACGAAGGTTAAGCTTCTTAGCGCCGATGGTACTGCAGGGGAGGCCCTGTGGAAGAGTAGGACGCTGCCAGGTTATAAATGTGGCCAGTTAGCTCAGTCGGTAGAGCAGAGGACTGAAAATCCTCGTGTCCCTGGTTCGATTCCTGGATTGGCCACCATATTTAATTTTATAGCATCTATGGCGCTATAGCCAAGTGGTAAGGCAGAGGTCTGCAAAACCTTTATCCCCAGTTCAAATCTGGGTGGCGCCTCCATAGAGAAACGTCCTTGAATAAGGACGTTTTTTATTTTATAATTAATTATACTTACAGATATACAGGCATAATAATTGATACTGTTATGCAGCAAAAGGAAAATAGGAAGTGCAATGATTAATAGTCATTTCACAACCCGAAAGGAAGGCAGGAGAGTTTGAGATGAATAGAGTGGGAGAAAAAGTAAAAAAGGTAAGAATAGATTTAGGTATGAGCCAAAAACAATTGGCTAAAAAATTAGGAGTTGCTGAGAGCTTTGTTAATGAAGTAGAGCAGGGTAGAAGAATAATAAATGAAGCTTTAATAGATAAAATATCAAAGGTCTTTGGAAAAGATTTAAATGATATAACAATGTCATTGGAGGAAGAGGTTTATATAGAAGATAAAGCAATGAGGCAGACTAAAGGATATGAGGCTCCTTCAAAGCTTAGTTCTTCTGCAAACAAAAATACAGCAGAAGTAAAGGATATATGGAATGATGCCTTTGGTTCAGTACTAAAGACTGTTTCTGTATATAAATATAATTTGAAGGATGTTGTAGGAAAGAAACAATTGCCAATAGTATCAAATAAAGTTGAAGGATATGCTCAAGATAAAGTACTGTATGTTGAAATAGAAAATGATGATATGATGGGCTTTAGAATAGCTAAAGGGGATACTGCGTTTGGTCATATTGTGCATGAAGCCGAAAATAATTCTATATGTTTAATTGAATATAATGGAGAAAGAGTTATTAGACAAATAAAAAAGCTTGATTCAAGCAAAGTTCTACTTGTAAGTAACAGAGGAAGTCTTAGAACGGAAACAGCATATATAAAAGATGTAACCCCTCTAGTTAGGTTAGATAGGCTTGAAATAAAGCTGTAAGTAAGGAACTCTTTTATTTAATGCTTCATATTTATATAGGGAATTAATTATTAGGATGTGTATTTTATGCATGAAGGAAGACTTAGAGTTCGTGTTATTAACGCCAAAAACTCTAAACCTATAAGTAATGCTAAGGTTATAATTAAGAACCATGAAGCAGAAGGAAAAATAAAATACTTTGCTCCTATGTCAAGGGAGTATTCAGCTGTAACAAACAATTTAGGATATACAAAAATATTTGAATTAGAGATTGCTGCGCATGAGTTTCAGAAAAATATTGATGAAAATAGACCTTTTATTGTAAGTGATGTATGGGTAAAGGCATATGGATTTAAGGATTGTATAGTAAGCGGAGTTGAGATTTTTCCAGGGATAATATCTATAGAAACCTGTAAGTTAAATCCTTTAAACAGTAAAGAAGGTAATATAGATGTTATAAATATACTGCCCAATGCTGTCTTTGAAAGATACCCTCCTAAAATACCAGAGCTAGCTGAAAAGATTAATGATGAAGAATTTAAAAAGATATATATTTCAAGTATGACGGTAATGCCCAGTAGCCTAGTGGTTCATGATGGTATGCCAGAGGACAATACTGCTTCAGATTATACTATAGAATTAAAGGAATATATAAAAAATGTTGCAAGCAGCACAATGAATCCGACTTGGAGTGAAAACTCCTTGAGAGCCGGTGTATTGAGTATAATGTCCTTCACATTAAATCGAATCTACACTCAGCACTATAGGAAAAAGGGAAGAAATTATGATATAACAAGTTCTACTGCTTATGACCAATTATTTTCATACAGTAGGAATGTATATCTTAATATTAGTGAAATAGTTAATGAACTTTATCCTAGATATATAGTAAAATCAGGGCATATTGCACCGCTTTTTATTGAATGCTGTGATGGTATAAGAAATAAGTATCCGGGATGGTTCTCTTATTGGGTAAGTAATGTTCTAGCGCAACAGGGAATGTCTACTAAAAACATTTTAAAAGCACTGATAGGTGAAGATATAGAAATTATTAACTTTAGTAAAATATATAGTGAAATAGAAACTAAAGCAGAAAGTAGGTATAGAAGTTTTGTTCCTCCTATGCCTCCTAATATTGGTAAGGGCATAAGACCAAAAGTTTCTTATCCTGATGATGTGTAATGGATAAAAAAATCCTAGAGTAAAATAAAACTCTAGGATTTTTATTTTAATATAGTTTATCTAGCTTAACACCTTTGTAGAAGGTATTAAGTATATCAGTATACTTTGTTCCCTTTTTAGAGAGTTCGATTGCACCATATTGACTCATGCCAACCCCATGACCATAGCCACCGCCATATATAGTGAATTTATCATTACTTTTTTCTACTGAGAAAAAAGAGGATGGTAAAAAAGTAACATTAGTCAATTGATCACCTTTGTGTCTATACAAAGTAGTGGCTTCATTACTATATTCAGAATTGCATTTTAAAATGCTTCTAATGCTGGAATCTCCTTTAACGTATAATTCTGCATTACTAAAGATAAATGATACCTCTAGTGCATTTCCACCTTCACTTCTCTTTGTGATTTTTACCTCTTTTAACTCCTTTAATTCTATAGGCTCACTTAATTCCTTAGAATTTTGCTTTATTGTTATAAAGTCTTTTTTCTTGCTATAAATAGTTTTTAATGATTTATTTATAGTATTTGTTATGCCTTGATTTGAAAATTCTACTCTCCATCTAAAATAAGGATAGTTGCTATCCAGGGCAGCAACATTATTATCCTTATAATATTTTAACCAACCAGCCTCAGTGTTGGGCAGTTCTTTTTTAGGGGTAAGGTAATTGTTAGTCACAAGATAAGGTCTATCTTCACTACTTCCATCAGCATTAAACCATATATCGTTATAATTTACCCCAGTTCCACTTGAGGTAGAGTAATATTTAGCATCAATTGGTGAACCTTTATAAGTTAATATTTGTCCTTTTGTAGCATTTACAGCTTGATCAGACAAGGTTTGGGTAGCGATGTTATTATAAACTTGGCTTTGGGTGCTGTCATCTACATAAAAACCAAGTTTTGAGAATCTGTTAAGGAGCATGTCAGAAATAGCATAAGTTCGAGCAGCTACAGCCTGACATTTAAGTGCTTCTATACCACCAGATAGAGGCATCTCAGAAGGTACTACCTTTCTTAGATATTCCTCTAAATCAACCTCATTTATCATACATATTGACTGCGATATATTGGTAAATTCCAGAGTGCCGCTATAGGTAGGAATGAAGGATGGTATCCCCCTAACTATATTTTCTACTTTTAAGGAATCTCCACTTAGATAAACCCTATTGCTGTAGGAGTTAGTCTTATTGTTCACTGTCACATTAAGCTTGCTTTCACTTGGCTCAATTACAACAAGCGAATCTTTAGGCAAGTCTATGGAAAAATTATCTCTTTTACTATAAAGCTTAGCAGGAGCTTCACATTTTATTTCCGTTTTCTTATGATAGAAGGATGAAAAATTTGTAGTAGAAATGGCAACTCTCATTTTTGAAAAATCCATAGGATATATTAAAAATGTCTTTAGTTCACCCTTGGAGTTTTTAACATACTTAACATTACTTTTACCAACAATAACATCCTTAGCAGCTGCAGGATTTATAGAATTAGACGCATCTATCTTATAAAAATTAGCCTTTGCTGACAAAGAAGCTTTGCCTGACTTTTCTAAATCATAAGTGCTTGCTTCTTTAGTCATAATCCTTTCTGTTAGAGGAGTAAGGCATTTAAAACTGTATGCTTTAATTAAATTGTATTTGAAATCTAATACAGACAACTTAGGGAAGTCAGAAGCGCCTCTGAATTTTTTCAGCTTTCCATCTACATAAATTGTTGAATAGGTTGAATCAGAGTTTACTAAAACCCCCTGCTCTACACTTCTAGGAAAGAAGACATAGGTAAGAATTAATATTAGGATTGCACCTATTAATATTAAGTTTCGTTTCATGGTATACCTCCGTATAACTCTAAAGTACATAACTATTTTTTACATTTTGAAATAACACTCTTGTATAATTATAGTTGTTAGATATTAATTTAATTCTTCAAATAGAAAAAAATGAGAACCTAAATATCTATTATAATTATATCACCAATTATTTAGTAAAATAACAAGGATATAAATTAAATCTACTTAACAATTAATAATAATTGTTGTATAATAAGGAATATATGCGAAATGTGTTAGAAAATAAGATTTTACAAATATAAATGTCAAATGTTGTATTTTAGGAAATGTTAGTAATTAGAGGGGGTTAACCAATGAAAGGTACTGTTGTAGCTACGTGGATGAAGACGTGCAGAAAACTATATGGAAACAGTGTAGTAGATTCAGCTATGGAATCAGGGGGGTGGAATAGTGAAAAGATATTCACTCCAATTGAAAATGTTGATGATGAGAAAATAAAAAGAGTTATTGAGACAATTGCAAAAAATCAAAGTATGGATGTTAAGGATTTATGGAGAAGTATAGGAAATAATAATATAAAATCTTTCCATGAAGATTATCCAGCATTCTTCGACCATGAGAATCTTTATTCTTTTTTAAGGTCTATGTATGATGTGCATATTGTAATGACTCAAAGGTTTCCAGGAGCTGTTCCACCATTAGTTGTAGTTGAGCCTATTTCATCAAAAGAGGCTATTTTCACTTATAAATCTAAACGCGGAATGTTTGATTACTTTTTAGGTATGTTAGATGGAAGCTGTGAGGCTTTCAATGAAAAAGTAGGTATTTCAGAAGTTGAGAGGACTAGTGATACTTTAAAATTAAAGCTTATTTTTGAAAAGGACATATACTATAAGAAGACTTATAAAATTAATAAGCTGCTTTCCTTAGGTTTTATTAAAAGCTTTGGACTTAAGATAGCAGTATTCACCTTTATCATTTCATTTATTGGAATGATAGCACTATCAGGTGGATTTAGTAACATTATAAAATCAGTGATTGGTGCTATAATACCTGCTTTGGCTGCTTATTTTGCTTCTAGTATGCTTGTAAGACCAAAGGCAATAATAGAAGATAGCATATCAAAACTTGGGACAAGCAATTATGTTGAAAATGGAGAGATTGTTACTGGTGATTTCTTTGAGGATATTTTTAAAGCTTTAAATGATTATAAAAAAACAATAAGAGCAGATTTTGTTGGTTTCAAGGGCGTAACAGATGAGATGGGTACATTTACATCAAAAATAGATGTAATATCAGAAACCATGAATCATACCTCTGAAGATATTTCAGGAGTTGTTGAACAATTAGCTGACTGTGCAATAAGCCAAGCTGAAGATACAGAAAGAGCAGCATCTATACTGCATGATAATATAAAAGCTCTAAGAGAGATAGTAAGCAATGAAAATACAAATAAGAATGAACTTGAAAAAGCTATTGATAAAATAAACAATAGTTATGATAATATTGAAGGAACTAGCAAAAATATCTTAAATACTCTTGAGAAGTTCCAGCAGGTTAAAAATAAAGGAAATCAGCTTCAGGATAAGGCTAAAGACATTACTAATATAGTTTCTATAGTTTCTGGAATATCAGAGCAAACCAATTTACTTGCTCTAAATGCGTCCATTGAGGCAGCTAGAGCAGGAGAGGCTGGAAGAGGTTTTTCTGTAGTTGCAGAGGAAGTTAGAAAATTGGCAGAGCAATCTAAAAGTGCAGTAGAAGAGATTAATGCAAACTTAGCTCAATTTGTTAATGATATCAAAGAGCTTGTTAATAAGATTGATGATCAGTATGATGTACTTCAAGGTGAGACAAGTAATCTAGAAAATGTGAGAAACATTAGCTACGAAGCTACTACTTCAGTAAGAATAGTTGCTGAGTCTACAATTAAAACCATAAATGAACTTAACAAAGAAACTAATTCAATATCAGAAATAAATGATACTATAGAATCCCTTGCTGCACTAGCAGAAGAGAATTCGGCTTCATCTGAAGAAGTTAGTGCAAGTGTTTCAAATTATACTAATGAGCTTAAAAAGCTAATTGATAACATTCATGAATTTAAGAATATCACTGAGAACTTTAAAAAGGACCTTAACAAGTATAAGATATAGACAAAAGCACTGATATGGCCTTGGCCTTATCAGTGCTTTTACTTATACACCACTTAAATCAAAATCGGGGATAAAGCTTTCCGATACTGTGCCCCCTTCTTGTATAAAAGCATTTTTTACACCTAATGAAAGGCAGTAGTCAATTAAGCTATCATAGTGACCTTGATTTAAGGGCTTATTTATTTCTGGATAATTTTCTAGATTGTTCACTGGAGTATATTGATTCATAAGACTAATATAGACCTTATCTCCAAAGATTTCATAGATATAATCAATTACCTTTTTGGAATCAAATAGGAGACCAGGTAGCATTAAGTGGCGAATAATTACACCCCTTTTCATAATGCCGTCCTCACCTATAATTGTTTCATTTATTTGAGAGACCATTTCTTCAATTGCCTTTGAAGCTACTTTAAAATAGTTTGGAGCATTTGAATATTTTATGGCATATTTATCGTTAAAGTACTTTAAATCAGGCATATATATATCAATATATCCCTTAAGTGCTTGAATAGTTTCTAAATTCTCATATCCATTGCTATTATACGCAATAGGAAGAATAAGACCGTTTTTCCTTGCAAGCTTTATTGCTTCAATGATTTGAGGAACGAAGTGAGTAGGGGTTACTAGGTTTATGTTATGTGCACCTCTACCTTGCTGTTCTAGAAATATTTCACTTAATCTTTCAATGGATATTTCTTTTCCTATACCTTCATGACTTATACAGTGATTTTGACAAAAAACACATTTCAAGTTGCACTCTGAGAAAAATACTGTACCCGAACCAGCAGTTCCAGAAATGCAAGGCTCTTCCCACTTGTGAAGAGATACTCTGGCTACTTTGACTGCTGAGCCAGATTTACAAAAACCTAAATTTCCTTCTAGTCTATTTATAGAACAATTCCTTGGACATAATCTACATTCTTCAAGTAGCTTAAGCATAATGACCTCCTTGTATTCCTTATATAAAAATAAAATCCTAACTAATTATACAATTAATCAGGATTTAGAACAAATTAAAATATGGAATACTTTATATTAGATTATTTCCTATTTTTTATGAAGAATATTATGCATTGAACCATAAATATCAAACTAATAAAGCCAAAGAAAGGATACAATATGCTTATTAAATTAACAAAACCTATTTGAGAAATTGGTATTGCTATAGCCATAATGATTACTACTGATTTTTTATATGAAATATTAAAAATTTGCTGCATAGTTTTTCCAACACTATATATATCAGAAACTTCTGTAGAGAACATTTCAAGCCAAATAATACATAACAGCATTATTTGGATGGCGGTTCCAAAGCGGTTAGCTATATATAGCAGTGGTATCTCATATTTTGATATGTAAGGAACATTTAATAGCAGCATGATATTAATCATCATAGTGAGTACGGTTAGTATAATGGCACCCAAAACTGCTCCAAAGGTTAAACTCTTTCTATTTCTAAATTCACTACTTAATGGTACAAGCACACCGCTGCAGCCCAATATATTAAAGCCACTGTAAAGAATACAAGAGAACAGCCAATTATTTTTGGTAGAAGGTATGTTCTTGAGAGTTGTAATGCTGACTATGTCTCTCGAGAAGAAAATATGAAGTATAAAAACAGTAACAATAACAATAATCAGTGAAGGTACGATAAAAGAATTCACTTCTATAAGACCTTTAGTATCTCTAAGTAAAATAAATAGAGAAATTACAACCATTAATATTATTCCTACCCATTTGGAAAAACCAAAATATTGATGTAAAAGAGAGCCGCTTCCAGCTAATATTATAGCAGCACCGCTTATTAAAAATAAACTTGTAATAGCATCAGTAACTTGTCCCAAAATTTTAGGACGTATTACTAAATTAATAAGTTCATTATAAGAATTTAATCTATGGCGTATGCTTAGGCTAATAATCATATAACTCATAATAATGTAAATTAAACAGCAAAGACAAATGCCATAAATACTTTTGTAGCCATATCTAGTGAAAAATTGATTAATTTCTTGCCCAGAAGCTAGTCCAGCTCCTACGATTGTTCCAACAAATACAAAGGTGATTTGTAGAGCTAATGTTACATTTCTTTTCAAGTTTAGTTCCCCCTAATTTAATTATGATTATCCTCTTATATAAATATATAAAAAAAAGAGAAAAATAATGTATCTACCTATTAAATTTTTATATTTTGGGAAACTATATATAGAGGTATCATTTGAGGTGAAATATAAAAATTAAAAGTTTTAGTACGTAGTATTTCCTACAGAGGAGGGAATTAGAGCATGAAAGGAAAAATGATTGCTAAAAGCCTTGCATATTTTCTACTGATTTTTATTTTTGTAGGTAGTTTTGCAGGCTGTAAAAAGCAAAAAACTGATGTATCAAAGGAAGAAAATATTTTTGATATTAAAATTGCAAGTAATTTAGTGGATGTATATATGAAAGCTCTAATGAAAGAAGATATTGAAGGGGCAAAGAAAATGTATAGCAAGGAGCTCCAAAAGAGTGAAAAAGAAACTAGCAGTAATGAGCTTAAAATAAAAGGCTACAGCATTGAAGAAACAAGCGAAATAGGTAAAACTGGACTTTTCAAAATGAAGGTAGCAAGGACCAGTCTAGATAAGCCAGCCGCAGTTTTAGATAATATGAGCTTAAAGATTATTAAGGAAGATCAGGAATATAAAATAGATGATATCAGAAATGAAACGGAAAAAGAGGCCTTTTATGAAAATGGAAGTATAAGAATTAGATCAAAAAATAACTTGAGTACAAATTTACTTGTAGATAGCTCAAGCCTTCCACAGTATGTGTTTTCAAAGGATGATAAAGCAAATATATATAAGCAAGTAGTGCCAAGAAATAAGTTTAGTGGTATAAATTTTGGATATCAAGGAGAAAAGGCTGCAATTATTACCTATGATAAGGATTCATATATAGGCATAGTTAAAATTGATGAGTCATTAGCCACCCAGGGTGGAGGCGGTGACCAAGGAGGAGGTGGCGGCGGAGATCAAGGGAAAGGCGATCAAAATAAGGGCGGTCAGGGGCAGATGGCCAGAGAAAAGCCCATAGGAAAAGAAATGGTAAATCTTGATCTTTTAAAGGATGCCAAAGTTGATTTTGTGACCTTCTCTATAGGAGAAAAGTTTGCTGTTGTTCAATATTCTAAGACTAATATGGGAAAATGCATAAGGGTTTATTCAAGTGACAGCGGTGAATTAGTACCTGTTAAATTTGAAGAAAAATATCCTTATGGAAAAGTGGAGATTACATTCTCGTCATTTGATAAAGAAGCACTTAATTATGAAGTAACAGCAAAAAATCCTTCAGATAAGAGTGTACAGGATGTAGTTGGAAAGTATCAGTTAAGTCTTAAGAAGGATTATAAGGTTAAAAAATTATGATAAATTACCTCAGTAAATAAAATAGACTTTTATTAATAGTAAATGTACAATTGTTATGGATAAATAATAATTGTACATTTTTATTTGAAAATACTCTTTGAAGGGATGATATATATTACTATGAAGTGGGGAGACAAAAGATATAACAGTTTAAATTATTTTTTAAGGGAAAAGTTTGGTGAGAAGGTATTTAAAATTTCATTAGATGCAGGCTTTTCTTGTCCTAATAGGGATGGTACTATAAGCAGCGGCGGATGTGTGTTTTGCAGTGAAAGAGGTTCTGGAGATTTTGCAGGCAATAGATGTTTTTCAATAACAAAGCAGTTTGAAGATATTAAAGAAATGATGAGTAAAAAGTGGAAGAGCGGAAAATATATAGCTTATTTTCAAGCTTACACAAACACTTATGCAGATATAAATACTTTAAGAGAAAAGTATGAGGAAGCCGCTTCACAGGAGGGAATTGTTGCTTTGGCAATTGCTACAAGACCTGACTGCCTAAGTGAAGAGGTGCTTAATTTAATTGAGGAGTTCAATGATAGAGTTTATACCTGGGTAGAACTTGGGCTTCAAACTGTACATGATAATACTGCAAAGCTAATAAATAGAGGATATTCTCTTGATGTGTTTGAGGAGGCTTTAGAGAACCTTAACAGAAGAGAAATTGATGTGGTAGTACACATAATCTTTGGATTGCCTGGTGAAACAGAAGAACAAATGCTTGAGACAGTAAAATATATCTCACATAAGAGGATAAAAGGAGTGAAGTTTCATCTTCTACATCTTTTGGAAAATACACCTCTAGAGATACTATATAATAAGGGAATGTTAAAGTTTTTAGAGCAGGAACAATATATAGATTTAATTTGCAGGAGTATAACCTTACTTCCTCCAGAAGTTGTAATACATAGACTTACAGGAGATGCGCCAAGAAATCTTCTTATTGGGCCTCTATGGAGTTTGAAAAAGTGGGAGGTATTAAATGCCATAGACAAGGAACTTAACGATAGAGATCTATATCAGGGTTTGTACTTTTATACAAATTCAATATAACACTTTTGGAGATTTTACGAATAGATTAAAGGACATACTGGTGCTAAAATGAATATATACTGATTGAGAAGTTAGGAGGAATATAAATGGCAGGTTTATCACTAAAAAATATATACAAGGTATACTCAGGAAATGTAACAGCAGTTAAGGACTTTAATCTAGAAATAGAGGATAAAGAGTTTATAGTATTCGTAGGTCCATCAGGATGCGGTAAGTCCACAACTTTAAGAATGATTGCAGGACTTGAAGAAATATCACAAGGTGAATTAAAAATTGGTGAAAAGGTTGTAAATGATGTAGCACCAAAGGATAGAGACATTGCAATGGTATTCCAAAACTATGCACTATATCCACACATGAGCGTATATGATAATATGGCATTTGGACTTAAGCTTAGAAAGCTTCCAAAGGCAGACATAGACAAGAAGGTTAAAGAAGCAGCTAAGATACTTGATATTGAGCACTTATTAGAAAGAAAGCCAAAGGCTCTTTCTGGAGGTCAAAGACAAAGAGTTGCTATGGGTAGAGCTATAGTTAGAGAGCCAAAGGTATTCTTAATGGACGAACCATTATCAAACCTTGATGCTAAGCTAAGAGTTCAAATGAGAACTGAGATAGCTAAGCTTCACCAAAAGCTTCAAACAACAATTATTTATGTTACACACGATCAAACAGAAGCTATGACTCTAGCTTCAAGAATAGTAGTTATGAAGGATGGAGTTATTCAACAAGTTGATACTCCACAAAAGATATATGAGCACCCAGCTAATATTTTCGTTGCAGGATTTATAGGAAGTCCTCAAATGAACTTTATCGATGCAAAGGTAGTTGAAAAGAGTGGAAACATTGCTTTAGTATTTGATGAAGATACAATAATTCTTCCAAAGGATAAAGCTGAAGAGTTAAAGAGCAAAGGATATGTAGGCAAAGAAGTTATAATGGGTATAAGACCGGAAAATATAACTGACAATGAAGAAGTTATAGCTGCAAATAAAGAGGCAGTAATTAAGGCTAAGGTTGAAGTTACTGAGCTTATGGGAGCAGAAACTTATATCTATCTTGCAAAAGGAAAGGCTAACATGACTGTTAGATTAAATGGTTCTTCTAAAGCTAAGGCTGGAGATGAATTTGTTATGGCTCTTGACACAAATAAGATACATGTATTTGACAAGGAGTCAGAACTTACTGTATTATAATTATGATTAGAGTAATTATAAGGAGGGTAAACTGATGTATAGCTTTGGAAGTTTTCTTCAAGACTTAAGTTCTAGCACTGGTATAAGATTTAATCTATTTGATGAAGACGGAAACTTAATTTATCGATACGATGCTTTGAACGACAACGATAAGCGCAGTCAGTACCCTATTAGCTTAGGAAACAGTAAAGCAATACTTGATATACAAAAAAAATATGAACCTTGTGTATCACTATTAAAGTATTCTATAGAAAACAAATACAGAGAAATTTTTTCAATGAGGGAAAAATCCCTCATTGAAATTTTAGAAGGCAAGGATATATCTCTGGATACAATAGCTAAGAATTTCCCAGCATTAAGTAAGGGAAGCACGTTGTTTTTAGTAAATGTGGATGGCAGCAGGTATGAAGCTTTAAGTATTATAAGAGAGCTTTATTCAGAGCAGGATATTATAAGCTTAGTATATGGAGATAATATTATTGTTATTGGTGCCTTTGATGAAGTTGAGGAGCACGCAGAGAGTATAAAGGATTCTATAGTATCTGACTTATATTGCAAATGTTATGTAAGCTACGGAAACGAAATTCATGATGTAATGAAAATCGGTAAGGCATATGAAGAAGCAAAGGAATGCTTATTACTTGGAAAGAAATTCGATATGAAGCAAGAAACCTTTAGCTATAACAAGATGCTTTTTGAGAAGATAGTTCATAATATAGATCACAGAGTAAAGCAGGAGCTTATTGACAAGTTCAGTAATAAATTTAATATGTTCGACAGTGAACTTATAAATACAATAGAAGAATTTGTGAATTGCGGTTTAAACATAAGTGATGCTGCAAGAAAGCTCTATGTTCATAGAAATACTTTGATATATAGGCTAGATAAAATATATAAAGAGACAGGCTTCGATATAAGAGATTTTAAAGAAGCTACAGTGTTTATAATTGCTTTTCTTGTATGGAAAGAGAGTAATAGATAAGGGGTAAACTTGGTTTACCTCTTATTAACATTTACAAAAGCTTTATTTAATTAAATTGTAAAAGAGGTTATATCCATGAAAATCACAATAAAAGAAGTAGCAAAGATGGCAGGGGTTTCACCATCCACCGTATCAAGAGTTATATCAGACAGTCCTAGGATAAGTGATGAAACTAAAAAAGAAGTTAGGGAGGCAATGGAAAAGTTAAAATATCATCCTAATGCCATTGCAAGAAGCCTTGTAAATAAAGCTACTAATACTGTTGGTATAGTAATGCCTCAGTCAGTAGAAAAGGCAATTCTAAATCCATTCTTTCCACAGGCCTTGAGCGGTATTTCCGCAGCAGCCCATGAACAAAATTATTGTATTTTACTATCTACAGGTAACACTGAAGAAGAACAGCTTGAGTCAGTAAGAAATATCGTTATGAGCGGAAGGGTTGACGGCGTTATCATAATGTATTCTTCTGTGGACAACTTGGTGTTGGAAGAAGTAAAAAGACTTGGAACTCCAGCAATTATAATAGGAAAACCACTTGATTCCAAGGAGACCATGTATGTTGATAATGACAATGTAGAGGCTGCTTTTAAGGTAACTGAAAGACTTATAAATAATGGACATAAAAGGATAGCCTTCTTTGGTGGTTACTTCAAGTTTATAGTTTCATTGGATAGATTAGATGGATATACAAGGGCTCTTAAAGAAAATAACATAGAGTTTGAAAAAAAATATATTGTTGAAATAGCAGATCTTTTAAAGGAAAATGCCTATGAGAGGATGAAGGAACTATTAAAGCTTGATAACAGACCTACAGCAGTAGTTGCTACAGACGACGTGCTTGCTTTTGGTGTCATGGATGCAATTAAGGAAGCTAAGCTTAAAATACCAGAAGATATAGAAATAATAAGCTTTAATAATGTACCCTATGATGAGTTTTACAGTCCAAGTTTGACTTCTGTGGATATAGATGCCTACAGCCTTGGATATGAATCTGCAAGGTTAATTATTGAGAATATGAAGGGGATTGCAGACGGCGATAAGGTTATTGTACCGACAAGAATTATAGATAGAGAATCTTCAAGATAGTTAAAACATAAAAAACTATATAATTATTAAAATCTCTAGAGTTCACTAATTGAGTGAATTCTAGAGATTTTTTTATTCAAAATTTAAGCATACATAGAATAAGAATAGGGGAAAATATATAAAAGATTTAATGATGGGGTTGTTATTATGGATAAAATGGCTAATATGAATTTTACTAATTCACTAAAACAAAATATTGATTTATTCAAAAAAATACTAAATAATAACGACACTATAGTTTATAGACAGATAGAAAATCGAAAGAACACAGATTTTAAATTTTGTGTTATTTTTTCGGATGCTATGGTAGATAAGGATATTGTCCATGAGGCTATTATTGAACCTCTAGTTAGTGTAACTATAAGTGAAAATTTAAATTATAGCGATACAAATGATTATATTTTAAAGAGTATAATAACATCTCATGATGCTGAGAAAACAAAGAATTTAGAAAAAATAATGGCTTCAATAATGTATGGAGATACTGTACTTTTAACTGAAAATGTAAGCGAAGCTATAATAATTAGTACAAAAGGCTTTAAAACACGGGGGATAAGCGAACCTGATACAGAAATCACTTTAAAGGGACCCAAAGAGTCATTTAATGAAAGTCTTATGGTTAATGTGTCCCTTTTAAGCAAGAGAGTGAAAAATCCCAAACTAAAGTTTCTTTTTAGAGAATTAGGAATTCAGACAAAAACAAAAATTTGTGTGTCTTATATGGAAGGAGTAGCATCACCAAAAATTTTAAAAGAGCTTATGAAAAGGCTTGATAAATTTGACCAAAACCAGCTGCTATATTCAGAAGAAATTGAAGAGTATATTAAGGATTGTCCTTTATCCATATTTAAAACTATAAATAATTCTGAAAGGCCGGATGTAGTAACAGGAAAGCTACTAGAGGGAGGCTTTGCAATTTTAGCAGATGGAACGCCCTATGCATTAATGCTGCCCTTTATATTTATGGAATATTTTCAATCAGCAGATGATTACTGTACAAATTATGTGTTTGCAACTATTAGCAGAGTTATAAGGTTTTTGGCCTTCTTTCTAGGACTATCCACACCAGCTCTGTATAATGCTGTAACTACTTTTCATCAAGAATTGATTCCGACTAGGCTAATACTTAGTATATCAGCTGCTAGACAAGGAGTCCCATTCCCCACAGTGGTTGAGGCATTAATAATGCTTACAGGTTTTGACATGCTGAGGGAGGCCGGAACGAGACTGCCT
This sequence comes from Clostridium omnivorum, assembly GCF_026012015.1. Classification (NCBI taxonomy): domain Bacteria; kingdom Bacillati; phylum Bacillota; class Clostridia; order Eubacteriales; family Clostridiaceae; genus Clostridium; species Clostridium omnivorum. The sequence goes on along the minus strand of NZ_BRXR01000001.1, from coordinate 1,579,802 downwards.
AAGCCAGTGGGGCAAACAGTAAGTATTGTAGGAGCACTAGTACTTGGGGAAGCAGCTGTTAACGCTAGGCTAATAAGTGCTCCTATGGTAATAGTTTCTGCAGTTACGGGCATATGCTCTTTAATGATACCAAAGCTGCTTACACCATTTATCGTTTTAAGATTATTATTCTTGGTTGCTTCATCTTTTTTGGGGTTATATGGATACATGTATTGTATAATAGGACTTTTTCTATATTTAGCTTCAATGAGGTCTTTTGGCATACCATATACTCTCTATACTGGGGCAGTTAAATTGCATGATATAGAGGATACATCAATTAGGGCTCCATGGTGGACTATGAATAATAGACCGAAGCTATTTACAAAAAATAGATTTAAAAAAGCATGATAACAGTGGAAAGGAGTAGATGTATTAAAAAATGAAAAAAACATTATGTATTATGCTGGTTTTTTTTAATATATTTATTCTTTCTGGATGCTGGAATTATAGAGAAATCGATAGGCTTGCTATAATAGGTGGCCTAGCTATAGATAAGGACGATATAGAAAATAAATATAAAATTACAGTGGAAGTATATGGTACTGAAACAGGTAAAGGGAGTGAGGGCAGTATAAAATCTGAACTTTATGAGAGTGAGGGTAATTCTATATTTGATGCGATAAGGAACTTAATTATTGTAACAGGAAGAAAAGCATATTGGGCTCATTGTAAGGTGGTAATAATAAACGGCGCAATTGCTGAAAAGGATATTTCTCCAATGCTGGATTGGCTATACAGAGATGCGGAGCTTAGGCGCGATGTTAAAATTTTATTATCATTAAAGGATAAAGCAGAAGATATTTTAAAAACTGATCCTGCCCTTGAAAATACAGTATCTTACCATCTATATGCGATGCTGGAGGCTCAAAGTGGAGTAAATAAGTTTCCTAATGTTGAGTTATGGGAGGTAGTTGATCATATAAACACAGAGAATAAGTCTATGCTTGTACCAACGGTTGAAGTTGAAAAGGATAAGAATAGAAAGATTGCTTCTATCAAAGGTAGCGGCATTTTAAAGAATGGTAAACTTATAGGTATGCTTTCTCCAGAGGAAACTAATTACGCATTATGGCTCCAAGGTAAAATAAAAAACGGAATTTTTGTAATAATGCATAATGAAAAGAAGGATTGTTATACTACCTATGAAACATTTGGATTTAAAAGAAGAGTGCAGGTTTCAAATAATAAAGGATTGTCAATTAAAGTTAATATAAAATGCGATGTAGGTATAGCAGAAATAACAAGTGGCATTGATTTTAAGGAAAAAAGAAATTATCTTGCTGACAAAGCTCAAAATGTAATGAAGGATAGGTTAACAATGGTATTAAAAAAAATGCAAGGTCAATATAATAGCGATGTATTTGAATTGGGACAAAAGGTAAAAATTAAGGATAAAAAGCTTTGGAGGAATATGAAAGGCAGTTGGGATGAAGAATTTGCAAATGTGCCTGTAGAAGTAAAGGTTGATGTAAAAATAAGAGGTAGTGCAACAGTCTCAAAACCTGTCAAAGGGGGAGAATAGCCTATGAATGCATTTTTTATAGTACTAGGATTTTTGGTGGTATGGGGAGTTGAAGTGATTCCAATAATAAAGGAAAAAGATATGAGAAAGGTTACTTGTTATAGTGCATTAATATTATTAAGTTTATCTTTGAGTTTAATGATATTATTTAGCAACAAAGAAACTAGTATAGCAGCGGTAATTGAAGAAGCAATGAAAGCTGTAGTTAAATATATGAAAATTTGAGGGGAAAGGTATGAGAAAAGAAGTTGTATCTAATAAGCAGGGTATATCAATTGTTGCTCTATTCATTTGGGGAAGTACTCTAATAATTGGCACAGCAGGACCAGCCAAAAAGGATGCATGGTTTGCCGTTTTACTTGCTTCTTTAGCAGCATATCCAGTGATGCTTATGTATTCTAAAATTTTATCTAGCTTTATGGGAAAAAATATATTTGAAATTAACAATTTAGTATTTGGCAATATATTAGGTAAAATTATAAATGTACTGTATACTTGGTTTGCTTTTCATTTAGGAGCATTAGTAATTAATAATTTTATGCAATTCATAAGTACAGTAGGTTTGCCAGATACACCTAAACTTCCACCAATATTATTTTTTACAATTCTCTGCATCTGGGGAGTAAAAGAAGGAATTGAAGTATTAGGAAGATGGTCAGAACTATTTATCATATTTCTAATTATGATGCTGTGCACTACACTTCCTTTATCATTAACAGAGGCCAATCTTGATAGAATAAGACCATTCTTATACGAGGGAATAAAGCCAGTAATTAGTGGTGCTATTTTAGCTTTTTCCTTTCCCTTTGCAGAGACTGTAGTGTTTACTATGGCATTTTGTGGGTTTAAAAATAAAAATTCACCACAAAAGATCTTCTCCTATTCGCTTCTATTGACTACATTTTTTCTTATATTAATAGCAGTTAGAAATGCAATTACCACAGGAGAAAGAACCCTCAGCATGAACTACTTTCCATCATATATGGTTATCTCAAGGATAAATGTTGGGGAGTTTATCCAGAGAATAGAAACTGCAGCCACAGTAAGCTTTTTAATTGCAGGCTTTATAAAGGTAAGTATTTGCTTGTTAGCGGCATGTAAGGGAGTGGCTGATATTTTAAATTATAATGAATACAGGTTCTTAGTTACACCAGTTGGACTCAGTATGATGAGCACTTCGTTCATAGTATATGAGAGTATGCTGGAAACTAGTAAATGGGTTGTAGATGTATATCCATACTATGCTATAATATTCGAATTAATACTTCCAATTATCACTTTTATTGCAATGAAAATAAGAAAGTCTCAATTAAGTTTTTCAAAGACATAAAAAGTTTGCAATGTCTAATAATACTAGTGTTGCAAACTTTTTTGTATACATTTTTATTTGCAAAATCTTTATTTGTTGCAAATTATGTAGAAATTAGTGATAAAATAATTATGAAGCTTATTAAGAATACATGAGACAGAAAGATTAATAATCTTTCTGCACAGGATAAGGAATACAGGAGGGTATTATATATGAAAGTAGATATTATTATTTCAGCAGATGATATTAAAAGTGAAAAAGTCAAAGATAAGCTGGTAGTTGTTATAGACATGCTAAGAGCCACATCAGTTATAACTACTGCAGTAAGCAATGGTTGTGAAAAGGTAATACCTGTACTTACTGTAGAGGAAGCAAAAGAAATTGCTAGTAGGGATAGGAGTAGTTTTTTACTTGGTGGAGAAAGAGGAGCTTTAAAAATAGAAGGCTTTGATTATTCAAATTCACCTTTGGATTATACCAGTGAGGTAGTAAAGGGAAAGACTCTTATTATGACAACTAGCAATGGTACTAGAGCAATAAAAGGGAGTTTGGGAGCAAAGCATATACTTATAGGGGCTATGATTAATGCAGAAGCTGTTGCTAAAAAGCTCTTAGAATATAAGGATGATGTGGTTATTGTTAATGCAGGAACCTATGGACAGTTCTCTATAGATGACTTTTTATGCAGTGGTTATATTATAGACTGCCTAAAGAGGCATACAGAGGTTGAACTAACTGATATAGCAACTACAGCTCATTATATTTATAGTCAGCATGAAGATATATACAGCTTTATTAAATTTGCTAGTCACTATAACAGAATTCAAGAGCTTGGACTTCAAGAAGATTTAAACTACTGCTGTAAAAAGGATATTACTAAAGTAGTTCCTGAATATGCAGAAGGAGTAATTAAGTAATTTCGTATTTGAAATTACTTAATTACTCCTATTTTTTTAAACTACTTGGAATATTAAAAACTTTAAATAGTAGGATTCATCAGATGTCCAAAGTATTGGGTGGTCAGCAGCTTGAGTTCTAAATTCCACCTGTCTTAGGCACCTTCTAGCATCTCTTGCAGCATCAGCAATAGTTTCCTTAAATAGCTCTTCATTCATAAAGTGAGAACAGGAGCAGGTAACAAAAAAGCCACCTTTTTTAACCATTTTTATGCCTCTAAGATTGATCTCCTTATAACCCCTGACAGCATTATTTATAGTACCTCTTGATTTTGTAAAAGCAGGAGGGTCAAGGATAACAACATCAAACTTTCTACCTTCTCTAGCCCAAGCAGGAAGTACATCGAAGGCATTGTGGCATTCAAATTTTACTCTATCCTCAATTCCGTTTAACTGCGCATTTTTGGTAGCAAACTCTACTGCATGTTCTGATATATCTATACCAAGTACGCTTTTAGCACCGGCTATACCTGCATTTAAAGCAAAGGAACCAGTATGGGTAAAGCAGTCCAGCACATCAGCATCTTTACAAATTTTATGTATAGCAGCTCTATTTTCTTTTTGGTCTAAGAAAAAGCCTGTCTTTTGACCATTTTCAATATCTACGTAGTATTTAACTCCATTTTCTACTATTTGCACCATAGTGTCAAAAGGTTCAGTTAAAAAACCTTTAGTTTGCTCCATACCTTCGAGTTCTCTTACAGGTACATCGCTTCTTTCATATATTCCTTTTGCACCAAATTCTTCTTGAAGCAGTTTAACTATTATAGGCTTATATTTATCAATCCCTAGGGCTAAGGATTGAATAACATAATAATCCTCGAATTTATCTATTATAAGGCCTGGCAGAAAATCAGCCTCTCCAAAAACAAATCTGCAGCTAGAAGTATCAATAACCTTTTTTCTATATTCCCAGGCATCTCTTAATCTTTTTCTAAAAAAGTCTTCATCTATTTCTTCGTCAATATCCCTAGTCATCATTCTAATAGCTATTTTAGAGGCATCATTAATGTAGCCTTTTCCAATAAAGCTTCCCTTAAAGTTATAAACTTCAACTATGTCACCATTTTCATATTCACCGTCATAGTTCTCTATTTCTGTAGTGTAAATCCAGGGGTGACCGCTTTCTGCTTTTTTTCCTTTTCCTTTATATAAATAAAACTTACAAGCCATTAATAAAATTCCTCCTTATTTATCCGCCAAAAGTTTGATTGTTATTTAGGGATGATTAATTTGACCTGAATCACATATAAAAGCCCTATTATAACTTTTAACTTTTCCTGTTTTTAATCTATTTAGTAGTATACCACAATTACTGCACATATAATATAAAATTTCCTTTGACATAGTAAGCTTTTATAAATTAAACTTATACTGAGTACGCAAAATATACGTAAGGAGAGAAGTTAATGAGTATATTAACCGTAAAAAACATAAGTCATGGCTTTGGAGACAGAGCTATATTCGAGGATGTATCTTTCAGATTATTAAAGGGTGAACACGTAGGTTTTATAGGAGCAAATGGTGAGGGTAAATCAACCTTTATGAATATAATAACAGGAAAGCTTACACCTGATGAAGGCCAAATTGAATGGTCTAATAGAGTTAGAGTAGGTTACATGGATCAGCATACAGTACTTCAGAGTGGACAAACCATTAGGGATGTATTAAGAGGAGCCTTCCAATACTTATTTGATGCAGAAACTGAAATGAATGAGTTATATGGAAAGATGGGCGAGGTTACTCAAGAAGAGCTTGATAAAATGCTTGAGAGAACAGCTGTAATTCAAGATATGCTTGATCACAATGGATTTTATGTTATTGATGCTAAGGTAGAAGAAACAGCTAAGGGTTTAGGACTTTTAGATGTGGGACTTGATAAAGATGTTGCAGATTTAAGTGGTGGACAAAGAACAAAAGTTTTACTGGCTAAATTACTTTTAGAAACTCCAGATATATTACTTTTGGACGAGCCTACTAACTACTTGGACGAGCAGCATATAGAATGGCTTAAGAGATTCCTGCAAAATTATGAGAATGCATTTATACTTATATCCCATGATATTCCTTTCTTAAATAGTGTTATTAATCTTATATATCATGTGGAAAATAAGAAGCTTACAAGATATGTTGGAAATTATGAGGAATTCCAAAGAATATATGAAGCTAACAAAAAGCAATTAGAAGCAGCTTATGAAAGACAGCAGCAGGAAATTGCAAAGCTTGAAGACTTTATAGCAAGAAATAAGGCTAGAGTTGCCACTACAAATATGGCTAAATCAAGACAAAAGGTTCTTGATAAAATGGATAAAATAGAGCTTCCAAAGGAAAAGGTTAAACCAGAATTCAATTTTAAATCAGCAAGGACCTCTGGAAAGACTATTTTTGAAACTACTGACTTAGTGATTGGTTATGATTCACCTCTATCAAAGCCGCTTAATCTAAGAATGGAAAGAGGAGACAAAATAGCCATTGTAGGTGCAAATGGTCTTGGAAAGACAACACTATTAAAGAGTCTTCTTGGCGAGCTTAAGCCAATCTCAGGAAATGTGCATTTAGGAGATTACCTGCATTTAGGCTACTTTGAACAAGAAATAAAAGAAGCTAACTACAATACCTGTATAGATGAACTTTGGAGTGAGTTTCCAAGCTTTACCCAATATGAGGTAAGATCTGCTCTTGCTAAATGCGGACTTACAACTAAGCATATAGAAAGCAAGATGGTAGTACTAAGCGGAGGAGAACAGGCTAAGGTTAGACTTTGTAAGCTAATAAACAATGAAACCAATGTGCTTATCCTAGACGAGCCTACCAACCATCTAGATGTAGATGCAAAGGATGAATTAAAGAGAGCACTTAAGGAGTACAAAGGAAGCATCTTAATAGTATGCCACGAACCAGAATTCTATAGTGATATAGTTACGGATATATGGAACTGCGAACAGTGGACAACTAAGATAGTATAACGACAACCCATTTGATAGTTAATATAAGCAGCTTAAGCAGTATAGTTTAGGCTGTTTTTTTATAATAATTAAAAGTATTTATAGGTAGGGGGAACCACTCTGGGTAGAAAATAATTATCTTTTATATTTATATTTAGCTAAATTAGGTTAGTGTAACTACCACCTAATAAATAGCCCAGTATATTACTCTATTTGTCTTAACTCCATAGTCTATAGAAACAATGCTTAGATAAAATAGTTTTAAAAAGCTTTATCTTATGGAGGGAGCAAAACATGAATGAATATAAAGATATTATTAATGATGATGAAGAGCTATTTAATAGGTATGAAATAATAAAGATTGATGATAATCTGTATTTAGTACCGGATGCGTATACTAACACTAGTGATGTGGAAGAATTTGACGAATTTGATCTTATTTTTATAGATGTAGGTAAGTTAACAGTAAATGAAGGTGATACTGTTTCAATAATGTGGTGGTGTGAATTAGAAAGGTTTAAGCATATAGTAAGATTAGATAATGTAGATAATGATACATTTGGATATATTACTTTGGTAGATAATCTTTCTGATGATGGTAGATACAATCTAACATGCACCATAGCTGCATTATATAAAGATATAAAAATGTTAGTTTTAAGTATTATCTTCAATATGATGATAGTAATCTGTTAATATATCTAAAAAAATTGGATGACCTTTAATCAAGTTTACCTCACTATTCACAAAGAAATTTATAGATTAAAATAGATGTTTTATTTAATGAAAACTGCTGAAACAATTGAGAAGTATTATGCATAATTGAATTTAGAGTGATAGAAGAAATTCTATCACTTTTTATTTTTATCATCATGCAATAGAAAAAGTGTACTTATTGTTTCTTTAGATGTACTTTTTTTCCGAAAGATATTGAAATTCTAAATTATATGATGTAAAATAGATACATGGAGATGTATATAAAGTACACGTTTCAATAATATTATTTCTAGGAGGTATTAATAATGGCATTAACAAGATTTAAATTAAAGGAAATCTACGATAGTTTATCAAATGGAGACAAGACAAAGTGGGCTCAAAATGCAAACTACACCAGTTACCAAGGGCTTTACAGATACTTATCAAAAAACGGAGATGAGGTTGCATATAACCGTGTTGTAGATGGACTTAGAAGTACAGTTGGGGAAGACAGATTTGATATGTTAACTGAAGGTCAAGCAGATTTGGTAAAAATGCGTGAAAAAAATACCCAGGTGCAAGAGCTAGTTGATAGAATATTTGGTAAAGGTGACTCTGACTCTTACAGATATGATATTTTCGATAGCGTAGCTGAACGTCATGGCTTTAATAGTGATACCTTTTTTGAACTGGAAACGCAAATAACAGATATGCTTAGGAAATTTCCTAATAGCGAAGAGTTGGTTGAAAAAATTCGAGTAGCAACTAAAGATATTATAAATATAGTTATTGTGCAAAATTTTGCAATCCCGATACTTCATGAAAAACTAGAAGATTAACCAGCAATACATTGCATACACAATAGTTGAAATGGAGGAAATAAAATGGCAATTCGCTCATCAGATATTAAAAAAATTATAAATCAATATATGCCTAAGCAAAAATGGATTCCTATAAGTGACATTCAGGCGTTAATTGAAGCCCACTATAAATTGAGAGAAGCAGATTATACACCCCACACTATCACCGGAGTAACAAATTATCCTATGTGGAAAAAGAGGATTCAATGCACTTTAGCTAATCTCAAGATAAGTGGGCAAATTCTGCACAATCCAGCTAATCATGAGTATTTTATACAATAAGTAAGTATTAAGCATCTGTTAACTTCAGGTGCTTTTTTGATATAAAACTAGGTGACTACGCCTAGCGTTTTTTGTATAACGCTTATATATTAAAAAAATTGAAATATTTTAATGAAAAATAAGGATTTTTTAGTTCATTTTGTAATTTTATTAATAACAAAATGAAAGGTTGTGAAATCATGTTTTTACAAAAATTAATGAATCAAAATTATAGGCATATGAACGAGTTCTTACAGGACTTGTACATGTATGTTAATGAAGTAGGTTTGGAGAATATCGACAAAAAAGATTTGGATGATATTCTGAGAAAAAGAGGGGCGCTTTTGCTACGTGTCCCGGAGTTCAAAGCCTTATATGATACGGTTTTAGCAAACAATAATTATTATCTAGGACAAAAGGCTTTAATAATAGCATGGTTATCTATGGTGGTTTCAACATTTGCTTTTTTCATAGTAATAATAAGCTGAGATTTAAGATGGTAGTAACAAATCCAAAATTAAAGAGTAACATAGTTAAGAGTACAAAAATGCACATATTTTTGTGCTCTTAATTTATCTTGCAATACCAAGGACGTAAAAGTTTAATACTTATAAATATGAAATCAATATTTTATTCAAAGAAAATTACCAAAATACTCCAATAAGTATAATTTAATAGTTTAATTCAAAGGGATAGAATTTCTTCTATTCCTTTGAATTCTAATTAATGGACCTGCACAGTTAAATATTTTATATTGAAAAATACACTAATTATCTAGAACATAATTCTTGGGGAAAATTTCTATGATTGATTTACATGATTATTATACTTAAATACATAATAAAAATGGCTTAATTTGTAATATTATGGTATAATAAAGCAGATTTATGCAATGGTAATATGAATTGCTAGAAGGTCAATAGTTTTTTAGCCAAAATATAAAGCAAGAAATGAAGTATTCTATCTAGATATAATCTTACATCATTATATTTGGAATATTAAGATAGATAATTAATACTGGGGGAGATATTTTGCACCTACCATTTACACTTAGAGCTAGAGTTATTACAGATAATGTAATACCACAAAAAGAGAGTATTGAGAACTTATTAAATGAATTGGAAAAGAAGAAATGGAAAAAGGAAAAGCTATCAAAAAAGTATCGCGATTTACTAGAAGATTGCAAATTAGGTGATACTATTACAAAATTAAAAATAGCTAAAAAAGAAGAGTGGCCAACAATTATTAAAGAGAGAATGCTAGAATTATATGATGATGAGATTGGCAAAAAGTATCTTTGTATATATTTAGTTGGATATTGTAGAAATTTGGAGCATGAGAGCAGTATTGAGGATGTAGTAAGAGAAGTGTGCTTGAAAAAGGGTAACAAATATACAAAGCTGCAAATTAAGAAAATAGTCAACAGCGCTATCAGTGATGGAGTTTATCTACATATTTTAAATAGCAATGGCGAGGTTACCAATAAGACTTATTTTAACGATTGGTCATATACAAGTGAAAATGAAATATTAAATAGTGTTTTATTATCTCTAAAGAGGAATGCTGAAAGCGAGGAAGACAAAACCTGGTATAATTCTATGTATAATAAAAGGTATTCCTTAGAAAAACGAATAGAAAAAGAAAGCATTGAGATTGTAGAACCACTTATAAAAAGGAAAAAGATAAAGCAATATGATAAAGAAAGAATTGTATATGCTATTCAAAAACATTCATTAACTGAAATAACTATAAAATATTTAAAGAAACGTTTGGATTCAGTTTTTAGAATACAATATGCCGATAGAAATAAGATTATGAGAAAGCTATTTGATTTAATAGATAATATTGATGCATTAGCTGATTATACTATATATAGATTTGATATAGATAACTTCTTTAATTCTGTTGATGCTAAAATAATATTTGAAAAATATATTTTAAGTTCAGGTCTTAAGCAATATGAAAAAAACATTCTAGAAGAAGTCTCTAACGTATATCGGCATTGTTATGCCGGATTACCTACATCTAACGCACTAGTTGAAATAGCGGGACAAGTATTTGATGAGAATATCAAAGTAACTTTAAAAGATAAAGGGTTGATTTTCTTTTCTAGATACGTTGATGATGGTTTAATAGTCCTAAACAAAAAGGTGGAGAAGGATTATTTAGATAGGGTAGTAACGGAGACTTTAAAGAAGTGCTTTAATGATAATGTTAAGATTAATGAAGATGCTGAGAAAAAAGCTTACATGATTAAAGAAAGCAAAGGTGTTTTCAGCTATTTAGGTTATGAATTCGAGAGAACAAAAAAGGGTCAATTTATCTTTGGAATAGAGAAGAAAAAGCGTCTTAAATATGAGCAAAAGATTAATGATATAATTAATGATTATAAAGTAAGTAGTAACATGGAAATATTCCGACAGAGATTAGTTTATTCTATATCACGAATTGTATTCTATAATAATGAGAATTCTAGATACTCCAATCTGGGAACTTGGGATGTAATAGGTGTATGTTCAAATTATTGCCTACTAAGAAAATTCATTAAATCAGGTAGAATCATTGAATCCACCAGAAAATTTCTAAGATCATCGATAGTTATAAACACAAATATAATTACTCGTGGGAAATTACCTTATTTTTTAAAAGGAAAGGGGAAGGATTACTATAGCTTTGAATATGGAATCCTCAATAATAAATCTGTAGTTTTTCACCCAAATATTGGATGGTCTCAGGAGCATTTAATAAAGCAAATTCAAAAGCTAGGCTTTACTGATACTCTTAAGAAAAAGTCATATAGGGAATGTGTAAAGATATATTGTGGGTTAATAAAACTTAAGAGATAAGTTTTACCTTATCTCTTAAGCTGGTTTGGCTAATAGCTTTAGCATAAAATTATGCTCAGTGGCTAAATTAACAAATCATGCTAGCAAATATGTAATAAGACTTGTCAACACACACAAAAAGTGTTTCGCCGATAATGTGTGCGAGCAGTTATGCCCACGATTGATAATCATATCAACAATAATTCTACCACAATTAGGAGAAAAAGTATATGAAGAATAAAAATATGCAAAGAAATAAATTAGATATAATTCTAACAGATTTACAGCCAGTAGAAACACCAAAAATATATACCCTAAAATACTTTTATGATTTCCTAATAAAATCTAAAAGTATGAAAAAAATTATGAGATATGACAATGATGTTCAGAAAGGAATTATAAGTCCTGCATGGCACGCTGCTCCATTAAAATATCATATTCTAAAAGATAATAATGAGCTCAGGGAAATGTCATATATAAATCCGTTATCGATGATTGAAGTATATTGCTTCTTGGATGAATATGAGAGGGAATTACTAGATGGTATTAATACAAATCTATTCTCTATTCGATGTCATACAAAAAATAATGAGCTTTATTATAAAAAAAGCAAAAATAGTATTGTTGAGTATGAGCATATAGACATAAATAGTAAAGATGAAAGCATTGTAGCAAAGGGAAATTACTATAAAATTGTGCCATTTAGGAGATTGGACCAGTTCTATAAATCACAAGAATGGTTTGATTTAAATAGAAAGTATAAGTTTTATGGAAAAGTTGATTATAATAAGTGCTTTGATAGCATTTATACGCACACATATAATTGGATCGTAGCAGATAATACAATTGATGCAAAAGAGTTTAATGGTAAACATATACTTAGTGCTATAGATCGATTACTACAAAATATGAATATGTCAATGACAAATGGTATTGTAGTAGGACCTGAATTTTCAAGGTTATTAGCCGAAATTTTATTGCAAAATATTGACAATGAAGTCTATATGGAACTTGCAAAGGTTGGGTTAATAAAGGATTGTGATTATAGTATAAAACGATATGTTGATGATATATTTATTTTTGCAGTTAAAGAAGAAACTATTTTAATAATTATGAAATCCATAGTGAAAATTGCAGAAAGGTACAGATTGCGCATCAATGATAGCAAAAAAGAGTATGGTAAACTGCCACATGTATGGTTTAAATGGAAAGAGAATGTAAATAATTTTGTAAACAATCTTTCTCAGTTTCTTTTTCATGACCTGAATGATAGTAATTATGGTTATATAGTAAAAGGTAAGAGCCTAACAAACAATGATAGATATTCTAAGATAAAAGAATTATTTCAGAACATGTTAGTGAACAACATGGATTGGAATGTTAAAGTAGTTTCATATTGTTTATCTACATTACTAAATAAGTTAGCCTTTAGGACAGATAACAATAATGTTGAAAAATCGATTTTTAATAAAGGAATAGACTTAGAAGTTTATAACATATACGATTTAGCATTTTTTATATACTCATTTGCGGCAACATATAATAATACAGAAAAATTGATTAGCATCCTATTTCTTATAGAAAAAGAAATTGGAGAGATTCAATCTAAGACAATTCTAGCTAAAATTGCTGAAAGATATGAATTTATCTTTATTAATGGGAACGAAGAAGATACTGTTAACCTCCTGCTTCTATATGGGTGTAATAACGTGAGATTAAGCATAAACACAGAATATAGATATAAAGAAAATATAGCTGAAAAGGATAACCCAGTATTATTTGCAACATATGTAATGTATAATAAAAATGATGCTGTTAAGAGAAATGAATTAATTAAGGTTGTAGAAAGTAAGATAGAAGAAGCAATTGATGAAACAAAAAATCTTTCAAAGCTTTTTTTATACAAGAAAATTTGGTGGATATTAGTATTCTATAATTGTCCTTTCATAGATGCTACAATTCAGGATAAAATGCATAAAAAAATTGAGGATGTGCAGAAGAATCTAGGAAAAGATATTTGTGATGCTTCGAAAAATGAGGTTTTAAGTTTTATCCTGAACAGCTCAGAGACAAAATTTATTAAATGGGATTTGTTAAAAAATGAGTTTTATGAAAATGTTGTATTTCATACATTTGAGAGAACGCTATTCAATAGCAGAGGTCAAAAGCACGAAATTGACCTTGAATATTAGAAATAATAATGATGCTAAACTTCGTGCATATACACTAACAATAATGAAATTTAAGATAGTAAATTTGTTTTTGCAAAAACAAAGATATATTATTAAGTAGAAGTTTAAGCTAGTCCTATGACTAGCTTCAGAATGTTGACTAACCCATATGAATTAAAAATTCATACGGGTTAGTCAACGTTCTGATAGCAGCAGTAATATTATGAAATATTACTGCTGCTATCTATTTATTTAACAGGTTTGTATTTGAAATATTTTTAGTGTTTTGCTTTATAAGCTATTTGTGTTACGGCTTAATAAATTTCCAATAAATTAATTCTTGGTCTCGACTAATCTCTTTCATACCGACCTTCTCCAAAATACGTGCGGAAGCTATGTTGCTAATTAAGCAATCTGCTTTGATGGTTTTAACATTATCTTGGTAATTTAACCAACTCATAATAGCCTTTAATGCTTCAAAGCCAAAGCCCATTCTTCTAGCATTTTCTGATAATCCATACCCAATTTCAACCTCGCCTTTTTCATTAGGTTTTCCATGAAAGCCTATATCGCCGATTACAAGCATATTATCTTTATTAACAATCATCCAAAATTCAAATCCACTTGGTACTTTGTACTTGTCTAAAGTCTTATTTATAATAGGTAAAATATCCATTGTGCCATCTGTAGGCCACTTTTCATCAGTTTTAATGCCAAGTTTTTCAATTTCCTTGGTACTATGTTCTAATAAGGATTTTGTTATTTCTAATGTTACAGGAATCAAAATTAATCTTTCTGTGTGAATATTCTTTAAGTTCATTTTGTTTTCCACCTTTCAATAATAAATATAGTTAAATCTAAATAAAGGTGGAATAATACCTATCATCTATTATAGGTAGAAACCACCTCGCAGTGCTGGTATTTAAAATTTTGCATATAATCACTCCTATTATATTATTAATCAAGGGTTCTAATAAATTAAATAACCCTTTAATATGAATTATATTGTAAATATAAAGTGAAAAAATAACTACTATTCAGAATTATAACTGCTATTTCTACTTATGACACAGATTATATTCTAACTGCAATATAAATGGGATATAATAAAAGTGATAATTGTAAAATAAAGGAAAAATATTATATATCAAAAGGGGGAAATAAAATGAAGTGTGCTGTTTTATACCAAGTAAAAGAACCACCTATAATGAATGGCATAAGAAAGCCTATGAAAAATGGCGGCTATAGTGATAGCGGAGCTGATATTGCTTTTGTACTTATGCATTTAGGAATAGATATTGCAACGCCTGTAAATAATCCAAATGAATTAATTGATTTAGAATGGGTCTTTCCTGATGATAAAAGTGGTATACAAGAAGCTATCCGTAAAGGTGCTGATACATTTTGGTTAAATACTGTATTATATGATGGCCACGCTATAGAAGAATTTATTGAAAAAGGGTACTACATTGTTGGACAGAGGCCTTGTGATGTTAGTAAATACGATGATAAATACTATACGAATCAACTGCTTTTAAATTTTGGATTATCTGTAGTAAAAGAACATATTGTTGATATGGATACAAATATTGAAATAGAATTCCCAATTGTACTAAAGCCAATAAGAGGCAGGGGAAGCCAAGGTGTTTGCGTTGTTAATAATAAAGAAGAGTATTATGAAAAACTTCAAGAATTAATTGATAAAAAAATATATGGTGAAAAATTAATGGTTGAACCTTATTTATGTAACAAGGAAGTTACTATATCTGTACTGTGTCCGGGAAAATACAATATTAAGGGTCAAGAAATAATAAAAGATAATTATTGGTGTTTACCAGTGGTGGAGAGATTTAACCACATAAATGGAATTTCACCTTACAGTGGAAAAGTTGCTGTTATTGAAAATAGCAGAGTAATATATAATGATAATAAACTAAATTTACTATGTGAAGAATGTATTAAGGTTGCAAAATTGCTTGAGGTTAAATCCTTAATAAGAATTGATTGTAGGCAAGATGGTTGCGGAAAGTATTATATATTTGATGTTAATATGAAACCCAATATGACTGGAGCAGGAAGAAAAAATCGTGAAAATCAGGACAACCTCACCATGATAGCTGCAAGAGCTATAGGTTGGGAATACAAGGATTTATTAATTAATATGTTGGGTACTAGATGGTCTAAAAATGATTAGTATTAAATTTCTTATAAGATTCACTAATTAAGTTGTAGGACAATAGACAAGGAAGGGCTAAAACATACATATATTATGACTTTATAATGGATTAACCCTACATAATTGAACAGGAAAAGTCGGATATACTTTTGAAATTTCTGATACTCTATTAATGAAAGGAGGGGTCACAAAATGGATTCACTAAAAGGAATGAATGATGCATTAAGTTATATTGAAGAAAACCTTGATAATGATATTGATTTTAAAGAAGTAGCCAGATTGGCCTTATGCTCTGAATATCATTTTCAAAGAATGTTTTCTTTTCTTGCAGGAGTTTCTCTGTCAGAATATATTCGCAGAAGGCGGCTTACCATTGCAGCGTTTGAACTTAATAATAGTAACGTTAGGATAATTGATATGGCTATTAAATATGGGTACAGTTCACCTGACTCATTTACAAGAGCCTTTCAAAATTTGCACGGTATAACACCTTCTGAAGCAAGACTAAATGGTCAATCACTGAAAGCATATCCAAGAATGACCTTTCAATTATCAATTAAAGGGGGAAATGAAATGAACTATAGAATAGTAGAAAAAGATGCATTTAGTATAGTTGGTATTAAGAAAAGAGTTCCAATTATTTTTAGAGGGGTTAATCCAGACATAGCAGCAATGTGGAAAAGCTTAAACGAAGAAATGATTCATCAGCTTAAAGAACTTTCTAATATAGAACCAAAAGGGATGATAAGTGCATCTGCTAATTTTTCAGAAGGGAGAATGGAAGAAAAGGGGGGGCTTGATCATTATATCGGAGTGGCTACAACAAGAGAGTGTCCAGCCAACTTAACGCAACTTGAAGTTTCTGCATCAACATGGGCTGTATTTGAAGCTGTAGGGCCATTTCCAGATACACTGCAAAATATCTGGGGACGTATATATTCAGAATGGTTTCCATCCTCAAACTATGAACAGACAGAAGGACCAGAAATATTATGGAATGAGAATAAAGATTTAACTTCACCAGCTTTCAAAAGCGAGATTTGGATACCAGTTATAAAAAAGTAATAATTGAGATGTTTTTTATAACTGTAGGTTAAAGATCAGATTTAGTTATCAAGGGTATATTCATCTTATGTAACTTTTGTTCGGTAACTAAAATTGTTTAAGAAGTATAATTTAATAGTTGACTTAAAAAAGATAGGAGAAATCCTATCTTTTTTGTCCAGTGAAGTATACCCTAAGATAAATTTCACTTCAAAACTTTTTTACTTACATTGATTACATATTAATTTTTAAAATTCAAATAATACTCTTTATAGAGGTGATGGATCTTATGTTCATGGACGGTAATATTGCTCGGATTCAGGCTGATATTGAGAATTTTCTAAGGTCAAAAGCCAATGGGAGAACGCTTAATTTAGGCAACAATTTTAAATTGTATTATATAAAAACCCAGGTAGATACAAGCTTCATAACAAGAGATATTCAGCAGGTGTATTTCAGTAACAATATTGATTTTGATAAATACTTTCAAACTATGGTTTCTCCAATTGATAAAAATGAAAATATGTATAGTATAGGAACAGGTCTCGTAAAAGGAGACATAATAGCAATATATAATAATCAATTAGTTAGAATTATCGGCGCTCAAAAGGTTCAGAGTCGTGGCGTTCCTGATATAGAGAGGGAAGCTTCCTTTGAGGGTGGAGCTGAAGGCTTTAATGAAGTTATTACTACCAATTTAAATCTTGTCTCGCATTACTATAGAAGTCCTTCATTAACTACTAAAAATTATACTGTGGGAAAGAAGGGACATAATAATCTTGTTGTAGTATATGATTCAGCTTATGTAGATAAGGAACTTTTAAAAGAAATTATGAAAAGGCTGAGTGGAATTGATGCTGACATGGTACAATCGCTAAACGGTCTTCAACAACTTTTATGGAAACATCAGCTTTTAATACCTAGAATGCTGGTAACCCAAAGGCCTGATAGGGTAACGGACTATATATCTAAGGGTAAAATTGCAATCTTTCTTGATGGCACCCCAACTTCACTGATTTTACCCGTCAGCTTTCATGATTTTATGAAAACCGTTGATGATGAATATCTTCTGCCAGTGCCTGCAGTTTTCCTTATTATTTTGAGGTATTTGGCACTGCTCTTATCTATAACTATGCCTTCAGCATATGTAGCAATCATTTCCTATAATCCTGAGGTGGTAAGGGTTCAATTAGCACTTTCTATTTCCTCCAGCAGAATAGGTGTTCCATATCCATCATTTATTGAGGTCTTAATAATGCTTATACTTATGGAATTCCTAGTAGAATCAAGTTTAAGACTGCCTAAGACAATAGGTCAGACTGCCACTACTGTAGGTGGACTGATACTTGGTCAGGCTGCGATTCAGGCTCATTTAGTCAGCAATATAATGATAATAATAGTTTCAACTGTTGCAATATCAAATTTTATGATACCTGTTATATCAATGAATCTGGCAGTAAGAGTAATAAAATATATTCTGCTCATTTTAGTATCCTTCACAGGGGTTTACGGATTATATCTAGGAATGTATTGTTTGGTTTATTATGTAGCTTCCATTCATACCTTTAACCTAGCCTACTTTAATCCTGTGGAGAAGATTGGAGAGGGAAGAATTAAGCTTATGCATAGAAGGGAACAATGATATGAAACAGCGGTTCTACTATTTGGCAATGTGCACCACCATACTATCACATTTTATACTATATGCCCCATATATTCTTAAACAGAACCTGTATGATGGTACAGGTACGGCTATTATTATTGCATTAATAGTTTCATCTGCTAATGCGTATATGACAATATATGTGTACAATACATATAAAAACAAAAACTTATTGGACATAAACAGAATACTTCTGGGCAAGTTCTTTGGTGGTTTTTTTTCATTTATAAATATAATTGCCAATTTAACAATAAGCTTTTTTATGTATAGGGGGCTTATTGAGGTAATAAGCAGATTTATGCTCACTTCTACACCTAGCTGGATTATTGCTATTACATTAACCTTAATATTCTACGTTGGCCTTTTGAATACTAATAAAAGCTTTCTTCAATTTGTAGGGTTTATTTCAATTTTTGTTATGTTCTCATGTATTATATATATTTTACTTTCAATGAAAAGTTTTCATATGTATTATGCAAAGGCTGCCTTTATTCACTCTTTTAAAACTCCAAAATTAATAACAATTGGGGCAGCAAGTTTCTTTTTTACTGGAGTTTCTCATCTTGCACTATTTAACCCAGAATTCAAAAGGCTTAACTTTCGAGGAACGCTTTCAATATACATTTTCATAGGCGTGGCCGTAGCAATACTGGCAGTCTATCTCCCAGCAGGAATGCTAGGCCCATATTATATGCAGAAGGTTCTTCTTACAGTAATGTCCGCTTCTGATACTATCAGTGTAGATTTATTTATTATAGAGCGAGCAGCGTACATATTACTCCCAATGGTATTCCTGCTAGGTGCAAGCGATACAATTATTTGGGGATATATGGGCTGGGGACTAACAAGAACTGCTATTCCAAATAAAAAAGTTAATTTGGGTATATTCAATATAATTATTGTACTGTTTGCTTTTTTAGCTTCAAGATTAAAAGAATCAACAGACGTAATGGAATACGGAAGTATAGGTATATCTATAGCATTGGCAAGTCATTATCTTTTATTTGTAATATTGTTTATAATGACAAAGATAAAGGAAGGCAGAAAAGCATGAGAAAAAATTTTATCCTACTATTATGTTCAATTATAATCATATTAAATTCTAGTGGCTGTGACTTTAAAGACATAGATAAAAGGGTATTTATTGTGGCCGTTGGCATTGACGGGAATCAAGGCAATCCAGATCTTATAACAATGTCCTTTAAGGCTGCAATGCCTGGAAGTGTTGGAGAAGGAAGTGGAACGGGAAGCAACTCTCAAGGAGGCAATACACATATTTATACAGTCACTGGAAGTTCCGTATCTAATATCCTTAGAACATTAAAGGGGCAAACCTCCATGGAACCGGATTTCAGCCATATGAAGATAATAGTATATGGAAGGGATTATGCAGGCAGGCACGATATCAGCTCCATTGAGGAGTTTTTCATCAGGAGGAGAGATTTTCAGGATATGGCATGGGTGTGTTTGGGTGCGCCCACCGCTAAGGAAGTATTAAGTGTAACACCTAATGAAGAAAAGGTTCCAGGCAACGGTCTGTTTTTGAAGTTTGGGCAAGGAACAGATTCTCCTTATGCTGTTAAGACAAAGTCCTATGAATTGTACAATGATATCATAACTCCAGGTTGTACACCGGTATGCTCTATTATGCAACTTAAAGAGGGCAATATAATTATGAATGAAGCCGCACTTTTTAGTGAAGGAAAATTGGCATTAATACTAAGCAAGGAAGAAACTCAACTTTTAAACCTGCTTAAGGATAGAATAAAGTTCGGAACTTTCAGCATTATTCGAAAAGAAGAGAAAAAGCCCACATCAATCAGCGTTGATAATGGAAAGTCAAAGATAAATGTTAGTAAAGCAAAGGATGGAGGTGGAATAACCTGTACAATAGATATTAAAATAGAAGGAAGCTTGGAAGAAATTAACTTATTTACAGGTAAAGCCACTGAACTATCACCTGAATTTGAAGAGGCGTTAAAGAAACAGGTTATGACACTACTCAATAAATTTAGTAATAACAATCTGGATCCTCTCCGTCTAGAGATGCGTTATTGGAGTAATACCTTAGAATTTATACCCACAAAAGTATGGCTCACAGATATGATTCCAAATATAAACTATGTAATCAATCCTAAGATAGATATTATTCACACAGGAGTAATTGAAGAAAAGTAAAATTAAAAACAGTAGCAATATTAATGCTTAGGCTGCTGACCTTTTGCACATGTCAACAGCCTAAAGGTAATAAAAATAGTATTTTTTTATGAACAAAATTGTTTTCTATAATTTGAAGGAGAGCAGTCCATATATTTTTTAAACATCCTAGAAAAGTGATTTGCCTCATTAAAACCTACCCTATACATAATTTCAGAGATTGGAAGCATTGTATCTCTGAGCATTACAGCAGACAGCTTAATTCTTAATTTGATAAGGTAATCTTTAATGGACATACCTGTTGAGGCTCGAAACTTTTCTGCTAAAGTTGTTCTATTAATGTGAAAGGTTTTTGTTAATTCCTCAATAGTAATTGTATTTTGATAGTTTGAATGTAAATATAAAATAATTTCATTTAAATCATTTGAGGAATTAGGAATATGAAGCCTATCATCTTCTTTAAAATTGGTATATATGTATTGTATCACAAACAATATTTCCAAAAAGAAAGATCTGGAACGGCATACCCAGTATTCACCTGTGCAGGGGTGTGTCTCCTCATAAAGAAGTCTGTAGAGTTCGGATATTCTCTTAAACATTATAAGCCCAATTTCAAAATATGGACTGTATATTTTATAGCGGTTAAGAAATGGATTAAGATAAAAGTAGTCCTGTATGCTTGAAAACTTTTCAAAATTATTTATATTGTATACCATTTCAAGGCTAAATGAGCTATTGATTATTGTAGGATCAAAATATATTACTTGTGCTTTCAAGTTGCAGTCCTTTTCCAGCTCAACTTTATCCTTTTCATTGAGGCAAAATATAGAAGGGGACATAAATACAAAGGAATGACCATTGATATTCAATATTCCTGTGCCAGATTCTACTAATACAATTCTAAACATTGAATTATTTTCTCTAGAAAAGGCATTTTGCATATCCACATATAGAGGGATAGCTACATTTGTGATATTGTGCTTAGAATACAATGTCATAATATAATCTCCTATCTTTTACTTTTAATATAATATTCTACAATTTCAAAAATAATCCTTTTAATATAAAAAGCATTCCGTCAGGAATGCTTTTTGTTAAGATAAAGAGATTAAAATTGTATAGTTAAACTTTGGAGATTATTATACTATAAATCTATTTGAGATATTCCTTTATTACGGACATCATGCTATCTATAGGTGCATCCTGATAGTTGCTCACAATAATAACCTGTGTATCATCTTCAGGTACTCTCATGATATAGCTTCTATAGCCTGATGCATTTCCATAATGCTCATATAGCTTTTTTCCTTCTGATGCATCAAATATATACCAGCCATAACCGTAGTAGTTTTGATTAGGGGTGTACATCTTTTTATAGGATTCCTTGCTTAGTAGCTTTTCTTCCTTTAATGCTTTTTGCCATATAATCAAATCTTCTACAGTAGTACATAGACTTGATGAACCAACTGTTGCACCAACATTTATGAAGGTCCAAGATTTTTCTGCTTTTTCCTTGGTTGAACTTACATACCCAGTTGCTAGGTTATCTAATTGCCCATCTGGATTCTTATATCCAGTGTTTTTCATATTTAGTGGCGTAAAAATATTTTCCTTCAAGTAGGAATCTAGTGCTTTACCAGAAACCTTTTCTATTATATAGCCTAGCAGTATATAGCCTGTATTACTATATAGAAAGCCTTTTCCTGGTTCGAAGGTAAGCTTCACATTCTCGCTTTTACCATCTTTACCGAAATCCTTATAAGAAGGTCTAAATTTTCTAATATCAAAATCTAAGGGATGCTCTGGCAGTCCAGAACTGTGGCTTAATAATTGATGAATAGTAATTTGATTTCCATGAGGAAAGGCAGGGATATACTTATCAACCGTATCATTTACATCTAAAAGCTTCTTTTCTTGAAGCTGCATTATAGCAGTAGCAGTGAATTGCTTTGTTATTGAAGCCACATCAAATTTTGTTTGCTTTGTATTATCTGTACCTTTATCAAAATCAGCTTTTCCATATCCCTTATCCAAAAGCACAGTTCCTTTTTTCGAAATATACACATATCCACTAAAGGCATCTTCGCCCCATGAATCAGTAAATTCTTTATCAAGTTTTGTTTTTAGCTGCGTAATCTTTTCCTTTTCCGCAGAGGCAGCAGTACTTTTAGAATTACCTTTTGTTCCACAACCGGAAGCAATTGTTACAAGTAAAATGCAAGTGGTTATAACAGATATACTTTTTTTCATGAATTCTCCCCCTTTAAAGATGCCCCAATAAATGATATTTTTTATTACTAAGATAATGTATATTGTATCACTCCTATAATTAGGGGGATAGATAATTTTTACAGTGATTTTATACTTTTTTACAGTTTGCGTAAAAAAAGGCACCATCTTTTTAAGACGAATGCCTTTTTCTTTATATTAATATTAATATGAAATTAAGTTTATGCTATTTTTCATTAGCCATTTCATTAAGCTCAGTGGTTAATTCCATAAGCTCTTCAAGGCTTGCAGTTGTTTCTTCAATTGCAGCTGATTGCTGTTGAGTATTTGCCATTGTTGATTCTGAGATCTCTAAAGTATTTTGAACAGAGTTTTCTATATGAGAAGTCAATTGTACTATTTGCATAGCTGTTTCTTTTGAACTCTGTGACAATTTTCTAATCTCAGTTGCAACAACATTGAAGCCTCTTCCTGCATCTCCAGCTCTTGCTGCTTCAATTGCAGCATTCAATCCCAGCATTTTTGTTTCATCTGCAATGCTCTTTATGGAATTTAATATTTCGTTAATTTGGGCTGATATATTCTTTACATTTATAATTTCTTTATTAAGGGTCTCTTGGTTTTCGGTAATGGTAACAGAAGTTGATGCTAGTTCTTCCATAGTTGCAGAAATCTGTGAAAAGCTTTCAACTAGATCATCACTTGTGTTCTTTAATTTTAACTGCTGATATCCAATTTTAGATAAAGCATTTGCCACTATAAAAAGAACTTCTGCAGCAGCTTTAACGTTCTTTTCAGTAGATATTTTTACTTTATTAGCAGCATTAACATATGCATCTTCATCTACACCTATTTCTCTTGCAGTCTTTCTAAAGCCGGTTTCTTCAGGTTTTGATGTTAATATTTGTCCGCCAAGAATTGTTCCCATTTGTATCCCATCTACAATAATAGGTGCTGCAAAATCTATAAGACCTGCATGACAGGTATATATATAAGGTCGTCCAGTTCTTGCTGCTTCTTCTCCGCCTCTTTTATGAGATAGAGCACATCTGTCATCACCTGCTTTTGTTGAATGAGTGTAATCAATGCAAAAGCTTGTATAGGAGCTTGGCTTAGTTACTGGATTACCGTTTATATCTACGGTTACGCTTGCTAAATCCATACTTTCTGCAAAATTATCCTGAAATCTTTGAAGTACCTCTAAATCTAATATATCTTTTAATTGGATGTCAGATATATTAATGTTACCTTTTCCCATTGCTGTTCCTCCATAAAATTAAAAAATTATTATTTATTTTTATTATTTGATACCTTAGATAATTAAAAAGATGAATTGCTTAAGTGCTTTATTTTTGGAAGTGTTTTCATTTGAAAAATGCTTCAAATGAATTGTAGAGTTTTTAAATCTCATAGCTAATATACAACTAACAGAAAGTGAAATATTTGATATAAAAAAATACAGATAATACTCGATTTTTGTCGACTTTTATTATATTGTATCATAAATTAGAATAAAGTCAAATACAATTATACAATATTTGAAATATTTTGATAATTGTATAAGATTATAACAATATAAATCAGGTGACTACGGATATACTGAAAATTAAAGGAATTTGATTCTTTTATAATATCCTATAAAGAATATTATAAAAGAACCAAATTCCTATAAGTGCTATTTACTATATTCATTTGTTTTGTTAATAGAATACTAGCTACTAAGAAACATCACTGTTATTAAAGCTGCTGGTATTGTTTTCATACTCCCTTTCATGAGCTTTCATTATACTTAATTTTTTTATAAGCTCCTGATTCTGTTTTGAGAGCACTACTATTTGTTTTCTTTGGGTATTGAGCTTGCCCATAAAGTAAAAATAGCCGAAGGCTGAAGTAGCTATTAGGATAAAGAATAATAACGCGATAAACATTAAAAAAGCTCCTTTAATTTACTATACATTATAAATATATTCATGTTGCTTTTTAAATATCGCTATTGCATTTATAATATAAAAATCTATTAGTTGAAGAGCTCTTTAAAAATTTATATGGCTAGAAATGAGTTTTATACTGCTTCTATGATATCTTTATATTCATTAATAAAGTAATCTGCAGTATTAATAATATCTATTTTTTGATGCTCAGAGTATTCATCAAAGACACCAACTACCTTCATTCCAGCTGCCTTTGCTCCCTTAACTGCAGGAAGTATATCTTCAAATACAATACATTCTTCAGAGGTTACTCCTAGTCTTTTAGCAGTCAAAAGATAAATATCAGGGAAGTTTTTTCCCCTAGCAACCTCATCAGTTGTAGTTATAACGTCAAAATATTGAAGAACTCCATTGTTTTTAAGAGATGCTTCTAAAAGCATTTGTGAATTACTAGTAGCTAGAGCAATTTTTATACCAGCAGTTTTCAATGAGGAAAGAAATCTATCAGCATCAGCTTTAAGTTTAATGTTCTTGCTGTATTCTTCAAAGGCCATGTCATTCCATTCCTTCATTATATCTTCTATGCTTTCTTGAAGCTTGAATCTATCTTTAAAATATTTAGCCGTGTCTGTAAAGCTTAGGTGTTCAATATTATCCTTCAGGTCACTAGGGAGAGCTATACCTCTTTTTTTGAGGAATTCTATATCAATTTTTGACCATACCCACATAGAATCTACCAGAGTTCCGTCCATGTCAAATATAGCTGCCTTAATATTTTTAAGCATGTGTATCACCTCATGGTAAGTATAACATGAAATATATAAAATATGAATGGCATAATTATCACTGAAAAAACAATCTATAACATAAAAAAAGAATGTCTGGTGAGACACCCTTTTTAGCAGTACATCTAAAATTCTCTTTCAAATATTTCTATTTTTTCTTTGTGTTTAAAGTCATCAGCAGATTCTATATTAAGCTTTTTTAGAATACTTATCATACAATCGCTTTCTACAGCTACTTTTATCTCAGAGTTTTCTGCAAACTCATTAATTCTTTCGGTACCTTCAGCTCTCGGAATTATTGCCTTAGGTCCGCCTACACAGCCTCCAATGCAGCCCATACCTTCTATAAAGGTAGCTTTTACAATGCCGTTTTGAGCATTTGCAAGCATTTCTTTGCACTCTTTAACTCCATTTGCATGAGTGGTAGTAAGATATTTATATTTATCTGGAAACAACTTTTCAATAGCTTCACTTACAGCAGTAGATACTCCACCTGTTCTTGCATAGAGTCTACCCCCTCTTGAAGCGTATTCCTCAGAAAAGTCTTCAGCACAGTCAGCTGGATTTATATCCAAAGCCTCAAAAATGTCCTTTAGTTCAGCAAAGGTTAGTACGTAATCAATATCACCCAGCAGATCCTTTTCTTTTGCTTCTGCTTTTTTAGCAATGCATGGTCCTATAAATACCACTTTGCAATCTGGATTTAGTTTTTTCATTACTCTTCCGGCTGCAACCATTGGAGACACAGAAGGGGAAACATGTTTAACTAAGTCACCATAAACCCTTTTGACCATTGCAACCCACATAGGACAGCAGCAAGAGGTTATTAAAAAGTCATCCTTATCCTTTACGTGTTCATCAAATTCTACAGCTTCTTTTAAAGTAAGCATATCAGCAAAAAAGGCTACTTCTACCATCTCTGTAAAGCCTAATTTTTTAAAAGCAGTTCTGAGCTGGTATATTGATACATCCTTACCGAATTGGCCTGTAATAGCTGGAGCTACAGCAGCAATAACTGGAGTTTTTTTTCTTAGCAGCTCAGCTAATGGAAGAAATTCAACCCGGTCAGCTAAAGCACCAGTTTGACAAGCTTCTACGCAAAAGCCGCAGCCGGTACATTTGTCATGATCTATTGATGAAGTGTGTCTTTCATCATCAATGAATATTGCATCAAAAGGACAGCTCTTTTGGCAAACTGTCTTGCCATTTTCATCTATGCAATCCATAGAACAAGTCTTAATTTTGTTCACCACCTGGTGAGATGACTCATAACTTCTAATAGCAGTCTTTAGATTTTCTATGTAATTATTGCTGTAGTCTAATTCAACTCCACAAAGTGAAGCTATTTCAGCAGCTAAGACCTCTTTGTTTACTTCAGGAGAGGATAATATAGAAGTTACTTTTTCTTCAAAATTACCATTATAATAAGAATTCACAATTTCCTTAAATAATTCACTATGCTTTGCTTTCATTTTACCAGCTCCTTTGTCATAAAAACACTAGTTTATTTTACCAAGTTTTATTATATTTTATTCTACTCTTTATTTAAATGCAAATATCTATTAATAAAGTAAAAAGCTAAAACTTTATGAATATAAAGCTTTAGCCTTGATTAAAGTATTAACAGCTTCTTTTATTTAAATGCTTAATTAAAGGTATAAATTCACTTCTGTCCATCAGAACTTTGTTTGGACATGCCTCTATACAAAAACCACAGCTTATACATTTAGTCTCGTTTATGGTTACTAAGTGATTAGTTTTATCCACTAAAATTGCATCAAAAGAGCAGGTGGCCTCACAGAAGGTTTTTCCTTGGGTTTCTATACATTCTATTGGGCAGTCAGCGATCCTATTTATTATAGGACTAGTTATGTCATTATTTTTCAAAGCTCGTTTTAAATCGTTTACAAAGTTGTCGCTATATTCAACGCTAACACCACATAAGGAAGCTATTATCCTGCTGGTTTTAATTTTGTCTATTCCAGGCTCGTCTAATATTTGTTGAAGTTTTTCTTCAAAGTTATCTTCATAATAGGCTTTAATAACCGTCTTAAATATTTCATGATAATTGGAAAGCATTAAATTACCTCCTTTAATGGACATTAATGGGACGTTCAAACATTGTGAATATTTTAAATTGTAAAATCATTATAGCACGGAATATTGATCAAGTCTTTAGGATATATAAAAAATTAAAATTAAAAATTTTACCAATTCCATGCATAAAAAAATGATTTTCACACACAATAAGTTTGATTATTAATAATAGGCAAAATATGAGTATTATTATTGAAAGGACTTGGTTGTATGTTTGCAGATTTATTGATTTTTATTTTGGGAGGTTCGGTAGGCTTTTTTACAGCTGCTCTTTGTAAAGCAGCTAGCAGGGCTGACGAAGCAATTGAACAGCTTCAGATGGCTCCGCATGCCTTAAATACAGTAGAAAATATTATTGAAATGGAAACTATAGATCCATCAGAAGATAGTATTAACAATAGATAATATAAGGCAGTGTAATAAGTAAGTGGTTTTAATACCACTTATCTTTTTTTATTCAAGTATTTTACTAGTATTAAAAAAGTTATATTACCAATTATATTAATGTAGTACTTTAAAAGTTTTTATGACAGCTAAGCGAAAAAAGACGGTTAGCAACTAATGGATTTCACATAAGGAGGAGAGCATATTATGGATATAAAAGAAGGATTAATCCCAACAGTTTTAGGAGCAGCAGTTACTACAGCAAGCGCAGCAGTTACAGCTACAAAGTATAGAAAAACAGACATAGCACCAATGATAGCAGCAGGAGTGGTAGGCTTTGGCCTTGCTCACATAGTTCTTGGATCAATTGATTTGGTAGAGCATAGAAAATAAGATAGTAATAATAAAAAGCCTTGCATACAATGCTGCAAGGCTTTTGCTGTGGTCGGAGTGACAGGATTTGAACCTGCGACATCTTGGTCCCGAACCAAGCGCGCTACCAGCTGCGCTACACCCCGATGTAATTACAATATTATACATTTATTATATTAAATATGGAAGTAAAATTCAACAATAAAAGAGAAAAGGTAAGAAGTATATGTGATATGTAAGAGAAATGCAGGGCTTACCTAACTATTCACTCTTACTTCTTACTTCTTACCCAATAAGGTTTTTATTACATTTTCTTTTCTTTTTCATTATCGCCTGCACCTCTTGTAGGTACTGTAGAAACTACAAATCCAACAAGTATAGATACTAGAGCAGGGGCTACAATATTAATGTATACAATATATCTAGTTCTATATAATACAAGAGCAGTTAATGATGTAATTAAAAGACTTGCTACAAAAATTCCTATAACAAATTTTGCAAATGAGCCTAGGAATTTTTCATATAATCTATGTCTGGTAGGACCGCTTATAACACTTCTAAAAACAAAATACGAAATTAGAATTAAAAATATATCTGCAATTGCGGATAGTACGAAATTCCTCATATTAATCCTCCTAAGCATAATACTAATCTTATTTTTACGTGAGTAACATAAGTATATTTTTATTGTTACCCGAAATTATGAATTTTACACTGATTAAAATAAGTTTTAGAGTATCATAATCATACATGAATATACATTGTTTATGCATAAAAGAACTGTTGCTATATAATAAAATAGTTCTGCAAACTTGTGAACGTTTACAAAAAAATCATAGATAAGCTGTTGATTATACAAGCTTTATGCAGATAAATACGAAAATATTACTGAAAAATAAAATAAAAAAATAAAAAAATTTATTTAAAAGTATTGCATAATTATAAATAAGAATGTATAATAATCCATGTAGAGAAGAATAAATATTCAAAGCAGTAAATAACGCAAAGAATTTAATAAATAAATTAAGTAGGGGGAATTACAATGTTAAAGAAAAAATCATCTAAATTATTAGCACTATTAGTGGCAAGCACAGTTGTATTCGGATTTGCAGGATGTGGAAAGGCTTCAAGTGCATCAGCAAATGCAGGAACTACAAAGCAGGAAACAAAGGTTGATAAGATAAAGAAAGCAGGAAAATTGGTATTAGGAACTAGCGCTGATTATCCACCATACGAATTTCATAAGTCAGTAGATGGCAAGGATGAAATAGTTGGATTTGATGTTGAAATAGCAAAAGAAATAGCAAAGGATCTTGGAGTAAAGCTAGAAATAAAGGATATGGACTTTAAAGGACTTTTAAATGCATTAGATGCAGGAAATATTGATATAGTTCTAGCTGGTATGACTCCAACTCCTGAGAGAGAAAAAAGCGTAGATTTTTCAAACATATACTATAAGGCAGAACAAAAGGTTGTTGTAAGAGCAGAGGATAAAGATAAGATAAAAGTTGCTGATGATTTAAAGGGAAAGAAATTAGGAGTTCAAAAGGGATCTATTCAAGAGGATATAGCTAAGAACCAATTACCAGGTGCTGAGGCTCAAGCCTTAGGTAAGATTTCAGATATAGTACTTGCATTAAATACAAAGAAATATGATGCAGCTATCATAGAAGGACCAGTTGCAACTTCCTATGTAAATGCAAATAAAAACTTAGTAATCGCTGATCTAAAGTTAAAAACTGAGGATGCTGGTTCAGCAGCTGCAGTTAAAAAAGGAAATAAAGATTTAGTAGATGCAATTAATAAGACCTTAGAGAGATTAACTAATGAAAAAACAATAGATAAATTCGTAACTGATGCAAATAAATTAGTTGAATAATAAATTGGGTTCCTAAATGGAACCCAAAAATTATTGTAAGGAGGAAGATTAGTGAACTTTGATTTTTTACCTAAATATTATTTGTTCTTTTTAAATGGAGCAAAGTTTACTTTATTATTAGCTTTTTTTACAGTTCTATTTGGTGTTTTACTAGGATTGTTTTTAGCTATGATGAGAATATCAAAATCAAAATTTTTAAATTTAATATCAACAGCCTATATAGAATTTATTAGGGGTACACCTGTACTTGTGCAATTATATATAATTTATTACGCACTACCTAATTTATTAGGAGTAAACCTACCAGACTTAGTTGCTGCAGTACTAGCGCTATCTATTAATAGCTCTGCATATGTTGCTGAAATTATAAGAGCTGGTATTCAAGCTATAGATAAAGGACAAATGGAAGCAGCTCGTTCACTTGGAATGACTCAATCTATGGCAATGAGGTATATAATAATACCTCAGTCAATTAAAAATATACTTCCTGCACTAGGAAATGAATTTATAGTTGTTATCAAGGAATCTTCAATAGTATCTGTTATAGGAATCCACGAGCTTATGTATAATGCTGATACTGTAAGAGGAAACACCTTTAGACCATTTGAGCCGCTTATAATAGCAGCACTAATGTATTTTGTAATGACCTTCACACTTTCTAAAATTATGGGTGCTGTTGAAAGGAGGATGAGAGCTGGTGATTAAAGTAACTAATCTTAATAAAAGTTTTGATAAACTTCATGTGCTTAAAGGAATAGATGTAGAAATTTCAAAGGGTGAAGTTGTTGTAGTTATTGGACCTAGTGGTTCAGGAAAAAGTACTTTTTTAAGATGCTTAAATCTTCTTGAGGAGCCTACAGGTGGAGAGATAGTTTTTGAAGGAGTTTCTATAACAAGTAAAGAAAATGATATAAATAAGCAAAGAGAAAAAATGGGGATGGTTTTTCAACAGTTTAATCTATTTCCACATATGACTATACTTGATAATATTACACTCTCTCCAAGAAAGGTTAAAAAGCTTTCTAAAGATGAAGCAGAAAAGATAGCTCTTAATTTGCTTAAAAGAGTTGGACTAGAAGATAAGGCCAATAGTTATCCTGGACAGCTTTCTGGTGGTCAAAAGCAAAGAATAG
Organism: Clostridium omnivorum; assembly: GCF_026012015.1. NCBI lineage: Bacteria > Bacillati > Bacillota > Clostridia > Eubacteriales > Clostridiaceae > Clostridium > Clostridium omnivorum. Next base: position 1,548,365 of record NZ_BRXR01000001.1, on the reverse strand, counting down.
CTATAGCAAGAGCACTAGCGATGTCACCTGATGTGATGTTATTTGATGAGCCTACTTCAGCGCTTGACCCAGAAATGGTAAAAGAAGTGCTGGATGTTATGAAGGAGCTTGCTTCTGAAGGCATGACCATGGTGGTGGTTACTCATGAAATGGGCTTTGCAAAAGAGGTAGCAGACAGAGTTTTATTTATGGATGAAGGAAATATAATTGAAGAGGGAGACCCAGAAAAGATATTTACAAGCCCAGAACATCCAAGAACCAAGGATTTCTTAGGTAAGGTTCTATAAAATTGCTTATAAGTTTTTTTACTCATATTGTTTGAATATAAAAGTATATAATAAAGCACAGCTGACTCAGCTGTGCTTTTGTTTAAATTAGTTTAACTGTGAGACTATTATGCCCCTTCGCTTAAGAACTTGTATTGAGACATATACAGATTATTGTACAGTCCGCCAAGCTTCATAAGTTCATCATGAGTACCAGCTTCAACTATTTGACCATCATCTACAACCATTATCTTATCGCAGTCCCTTATGGTAGAAAGTCTATGAGCTATTACAAAAGAAGTTCTGCCATGAAGTAATTTTTGGATGCCCTTTTGTACAAGTTTTTCAGTAAAGGTGTCTATATTTGAAGTAGCTTCATCAAGAATCAATATTCTTGGATTAGCAAGAAGAGCTCTTGCAAAGGAAATCAGCTGCCTTTGACCTACTGAAAGTCTTGAACCTCTTTCATTTACCTCTGTATCATATCCGTTTTCAAGATTCATTATAAATTCATGGGCATTTACTGCTTTAGCAGCAGCTATTACTTCTTCGTCAGTGGCATCAAGTTTACCATATCTAATATTCTCCTTAATAGTTGTAGAGAACAAGAAAGTATCTTGAAGCATTATTCCCATTTGACTTCGAAGAGATTCTAAATCCACGTTCTTAACATTTTTACCGTCAATGAGCACTTCCCCTTCATTTGCATCATAGAATCTGCTTATTAGATTTACAATAGTGGTCTTTCCTGCACCTGTAGGACCTACTAAAGCTATGGTCTCACCAGGATTTATTTTAAAACTTACATTATTGAGAACTACAGCATCTTCATAACCAAAGGTTACATTCTTAAACTCTACAGTTCCCTTAATTTTAGGCATTTTTACCGCATTTTGAATATCTATAATATCTGGTTCAATATCCATTATTTCAAATATTCTTTCAGCTGCGGCAAAGTTCATTACTAAGGTGTTGTAAAAGTTGCTTATTTCAAGGATTGGTCTCCAGAACATGCCTATATACATAGTGAATGCAATTATTGTACCTATAGTAATACTATGAGAACCCATTAACTTAGCACTGTACCAATATACTATAACCATGCCGAGTCCCCAAGAAGTATCTACTAAAGGCCAAAACAGGTCGTTAAGCCTTACTGCACTAATGAATCCGTCCATCATATCTTTTACCAGTTTTAAAAAGGTTTTTGAAGTTTTTTCTTCATTAGCAAAAGCCTGAACTACTCTTATCCCAGAAAAATCTTCATGAGTATAAGCATTAAAGGTTGAACGTTTTTTTCTATAATTCTGCCATCTTTTTCTTGAGAAGGTCTCTATAGAGAACATACAAAAGGCTAGAATAGGAAGTAAGATGATTGAAGCAAGTGCTAACTTGAAGTTCAAGTAAAACATCATAGCTCCAACACAAATAACAGTTAAAATTTGAGGAATAAAGTTAGTTACACTGTTATTGAATAACTCTTGAAGAGAGTTAACATCTCCTATTACCCTAGCAAGTATTTTACCTACAGGCCTGTTATCAAAGAAGGAAAAAGATAACTTTTGAATGTGAGTATATAAATCGTGTCTTATTTTTAAAAGAATGTCGTTAGTAATAGAAGCCATCTTTATAATTCTTATTCTGGAAGCTATCATAGCTATAAAGTTTAGTATAATCATGGCAGCTCCAATAATTAAAAGACCACTTACATTATTATTTTTTATATTAACGTCAATGGCTACTTTTAATAAATATGGGTTTATTATATTTACTACCATTACAAAAATTAAAAGTAATACTACTATGAATACTTTTAATTTATAGGATTTTAAATAGCTGAACAGTCTTTTTGTAATTTCAGTATTGGAAACTTTTTTTAAATCTTCATCTTGTTTAACTGTATTTTTAGCCATTATCCCACCTCGCCTTCTACAGTTTCTACGTCCTCAAAATCTTTAAATTGTTCTGAGTAAACTTCATAATACTTTCCTTTTTTAGCAATTAGCTCGTCATGTGTACCTCTTTCTATAATATGGCCCTTATCAACATATATAATTTGGTCGGCATTTTTTACTGCTGAAATTCTATGAGCTATTATAAAGGTAGTTGCTTTACTCTTCTTTTCATTTAGATTTTTTAGAAGTCTATATTCTGTTTCCATATCAAGAGCTGAAGTAGCATCATCAAGAATTAAAATTCTTGAATCGTTTATAAGAGCTCTAGCTATGGATAATCTTTGCTTTTGACCACCAGATAAGCCTATACCTCTTTCACCAATTACAGTGTCATACTTTTGATCTAACTCTTCTATAAAATCGTCAGCACAGGCAAGCCTGCAAGCTTCCCTAATCTCATCAAAGTCTGCATCATTTTTACCAAAGCGAATATTTTCTTCAATACTCTCAGAGAATAAGAAAGTATCTTGAGGAACTATTGCCATTCTGCTTCTTAAATCCTTTAGACAAATTTCTTTTACATCATAACCATCGATATATATAGCGCCCTCGGAAACATCATAATATCTTCCTATGAGGTTTATTAAGGATGATTTACCTGAACCTGTAGTTCCCATAATAGCTACAGTACTTCCTGCTTTAACCTTAAGGTTTACATTTTTTAATACATAATCTTCGTTATATTTAAAGGAAACATCTTTAAATTCAATATCCCCATTTATATTGCTTAGTCTATAAGAATCATCAGTATCTTTAATTGCAGGTTCGATATCCATTATTTTCATTATCTTTTTAGCTGAGGCATTAGTTTGAGCTAGAAGATTTGTAAGCCAGCCAAGCATTCTCATTGGCCATATAAGATTCCATATATAACCGCTGAAGGCAACTAAGGTACCTATTGTCATTGACCCGCCCATTACAAAATATCCACCTAGAACAACTAGAAATACTATAGATATATTAGATAAAAACTCTATTGGAGGAAAGTAGTTTGCTATAATCCTATTTTGCTCCATGCTTAAATTGAAATTATCCTTGTTAAGTTGTAGGAATTTTAAAATTTCATGCTTTTCCCTAGCAAAGGCTTTAACAAGTCTAACTCCTGCAATATTCTCTTGTGCTGCTGTATTCAAGATAACCCCCTGGTCACTAAGCTTATCATAGGATTCTCCTATTTTCTTTTCAAAACTAAGAGCCAAATAAGCAATTGGAGGCATTGCTAAAACGCATACAATTGTGAGCTTCCAGTTTAATAAGAACAATAGAACAGTTGCTGTTATAAAGTAAATAGCATTTTCAACAAATAATCTCATTCCAAAGGATATACTTCTCCAAACATTATCTACATCTTCCCCTATTCTTGACATAAGTTCTCCAGTATTCATACTGTCAAAATAGTTAAAAGGTAAGCTTTGTATGTGATCAAATAAATCCTTTTTTATATCTATACTTATCTTTGTAGAAAGCACATCAAAGAGATATTCTTTAACATAGCCAAATACAGCTTTTCCTAAAGTTATTCCTATAAATCCCCAAAGTAGTGGCCACAGCATATTATATTCATTACCAATAAAAACCTTGTCTGTGATTAACTTTTGAAGGTATGGATTAAAATTATCTAAAAAGATTGCTATTGCCATTGCAATAGAAGGTATTATTACTAATAGTTTGTACTTCCATACATATTTAAAAATGCGCTTCAAAAAAATTCCCCCCTTCTAGACAGAAACTAAATTTTAGAGCTAACTCCATGAATACTGCCTAAGAAAAAATTAAAAATGTGTAGGCTACAATAAGAATTAAAAGGTATGCCGGCTTAAGCTTCTAACATACTTATTGAGCTATAACATAGATTTTTGCAAATAAAAAAACCATGGTTTTTCCATGGTCAGTGTACATGCTTTAGTATATAGAAATACCTATTAAAAGCATATAAAAAGGCCATGGACTTGGTAGCCCATGACCTATAATTCACTATTAATGAAATAGGTTTCTAATCACGGTAAAAGTACCGATTTAGAGGCAGGGCTATCAAAAATGTTTTTGGGCATAGAGATGCCATTCGCACTTGTAAAGTTAAATGACGCTGCTAAATTAATCATAGATAAATTTCTGTTTAACATTTTCCTACCTCCTTTAATTATTTTGATAATTTATTAATTACTTCCATTTAAGGATACGCCTATTAGAAGTTTCTGTCAACAAAAAGTTTTGTACAAATTTCGAAAAAATATTCTTAATAATGACGATATGCATACAATTTAAATATTTCATAGGTATTGTATGGAAAAATATAACTGTAAGTGATATTATATATATGCCAAATATTTGAATGTGATACATAAATGACCTGAACATAAAGGTTAGAGGTGGACTATATAGAAAATGTCAGGGTGAATTTATATAATGCATTGAAATTGGGCAACATTTTAATATATAGGATTATGAGATAAAAGGGTGAGATGTTATGAAGAAAGTTAGAAAAAAAGGGAGCAGGCATATTTCGCTAATAATTACAATAGTTTTTATTTTTACCCTGCTGGCAGGAAGACTAGCTTATTTACAAGTGGTAAAGGCGGATTATTATAAGGATGCTGTAAATAATCGTGCTAAAATTGAAATACCTGACTATGCTACTAGGGGGAAAATTGTTGACAAAAACAATGTGGAACTGGCAGCAAATTATCAAAGCTATAATCTTATATACACAGAGACTAATGAGAGTAAATTAAAGTTTTTTGATACAATGAACTCAGTGTTTAAAATACTTGATGAAAACGGCGAAGGACTGAAAGATGAATTTCCATTAAAGATAAATGATTATAGATTTGAGTTTAAAGCTGAGGATGATGATGAAAAGAAAAAGGTGGAGAGGCTTTTTAAAAGAGATAGGGGAATGAATGGACTAGCTAAAAAGGAGCTTGTTGATAAGGGAGTACTAGAAGAAAAGGAAAAGTATTCAGATGAAGAAGAGGAAAAAATTGATGAACAGCTTTTTAAATATACACCAAAGGAAACTTTTGAGTATCTAGTAGATTTTTATGATTTAACTCCAAAGGATTGTTTCATTAATGAGCTTTCACTGTATAAACTAAATCCTAATCAGTGTATTGAAGGTTTAGTAAAAAAGTATAAGCTTTCTTCTGCTTCTGATATCAAGGATTTGCTCAATAGATATGTTGAAGCAAAAAAAGATTCTAAGGAGTATAAAAAAGTATTAGAGGAACTAACATTAAAGTGTGGGGTGGATAAATTAAGCTATGACCTGAATTTGCAAAGAAAATATATGTTAGTAAAGGATGCACTAAAATTGCAATATTATTCAGGATACAAACCTATAACTATAGCTTTTAATATAAGTAAAGATACTGCTTTTATAATTTCACAAAGGTTAAATGATTTACCAGGAATAGATATAACTTTGCAGCCAGTAAGAAAGTATCCAGAGGGAGAAACTGCGGCGGCGGTAGTGGGCTATATCTCTAAAATTAATTCCTATGATAAAGATAAATATGAGGAAAAAGGATATGATGTTAATGCTGATTATATCGGTGTTTCAGGGATAGAAAAGGCATATGAAAATATTCTTAAAGGTTCAAAAGGCGGAAAAATAGTAAAATTAAATAAATATGGAAGAGTTCTAGAGGAACTAGGGGAGAGGGAATCACACCCTGGAAATGATATAAAGCTTACTCTTGATATTGAAATGCAAAGGGTTTTGGAAAGTGCCATGGATAAGGCAATGAAGGACCTCCAAGCTAGAGGAAGAAAGAATGATGTTGATACAACAAATGCTACTAGAGGTGCTGCAGTTGTTGTTGACGTAAATACTGGTGCAATACTTGCTATGGTAAGCAGACCTGGGTTTGATCCTAATGATTTTGTTAAGGGTTTGAGTACTGAACAATACAAAAAATATTTTACTCCTGATTTTGAGGGCTACGCTTCAAAAATGGGGTATGATAAAGACAAACTAAATAGTATTTTTCCTATTTACAAAGACACAAATTTGAGATATGACCCAGATGATATACTTCCTAAACCACTCTACAATTATGCTGCTTATTCTCTTGTACCTCCAGGCTCCACATTTAAACCTGTAACAGCAGTTGCTGGACTAGAAACTGGTGTTATAAATACAGGCGAAATAATACAGGATAAAGGCGTTTTTTCAGATGGAAAGATTAAACCTATAGATTTTCAAGGTATAGTAAATGGACCTGTAAATTTAAAAAGTGCACTGGCTCTATCCAGTAACCCATATTTTATGACTGTAGCACAGCGATTAAGAGAGCAGTACAATGACGATATACTTTCTGAATATGCCTATAAGCTTGGGCTAGGTGCAAAACCAAATGCTAATTCAATGAAATCAACGGGAATAGAAATAGGAGAAAACTTTGGGCAGGTATTTAACACTTGGTCTATAAAAGAAAGATTTGCCAATAGTACCTGGTGGGCCATTCAAAGCACTTTAAAATCAGGAAAAGGAGCTAGATATAATAGTAGATTTACCCCGATTGATTTGTATAGCAGTGATAATGACACTGAGGGAACACGAAAGATTAAAGATGAATTGGAGAAAATAGTAAAAGAGGCTGTTAAGGCAGGTACTTTTTCTATGGATAATTGTAAAAATCTAATTTCTCAGCTTGTAAGCGAAGATTCGAAATATAAAGATATAAAGGTATCAAAAACTGAAATAGGTGCAATAGCCAATGAAATTCAGGCTATAGCAGTATTTGATGGACATACAGAAGCTACAACTCCAGAAAATATATACGATGCTGCTATAGGGCAGAGCATTAGCACATTTACCCCTCTACAGCTAGCAAATTATGCTGCAACCTTGGCTAATGGAGGCACCAGGTATAAACTTCATCTGGTAGATGAAATAAAGGATCCTAGTGGAAATATAGTTGAAAAAACTAAACCTGAAGTAGTTGAAAAGTTAAATCTCAAGCCTTCCACTGTTGAAGCAGTGAGATCGGGCATGAGAGCCGTTAGTGAAGAAGGTACAGCATCTAGTGTGTTTAGTAACTTTCCTATAGAAACTGGTGGAAAAACTGGTTCAGCAACCTACAAAGAAGGTCAAGAAAAAATAGGTAGAACCTCTTATGGTGTGTACATAAGCTTTGCTCCTTACAATAATCCAGAAATAGCTGTCTCAGTTGTTGTTTTTGACGGAGGTCACGGAGGAGATATTGCATCTGTGGCTAAGGCGGCATATGAACAGTACTTTAAAGAAAGGCTGGCTAAAGAATATCCCAGTTATAAGCCGGAGTTTGTAAATAAGTAAAGAGTAAGAAGTAAGAAGTATAAGTAAAAAGCATAAAGGATAACATTAAAACCATTACTTTCAAAGTAATGGTTTTTTATGCCTTTATGAAATGTCATAGCAAATTAGAAAATATAAGGATAGTTCACTGTGTTAAAGTGTATGGATACATTTTGAAAAACCAATTAACGGTTGTATAATGATTTTGTTGAATAATTTGGAAAAAGGTTTAGGGGGTATTTTTATGGAGAGATATGAATTAAACAAAAATTTAGCCCAAATGCTAAAGGGCGGCGTTATTATGGATGTAGTAAATCCGAGAGAGGCAGAAATAGCTGAAAAAGCTGGAGCTTGTGCAGTTATGGCACTAGAGAGAGTTCCTTCTGATATAAGAAAGCAGGGGGGAGTTGCTAGAATGTCAGATCCTATGATGATAAAGGAGATAAAGGCTGCAGTTTCTATACCTGTTATGGCAAAGGTTAGGATAGGACATTTTGTAGAGGCTCAAATTCTTGAAGCTCTAGGGATTGATTATATTGATGAGAGCGAAGTATTAACTCCTGCAGATGAGGCTTATCATATAAACAAAAGGGACTTTAAAATACCATTTGTATGTGGAGCTAAAAATCTTGGAGAGGCACTAAGAAGAATTGGAGAAGGTGCTTCAATGATAAGAACTAAAGGAGAAGCTGGAACTGGTAACGTAGTTGAAGCTGTAAGACATATGAGATGTATCGTAGAAGAAATAAGAAAGATTAAGAATGCACCTGAGCAAGAGCTTATGACTATAGCAAAAGATATGTCAGCACCTTTCGATTTAGTTAAGTATGTTTGGAAAGAGGGGAAACTTCCTGTGGTAAATTTTGCAGCCGGGGGAATTGCAACACCAGCAGATGCAGCACTTATGATGCAGCTTGGTTCAGAAGGGGTATTTGTAGGCTCAGGAATATTTAAATCTGCAAATCCAGAGAAGAGAGCTAAGGCTATAGTACTTGCTACAACTTATTATAATGATGCTAAAGTGCTTGCAGAAATTTCTGAGGATTTAGGAGAGCCTATGAACGGCCTTGATGTAAGAGAACTTAGTAATAGATATGCAGAGAGAGGCTGGTAACGTGAGGATAGGGGTGTTGGCACTTCAAGGTGGTGTTATTGAACATATAAAGCATTTAAAAGCTCTTGATGTAGAAGTAGTTGAGGTAAAAAATGCTGAGCAATTAAAGACTCTTCAGGGGATCATTCTTCCAGGTGGTGAGAGTACCACTATGGGTAAGCTGTTAAGAGAAAGAGGGATGATTGAAGAGCTTAGGGAAAGTATATTAATGGGTATGCCAACCTATGGAACTTGTGCGGGTATGATACTGCTGGCAAAGGAAATAGAAGGTGAAAGAGAGTCCTATCTTGGGTTAATGAATATTAAAGTAAAAAGAAATGCCTATGGGAGTCAGCTTGACAGCTTTGTAACTAACGAAGTTATTGGGCAAGTAAGCAATAAAGAAATTCCATTGGTTTTCATTAGGGCTCCATATATTATGTCCACAGGAAACGAGGTAAATATTATTCATAAAGTTAATGACAATATCGTGGCAGCTAGAGAAGATAATATTCTAGTAACCTCTTTTCACCCAGAGTTAACTAATAACTTAGATTTTCATAGATATTTCATCAGTATGTGTGCTAATTATTGATGAATATAAATGAAGACCGCTTAAATAGCGGTCTTCATTTATACAATAAAAAATATAACATTATTTATTAGCTAAATACATTTCACCAATTTTATATACATCTCCAGCTCCAACAGTTATTAACATATCCCCTTCTTCTAGCCTAGTTTCAAGATAGGCTACAATTTCTTCAAAGCTGTGGAAGTTCTTACAGGGAAGTCCTTTATCACGTATGGCATCACCAAGCATATCAGAACTTACCTTACTGCTAAATTTTTCTCTTGCTGCATATATATCTGCTAAGATAATCTCATCTGCATCAAAGAAGGAATTTGCAAAATCATCAAATAAAGTTATAGTTCTTGTGTAAGTATGAGGTTGATGAACACAGAAAATCCTTTTGTGAGGATAGTTCTTTGCAGCTCCTAGGCAAGCCTTTATCTCAGTTGGATGGTGTGCATAGTCATCCACTACAGTAACACCATTCCTTGTACCTTTAATTTCGAAACGTCTATGAGTTCCATAGAAGCCCTCTAAGCCTTCTGATATAAATTTATCATCAATGTTAAGGCATAAAGCTGTTGATACGCTGGCAAGTGCGTTGAGAACATTATGTCTTCCTGGTACATTCATATGAACGTCAAATAACTTTTCTTCTCCTTTATAAGCTTCAAAGCTCGCACATCCTCTATCGTTATAGGTTATGTTCTTGGCTCTAATAAAGCCTTCTTCTATGCCATAAGTTATTACATTACAATTAGCATGAGGGATTACTTCTTTTAATACCTTATCTTCAGCTGAAGCAACCAAGTAGCCATCTTTTGGTATGAGCTTTGTAAATTCTATAAAAGTATCCTTTATATGATATATGTCTCTGTAAAAATCTAAATGATCTGCTTCAATGTTTAAGATAACCCCTATATAAGGAAAGAATTTTAAAAATGATGCCTTATATTCGCAGGCCTCAGTAATAAAATATTCGCTTTTTCCAGTACGAACATTACCATCAATTAAATCTAGTTCGCCTCCAACTAAAATTGTTGGATCTAGATTAGCTTTCATAATTATATGCGAGATCATAGAAGTAGTTGTAGTTTTGCCATGGGTTCCTGACACCGCAACATTATACTTATGACCTTTCATAATATCACCAAGGAACTCGGCTCTATCCATTAACGGAAGAGATAATTCTTTAGCACGAATGAGCTCAGGATTATCCTCTGATATAGCTGCAGTATAAACTACTAAATTTGTATCTTTGATATTATCAGCGTCATGACCTATGAAAATTTCAGCGCCCTGCCTTGAAAGTTTATCAGTTATATTTGATGCTTTCCTATCTGAACCTGAAACTTTGTAACCATTTTCTAATAGTATTTCTGCAAGGCCGCTCATACTTATTCCGCCTATGCCTATAAAATGTACCTTAGTATTTTTATCTTTTATAAAATCAAATGACAATGAAACCAACTCCTTAAAAACACTTCATTATACCATTATATACAAAAATAAAGAAAATCAACACATTTAAAGGAATATTTTTATTGATTATAATATGGAAATGGAATAAAATATGAATAATATAAGAATTTTTTTGTGTATAATTCGTAAAAAAATGTTAACGATAAGAATATAGGTGATAAAATGGATAAATTCAGTAGAAATCAAAGGGTTTCAGCTATTACAAAAATATTACTTGAGAATCCTAACAAGGTAATAACTTTAAATACTTTTACAGAGCTTTTTAATGCAGCCAAGTCAACTATTAGTGAAGATTTGATTATAGTAAGAGAAACTATAGCAAGGCTTTCTGTTGGAAAAGTGGATACTGTTGCTGGAGCATCAGGTGGGGTAAGATATACTTGTGGAATCTCAGAAGACGAAAGCAAAAGTTTTGCTATGGAACTATGTAATGTTTTAAAGGAAAAGGATAGGATAATACCAGGCAATTATATATATATGACAGACATAATGTATAATCCCCAAATTATAAGAAAGGCAGGGGTTATATTAGCTTCTAAATTTAATAACTTAGAAGTAGATTATGTTGTTACTGTTGAAACAAAGGGAATTCCACTTGCTTTTGAAGTTGCAAAAAATCTTGGTGTGCAGCTTGTTATAGTAAGAAGGGATAATAAGGTTACTGAAGGAACCACAGTAAGTTTAAATTATGTTACTGGTTCTACAAAACGAATTCAAACCATGTCACTTTCAAGAAAGTCAATTAAAAAAGGAAGTAAATGTGTTTTTATAGATGACTTTATGAAGGCTGGTGGTACTGCACTTGGCATTATTAATCTTTTAAAAGAGTTTGACAGTGAACTTCTTAGTATAGGTGTACTAATTGAAGATATTGAAACTACAGAAAAGTTGGTGCCGGAGTATATATCTATAGTAGAGTATAGCGGACTCGATGATAATGGAGCAGCAATAGTTCAGCCGTCAAATGCCTTCAAAAAATAAAAAATTCAAAAAATTAATAAATATTTTGAAAAATTAGAAGGAATATTATAAAAAATGCAGAATTATATTGTATAAGCATCGTGGAGGTGGGATATTATGCAAATTACTGATGTTAGAATTAGAAAAGTTGCTGCTGAGGGTAAAATGAAGGCTATTGTTTCAGTAACTTTTGACAATGAATTTGTTGTTCATGACATAAAGGTTATTGAAGGACAAAATGGACTTTTTATCGCTATGCCAAGCAGGAAGACTCCAGACGGAGAATTCAAAGACATAGCTCACCCAATAAATACCCAAACCAGGGAAAGAATTCAAAGTGCTATTTTGGATGAATACGAAAAAGTAAAAAATGATGAAGCCACAGTAGCGGAAGAATAATAAAGAGGAGTTTAAGCTCCTTTTTATTTTTTTGTAGAAACCTCTAAAAAAGGTTTTATTTTTTTGGAGGTTTATTCAAAATATTTTTTAATGTTTACTAAGGTTGAAAAAAGGCGATATATAAAATATAATATAGAGGGTGTTTTGTGTAACAATATGTTATACAAATTATCAAATAGTTTATACTATATTGTTTTGTTGGAATATATTGAAAATACTACAGTGTGTGGTGTTAATATATAAATTAGAACAATACAAATATGTTATATTTATAAAATATTCTCTATAAATATGTAAACAGGAGGGGTATAATGTATAAATGTGCTACAATATTAGCAGCAGGTGAAGGAAAGAGAATGAAATCTGAAACTCCTAAGGTGCTGCATAAGGTCTGTGGTAAGGAAATGGTAAACCACGTCATAGACATAATGAGAAAAGCTGAAATGGAAGAAGTCAATGTGATAGTGGGACGAGGAGCAGAAAAGGTTAAAGCTGCTACTGAAATTAAAAATGTATCCTACTCACTTCAAGATAAACAATTGGGCACAGGACATGCTGTTATGTGTGCTAGTGACTTTCTAAAAGGCAAAAAAGGTATAGTAGCTATTTTTACAGGGGATGCACCTCTTATTAAAGAAGAAACTGTAAAAAATCTTTTGAAGTTTCATGAAGAAGGTTCTTTCAAAGCTACAATACTCACTTCTGTTATTGAAAATCCAGGAGCTTATGGAAGAGTAATAAGAAATGAAAATAATGAAGTAGAAAAAATTGTTGAGGCAAAGGATTGTAATTCTGAGGAAGCTGCAGTAAAGGAAATTAATGCAGGAATGTATTGCTTCGATATAGAAAGCCTTTTACTCTCACTTAGCAAGCTGACTAATAATAATGCTCAAGGAGAATACTACCTGACTGATGTAATAGGGATCTTAAAGAGTGAAGGTGCAAAGGTAGGAGCAATGGTTACTGAGTTTGAGGAAACTATTGGGGTCAATTCAAGAGTAGAGCTTGCAGCAGTTGAAAAGATTCTTAGACAAAGAATTAATAAAAAGCATATGGAAAATGGAGTTACAATAATAGATCCAGATACTACTTATATAGGTAGTGATGTAGAAATTGGACAGGATACTATAATATATCCTGGTAATGTTATAGAAGGTAAAACAGTAATTAAAGAAAATTGTATGTTATATCCTAATTCAAGAATTACAGATAGTACTATTGAAAGTGGTGTTCATATTCAAAGTTCAGTGATTTTAGAAAGTCATATTGGTGAGAATACTACCGTAGGGCCTTATGCATACATAAGACCAGAGAGTACTATTGGTAAGAATGCAAGAATAGGGGACTTTGTTGAGATAAAAAAATCAAGTATTGGTGATAATACAAAGGTATCACATTTAACATATATAGGAGATGCAGAAGTAGGCAGTGCTTGCAATTTTGGCTGCGGAACTGTAGTAGTAAATTATGATGGTAAGAAAAAGCATAAGACTATTATAGGAGATAATGTTTTTATTGGCTGCAATACTAACTTGGTATCACCTGTAAAAGTTAATGATAATGCATATACAGCAGCAGGATCAACAATAACAGAAGAGGTTCCGGAAGGAGCGCTTGCGATAGCAAGAGAAAGACAAACCAACATTGAGGGTTGGGTAGAGAAAAAGGGACTTAAGAAATAGAAATTTTAAAAATAAAAAACATGTACGATTATGAGGCGCGATAATGTAAATTACGGTCTTATCGAAAAAAAGGAGGTCAACCGATGATAACCCATGGCAAAAGTATCAAGATTTTCACAGGGAATTCACATCCAGAGTTAGCTCAGCAAATAGCTGATATGTTAGGTGTACCACTAGGAAACTCAAATGTTGCAACATTTAGTGACGGAGAAATATCTGTTAATATCAATGAAACTGTAAGAGGAACAGATGTATTTGTAGTGCAATCTACTAATGCTCCAGTAAATGACAATCTAATGGAACTTTTAATAATGATTGATGCATTTAAGAGGGCTTCAGCAGGAAGAATTACAGCTGTTATACCTTACTATGGTTATGCTAGACAAGATAGAAAGGCAAAGGCTAGAGATCCAATTACAGCTAAGCTTGTAGCTGACCTTATAACTGCTGCAGGTGCAGACAGGGTTTTAACAATGGACTTGCATGCTGCACAAATTCAAGGGTATTTTGATATACCACTTGACCATTTATTAGGAGCTCCAATTCTTGCAAAGTATTATATAGAAAAAGGCTTTAAAGACAGAGATGATGTAGTGGTTGTTTCACCTGATCTTGGAAGTGTTACTAGAGCTAGAAAATTTGCTGATAAACTTCATGCGCCAATAGCTATTATTGACAAGAGAAGACCAAAGGCAAATGTATCAGAAATCATGAATGTAATTGGTGATGTTCAAAACAAAACAGTTATATTGGTTGACGATATGATAGATACTGCAGGAACAATTGCAAATGCAGCTAATGTATTGAGAGATATGGGGGCCAAAGAAGTTTATGCTTGTTGTACCCACTCTGTACTTTCAGGACCTGCAATAGATAAACTAGAAAATTGTGCTATTAAAGAACTTACTGTATTAAATACAATTAAGCTTCCAGAAGAAAAGAATCTTGAAAAGATAAATATTCTATCAGTGGCTCCAGTATTTGCAGAAGCTATAAGAAGAATATACGAGGATGTTTCTGTAAGCAAATTATTTGAAGAATAGAATATAAGCTATATAAGCATATCACTACATAGTTTAATGTGGTGATATGTTTTTTTATTAGTAAATTATTTGTAACTTTTTTAAGTATACTATTATTAAGTATACAAAAGTGTGTTAAATTATAATTACTCTATATTAAAAGAAACAATAGGAGGATTATTTATGGAAGGCTCAATTGGAAAGGTTCTTATTGTAGATGATGATGAAAATATATGTGAGGTTATAAAAATGTACATGGACAGTGCCGGATACTCCACAAGAGTATGTTATGACGGCAGAGCTGCCCAGGAGATGTTTTTAGAATATAAGCCTGATTTGGTAATACTGGATATAATGCTTCCTCATATAGATGGGATAGATGTTCTTAAGTGGATTAGAAGAGAACATGAAACTCCAGTTATAATGCTTACAGCAAAAGGTGAAACCTTTGATAAAGTGCTTGGACTTGAACTTGGCGCAGATGACTATATAGTAAAGCCTTTTGAACCAAAGGAACTTTTGGCGAGGGCAAAGGCAGTACTTAGAAGATATAATGTAGATTCTATTAATAAAGAAGTATTAAGCTTTGAGGATTTGGTTATTGATGTAAATTCTTATAACGTAATATACAATGGACAAGAAATTAAAATGCCGCCTAAGGAATTTGAATTACTTCATTATCTGGCAAATAATAAAAATAGAGTGTTCACTAGAGAACAACTTTTATGTGAAGTTTGGGGATATGATTACCCAGGAGATTCAAGAACTGTGGATGTTCATGTTAAAAGGTTAAGAGAAAAGCTGCCTGGAGGAATAAATTGGCAGATAGAAACTGTGTGGGGCGTTGGTTATAAGTTTGAGGTGAAGTAAATGAAAAAAGGAATTTTTTCTAAGATGGTAGCTGCTTATACCATAATTGTAGCATTAAGCTTTTTTATAATAGCTACCGTTCTTTCCCTTTGGTTTCAGAATTATTATTTTCAACAAAGAAAGAACCAGCTTGAATCTAATGCTGAGCTTATTAAGCCTTATGCAGTAGACAAATTTGTGACTCAAGATAATAACGTAACTGAAAGAGATTGGGAAAAAATATTATATATATTAAGTACTAGCTCCAATGCTGACATATGGATTACGGACAATAATGGGTTCATTAATCAGGTATCCAATAAAAATCATCAGCAGCTCATTGGAAAACAAGTTTTTCAACGTGATCTTGATACGCTTAGATTAAAACAATCAGTGGAGATTAAAGGGACTTACGAGAATATACTATCCACACCATCTCATATTTATATAATGCCAGTAATAGAAGATAGAAGCTTTATTGGCTCGGTAATAATGATAACTCCGCTAAGTCAATTAAAGGAGCCACTAAAAAATGTATATAGGATTATATGGTTTTCCGCTCTTTTAGCTATAATTGTATCATCAATCATCATTTATCACTTTTCTGAGAAAATCATTCTTGCTCCTTTAGCTAAAATAAATTCAGTAGCTAAGAAGATTTCAAAAGGTGAGGTAGAAAAAAGGGTAGAAATTATTTCGAATGATGAAATAGGAGAGCTTGCTGAATCTTTTAATTCAATGGCAGATAATATTGAAAAAGTGGAGAATCATAGAAGAGAATTTATTTCTAATGTATCACATGAAATACGTTCGCCTATTACATCAATTAAAGGCTTTATTGGAGGAATATTAGATGGAGTTATACCTAAAGAAAAGGAAAATTATTATTTATCTATAGCTTATGAGGAAATTCAGAGACTAACTAGGCTTGTAAACGATTTGCTAGATCTTTCAGCAATAGAAGCAGGTCAGTTTAGATTAAGAATAGAGGAATTGGATATTAATGAACTTATAAGGATAACAGTTATAAAGTTTGAAACAAAAATTAAGGCCAAGGGCTTAAAAGTTGATGTGTGTTTTGCTGAAGATAATTTATATATTGCTGGAGATAGGGATAGACTTGTTCAGGTACTTACAAACTTAGTTGATAATGCAATTAAGTATGTAAGCGAAGGCGGAAATATCAAAATATGTACAAAGACTAAGGGAGATAAGGTATTAGTAACTGTCTTTAATGATGGACCTTTAATCTCTAAGGAAGATATATCGCATATTTGGGATAGATTTTATAAAGCGGATAAGTCTAGAACTGCAAAAATGAGTACGGGACTAGGACTACCAATTGCTAGAAATATTTTGACTCAGCTAGGGGAAGATATATGGGTTGAAAATAGAGAAGGAGAAGGGGTTATTTTTACCTTCACTTTGAAAAGAGTTAAATGATCAAATGTAATTAATATATAACAGTTTGTTCACAGTTATGTAAAAATCCTTTATTATAATGATATTGTAGTGAAAGACTTAGCGCTTTACAGTTATTGACCACCTATGAAGTGTTTTGAATTAAGTTAGCTTTACAATCCAATATAAAGAAGGATTCAGGAGGGAATTTTATGGAGAATGATGGATACAAAGAGATAAAGGACGTTCCATGGGAGCAGATTACTAATTGCGGAGAAATTAAATTTAGAAAAGATAATAGAAAGCCTAGGATAAAGGGTTTTTTTAAGGGAATAGCATTTATTTTAGTAGCTGCGGTATCTGGTGGGGTGACCTCGGCAATTATTGTAGATAAAAAGTATTCTTCATCACCTTCTCCATATACTCAAACTAATCAGGCTAATCAATCTCTCTTGGAACAGAAAAATGGGTATACACAAACTGCAAAATTGCCTAAAAACTCAATTACTATGGTGGCTGAAACTGTTGGGCCAACAGTGGTTGGTGTGAACAATACTGTAGAAGGTTTTTTTGGGGATGTAAATCAAGATAGCGGTTCAGGAATTATCTTTGATAAGTCAGGGTATATAGTAACTAATTATCATGTAATTCAAGGTGCTGATAAGGTGTATATAAAGCTTCCCAATGGAAGTAAGCCGCTTCAAGCTAAATTTGTAGGCGCAGACGCAAGTTCTGATCTAGCTGTAATAAAAATTGAAGGTGAAAATTTCCCAGTAGCTAAGTTTGGAGATTCTTCTAAAGTTAAGGCGGGAGATGTGGCAGTAGCCATAGGAAACCCTTTAGGAGATGAGTTTGCTGGAAGTGTAACTGCAGGTATAATAAGTGCTACAAATAGGAAACTTCAGATTAAGGATAATAAAGGCAGAGTTACCACCTATAAGGTGCTTCAAACAGATGCAGCCATTAACCCAGGAAATAGCGGAGGAGCTCTATGTAATGAGGCAGGAGAAATAATTGGAATAAACAGCTTAAAAATTGGTGGAAATGTGAATGCTGAGGGAATGGGTTTTGCTATATCTATTAATGAAGCGAAGAATGTAATTCAAAAGATTATGAATGGAGCAAAACCTAGTGATAAGCAGAAGGTAGGACCCAATGCTGTTTTAGGTATAGTTGGATTTACTGCGGTTCCTCAAGAGAATAATGGGGTTAAAGGTGTGTATGTTCAGGAAGTAACTGGTGGACTTGGAGGAGAAACTGCTGGAATAAAACCGACAGATATAATTATAGAGCTTGACAAGACCAAGATTGAAACTTATGAACAGCTTCAGGAAGTACTTTGGAAGCATAAGGCAGGAGATACTATTACATGCAAAGTATTGAGAGAAGGAAAAGTTTTAAGTTTTGATGTTACTCTTTCTGAAAGGCAATAATGTAGCTAACATTAGTGTAAAGAGACTTTCAAAGTCTCTTTATTATTTTGCTTTTTTAGGGTATCATATAATATGATTATAGGAATAATTGTAATACAGGAGAAGTGGTAGCAATGTTTTTAATAGTTGGATTGGGTAATCCGGGAACTGAGTATAAACATACAAGACATAATGTAGGATTTGATATTATAGATTTAATGTCTGAAAAGTATAATATTAGTGTGAATAGGATAAAATTTAAAGGGACTTGCGGAGAAGGCAGCATAGCTGGTGAAAAGGTACTTCTTTTAAAACCATCTACTTACATGAATTTAAGTGGAGAGAGTGTTAGTGAAGCAGCTAGTTTTTATAAGATTCCTAAGGAAAATATTATAGTTCTCTATGATGATATAAGTCTTACGGTAGGAAGAATGCGAATAAGACCACAGGGAAGTGCTGGTGGTCATAATGGGATTAAAAATATAATATTACATCTAGGTTCTGATGTATTTCCAAGGATTAAAGTAGGAGTAGGACAGCCTAAGGATAATCTAGTTTCCCATGTGTTAAGCAGGTTTTCTAAAGAAGATAGAGAAAATTTAGAACAGCTTTTTCCACATTGTATTGAAGCAGTTGAATCTATTATAAAAGACGGAATAACAGAGGCTATGAATAAGTATAATGGTTTCAAGTTATAATGAAACAGGCAGTTTGAGAGGTGTTACAATGAGGCTAAATGGTTTAATGAAGCCTTTGAAAGAAAGCCGAGAATTTAAAACAATAATGGATGCTATAGAAGGAAATAAATTTCCAGTGGGAGTTTATGGACTATCTGAGTCTGCTAGAAGTTATCTTATAAATGGAGTGTTTGAAGAGTTAGACAAGCCTTTTATGGTGTTTACTCATAGTGATGTTGAGGCTAAGAACCTATACGAGGATTTATCCTTTTATTATCCTAATGTATACTACTTTCCTACAAAAGAAGTGGTTTTCTATAATGTAGATGCCATATCAGGAGATTTAAGATGGGAAAGACTAAAGGTAATAAAAGAGATGATGCAGCCAGGGAAAAAGATTGTTGTAGCATCTATAGAAGCTTTGGCTTCTACTTATATTCCACCGGAGCTATATAGGAAGTATACTTTTAAATTTAAACTTGGAGATACCATAAACCTTGATGATTTGAGTGAAAAATTAGTTCATTGTGGATATGAAAGAATTGATATAGTTGAAAGTAAGGGACAGTTTTCTATAAGAGGAGGAATAATGGATATATATCCCCCTTATTCTGCTGTGCCCTACAGAATAGAGCTTTTTGGTGATGAAGTTGATTCTGTAAGAAGTTTTAATACTGAATCTCAAAGAAGCATAGAGAAGGTTAAATTTGTAGAAATATTTCCTGCAAAAGAAATGATTTTTAATAAGGAAAGCATGGAAAATGCCATTTCAGATATTGAAAAAGATTTAAAATCTGTATTGGATGGTCTTAACAGAAAAAAAGATAAAGAAACCATTGATAGAATAACAGCTGCTATAAATACAAACCTAGAGTCTTTAAAAAATAATTGGACCTTTGAAACTATAGATAGTTTTCTTCCGTACTTTTACAAAACAACCTCCAGCTTTTTAGACTACATGGCTGATGCATTTATAATAATAGATGATGCTCAAAGATGTAAAGGTAAACTGGATAGCGTTTATTTTGAATTTGAAGAAAATTATAAAGGCTTCCTGCAAAGGGGAAATATACTTCCTAAACAAGGAAAGCTTTTAATTGAAAAGGAAGTAATAATGGAGAGACTTAGTTTAAGTGATGTTTTAACTTTAACTATGATACCTAAGTCCAATGCGGTATTGCCTCCAAGGTCAATAGTGTCCTTTTCGCAAATTACATTGCATAACTATCATGGACAACTAGATTTGCTTATTGAAGATATTAAGGATAAAAAGGCTAGAGGTTTTAGAACTATAATACTTTCAGGTACAAGGCCAAGGGGTGAAAGATTGGTCAGCACCCTAAAGGATAGGGGAATTGAAAGTATTTATAGTGATGTGCTAAATGATTTACAAAATGGTCAGGTTGCAATAACCTTTGGAAATCAGCTCAAAGGTTTTGAATATCCGGATTTAAGGTTATGTGTAATTTCAGATAAGGAAGTATTTGGTGAATCCAAGAGAAAAATAAATAAAACACCTAAAAAGGGTGTAGGGAAAATTAAAAGCTTTACTGAATTAAAGCCAGGTGATTATGTGGTTCACACAAATCACGGTATAGGGGTATTTAAAGGAGTAAGGCAGCTGGAGCTAGATGGACATAAAAAGGATTATCTTGAGCTAAGCTATGCTTCAGGTGATAAGCTTTATGTTCCTGTAGATCAATTAGATTTGGTTCAAAAATATATAGGTACTGAAGGTAAAGAACCAAAGGTAAGTAAGCTAGGCGGAAATGAATGGGCAAAAGCTAAGAGTAAAGTTAAAAAGTCAATAGCAGATATTGCTGAGGATTTAATGAAACTCTATGCTGCAAGAGCAACCCTTAGAGGCCATAAATTTAATAAGGATACTGTATGGCAAAAACAATTTGAAGAAGAGTTTCCTTATGAGGAAACACCAGATCAGCTTAGTGCAATAGAAGAAATAAAGAAAGATATGGAATCTTATAAGCCTATGGATAGACTTCTTTGTGGCGATGTAGGCTATGGAAAGACTGAAGTTGCTATAAGAGCTGCATTTAAAGCTGTAATGGATGGCAAACAGGTTGCCCTTTTGGTACCTACAACAATTTTAGCAGAACAGCATTATAATAACATGATGCAGAGATTCTCAGATTTTCCTGTAAAAATAGATATGATAAGCAGATTCAGGACTTCAGCACAGCAAAAAGCAACCTTGAAGGCCTTAAAAGAAGGCAATGTAGATATTTTAATAGGCACTCATAGAATTCTGCAAAAGGACTTACAGTTTAAAGATTTAGGACTTTTAATAATAGATGAAGAACAGCGATTTGGCGTAACTCACAAAGAAAAAATAAAAGAGTTTAAGAAAAATGTAGATGTACTTACATTAACTGCTACGCCGATTCCTAGAACCTTACACATGTCATTAGTAGGGGTAAGGGATATAAGTGTAATTGAAACTCCTCCAGAGGAAAGGTATCCTATACAGACTTATGTTGTAGAGTTTAATGATCAATTAATTAGGGATGCTATTATGAGGGAACTAAATCGGGGCGGGCAAATTTATTTTGTTTATAACCGAGTAGAATCCATAAAGGATATGGCAGCTTATCTTTCAAAATTGGTTCCAGAGTCAAGAATAGCAATAGCTCATGGCCAAATGACAGAAAGAGAATTAGAAACTGTAGTAGTGGATTATATGAAGCATAATTACGATATATTGCTCTGTACAACAATTATAGAAACTGGAATGGACATACCTAATGTTAATACAATAATAATATGTGATGCAGATAAAATGGGATTATCTCAGCTTTATCAGCTTCGTGGAAGAGTAGGCCGTTCTAATAGAATAGCATATGCCTATTTAACTTATAAAAAGGATAAAGTGTTAACTGAAGTTGCTGAAAAGAGACTTAAGGCAATAAAGGAGTTTACAGAGCTTGGTTCAGGCTTTAAAATCGCAATGAAGGACTTGGAGATTAGAGGAGCAGGAAATATGATGGGCTCTGCACAGCACGGACATATGGCTGCTATAGGATATGATCTATATTGCAGAATGTTAGAGGACACCGTCAGATTAATAAGAGGTGACATTGAAAAGGAACCAATAGAAACTACTGTAGAAATAAAAGTTGATGCTTATATTCCAGCTGACTATATTAGCGATGAGGTTCAAAAGATAGAAATATACAAGAAAATAGCTGCAATAGGCTCTTATGACGATATGATGGATGTTATTGAGGAAATTGAAGATAGATATTCAGATATTCCTCAATCGGTGTATAATCTTATGAATATTTCCTATATAAGGAGTTTAGGAAGAGCAATTGGAATTGAGGAAATAAAGGAAAAAGGTAATGAAATTATATTTACATTTGAATCTAAGGATAGTTTTGATAAAAAGCTGGTAGACTATATAATAAAAAATTATAATAGAAAAATGGCTTTTAAAAATGATATAAAGCCTTTGCTTCTATACAAGATTGATACCATAAAGAAGGAGGAGCTGATTTCAAATTTAAAGGAATTATTGGAAAAGTTTACAAGTGTGGTTGAAATAAACTAAGTTTATGATAAAATTAATTTGTATTGTGTAAAAAAAAACATTATAATAAATAATACGATAATAAAGAGTGGGGGAATTAGAGTGAAAAACGTAAGAAAACTTATGATGGCAGCAGCTGTAGCAGTTTTTACTATTTCTGCAGTTGGATGCAATATGGTGTCTAAGACACCAGAAGCTATAAAAAAGAGCCCTGTAGCTAAGTTTGGTAAAGTAACTATAACAAAGGCTCAATTGGATGAGAAAATGGCTCCAGTTATTACCCAATTAAAGGCTCAATATGGTGATAATTATGCAACAAATGATCAAGCAAAACAATTACTTGATCAGCAAAAGAAACAAGTTTTAGATTCAATGATAGCTCAACAGATTGTTCTGCAAAAGGCTCAAGAAAAGAAACTTGTACCTGAACAGGCAAAGCTAACTGAAGAAATAAATAAGCAGTATGACGATATTAAAAAGGCTTATAACGACGAAACTAAATTTAAGGATGCCTTAAAGCAAGCTGGTTATACTGAAGAGTCTTTAAAAGCATATATAAAAGATAATGTTATAATTGGAAAAGTAACTGATGATATAACAAAAGACGTTAAAGTTGATGATGCTAAGTGTAAAGAGTACTATGACCAAAATCAAACTGAATTTACCGAAAAGCCAAATAGAATTCACGTTGCCCACATACTTCTAAAAACTGAAGATGAAGCTAAGAAAGTAAAAGAAAGATTAGATAAGGGTGAAGATTTTGCAAAGGTAGCAAAGGAAGTATCAACTGAGCCAGCTGCTAAGGAAAGCGGTGGAGACTTAGGATTTATTGAATACAATGATGCTAACTATGATAAGACCTTTATGACTGCTGCCATTGCTGTTCCAGAAGGAACTATATCTCAACCTGTTCAAACTTCCTTTGGATGGCATGTTATAAAGGACATAAAGAAAGAAGAGTATCCAGTTAAAAAGTTTGAAACTGTTAAGGAAGATATAAGAAACAATTTATTAACTTCAGAAAAGCAAAAGAAAGTTAATGATACTATTGAACAATGGAAGAAAGATGCAAATGTAAAGTATTACGAAAAGAATATGTAAAATAATAATAAAGGCGGTGTCTTATGGCATCGTCTTTTAATTTTAAGTATAACTGTGTATAAATTTCACATTTGGAAAGATAATAATAATACAACTAAGTTTTATATATTTTTATTCTAAATTATAGGAGGTAAGTTATAAATGAAAGCTACTGGTATAGTTAGACGTATAGACGATCTAGGAAGAGTAGTTATTCCTAAAGAGATAAGAAGAACTTTGAGAATAAGAGAAGGGGATCCATTAGAAATATTCACTGATAGAGAAGGTGGAGTTATCCTCAAAAAATATTCACCAATTGGTGAGTTAAGCGATTTTTCAAAGGAATATGCAGAGTCACTTCAACAATCAATAGGACATATAGTGCTTATAGCTGATAAGGATGCTATTATTTCAGCAAGTGGAGCACCAAAAAAAGATTACTTAGAAAAGAAGATAAGCAACGAACTTGAAAGAGCAATGGAAGACAGGAAAACAGTAATGCTTGGAGAAGGTGGAAATAAAGTATTAGCCCTTTATGATGATGAAGAAGCTGAAACAAAATACAATGCCCAAATAATTTCTCCTATAGTATCAGAAGGAGATGCAATTGGGGCTGTAATAATACTAGCTAAGCAGTCAGGAGAAAAGCTCGGAGAACTAGAGTTAAAATTAGCCGAAACTGCATCAGCCTTCTTGGGCAAGCAAATGGAACAATAGTGGCAGAACGCTAATGGCAGCATGTCTGCCATTTGTTTTTTGCTCAACTTCAATTCTTGACAATATCTAAATAAAATATTCAAGTTCAATGGAAAAAAGTAATAATATTTTTGGAATATAAATATTTATAATTTGATGGAGTAATTTAGGCATTAAGGTTCCTAGTGGGCCTTAATGGACAAATTACTATTGGGAAATAGATAAATTGCTTAGTGACTGGGTGGAGGGGGAAATAAATGAAAAAACAATCATTGATCAAGGGTACTTTTATTTTAGGTATTGCAGGAATTGTGGCCAAGTTCTTGGGTTTCTTTTTTAGATGGCCGCTTATAATGCTCATAGGAGATGAAGGGATAGGCTACTATCAAATGTCTTATCCACTATACACTTTTTTTATAGCTATAGCATCCGGTATTCCAGTAGCTGTTTCTAAAATGGTATCTGAAAAAGTGGCTGTAGGTGATAAGGATGGCAGCATAGTTGTATTAAAAAAGGCAATGCTGCTTATGGTTATACTTGGTGGCGGCTTTACAGCTGTACTTTTAGCATTTTCAAATCAGCTCATAGCATTTTTTAAGTGGGATTATAAGGCCTATTATTCTCTTTTAGGTATCTCAACAGCACCTATAGTGATATCTATGATGAGTGCATTTAGGGGCTTCTTTCAAGGCCTTCAAAATATGTATCCAACTGCTGTATCACAAATCATTGAGCAGCTTGGAAGAGTTTGCGTAGGAGTTGGACTTGCCTTTATCCTCCTCCCTAAAGGTATAGAATATTCAGCAGGAGGGGCTGCTTTTGGAGCTGCTGCTGGTGGAATATTGGCAGGGATATATCTTATAAGTAGATATTTTAAGGTAAGAAAAGAATTTAAAGTGAGGAAGTCAGGAGAGGATAGAATTATTCTTACAAAACTATTATATACAGCAATTCCTATTTCACTAGGTGCTACAGTGGGGACTATAATGAGTCTTATAGATTCTATATTAGTTCCTCAAAAGCTTTTACAAGCAGGCTTTAACTATTCAGAAGCTACAACTTTATATGGACAACTTACTGGAAAGGCCTTTGTATTAGTTAGTGTTCCGCTGACCTTGTCCATGGCCCTATGCACTTCTTTGGTTCCCATGATTGCAGAAGCACATTTATTAAATAGAAGAAGAGAGCTTATTGGTAAGGTAGATATGGCAATGAAGCTGTCAATGGTAATTGCCATACCATCTACGCTGGGACTTTATTTTATGGCCATGCCTATAGTGAATTTAATTTTTCCAGGACATGCTGCAGGATACAAAATACTTCAATATTTGGCTCTAACAATACCTTTTATAGTTTTGGCCCAAACTAGTACAGCTATTATGCAGGGTATGGGGAAATATATAACTCCAGTTATAAATCTTGGTATAGGCTGTTTGGTAAAGGTAATAATAAATTTTGTACTAGTGCCTATTCCAGGTGTAAATATATATGGTGCGGTAGTAGGAAGTATTTGTGGGTATATAGTCGCAGCTTTACTAAATATTTGGATTATGAAGAAAAACTTAAAAATATCTTTGGATTATTTTGATGTGATTATAAAACCAACCTTAGCTTCATGTTTAATGATAATTGCGGTTGTATTTATTTATATGAATGTCTATAATTATACAGTAAGCAATGCAATTTCCTGTGTGGTTTCTGTTCTGGGAGGGGCATTGGTATATGGATTATTAATTTTATTACTAGGAGTGTTTAAATATAGCTACATAAAGAAAAGATTTTTAAGAAAGTAAGGAGAACAGCACATGATAAAAGTAATAGGGCTTGGACCTGGTTCTAAGGACGCACTAACAATGGGAGCAGTAGAGGCTTTAAGGGAAGGCAGCAAGGTTTATTTAAGAACTTATAAGCATCCTAATATTGAGTATATTAAGAGCTTAGGTATTGAATTTGAAACCTATGATGAAAAATATGATACACTTGATAGTTTTGATCAGGTATACAATGCTATTGTAGAGGACTTGATTGAAAAACATGATAAATATGAAAATTTAATTTACGCTGTACCAGGGCATCCTCTAGTGGCGGAGAAATCAGTTAATATATTAATAAAACGCTGTGAGGAAAAAAACATTGATCTTAATATATTACCAGCAGTTAGCTTCGTAGATGCAATGATGGAGGCATTAAAGATCGATCCAGTAGAAGGAATAAAGATAGTAGATGCATTTGATATAAAAAATCAAGTGTTAGATAAAAGAATTGGAACTGTTATTACTCAAGTTTATGATAAGTTTATAGCTTCAGAAGTTAAGCTTGCTCTTTCAGAGTACTATAGAGACGATATGGAAATATATTTTGTAAGAGCCGCAGGAGTTAAGGATCTAGAGAGTGTTAGAAAAATTCCTTTATATGAACTTGATAGACAGGAGGATATCGATTATCTTACTTCCGTATATATTCCTAAAGATTTAAATAATGTAAGAGATTTTCATGATTTAGTGGAAATAATGGACACTTTAAGAGGTGAAGATGGGTGTCCGTGGGATAGAGAGCAAACTCACGAAACCTTAAGGAGGTACCTTGTAGAGGAATGCTATGAGGTAGTTGAAGCAATAGATGAACAGGATGACGATAAAATTATTGAAGAACTTGGTGACGTATTGCTTCAAGTAGTTTTCCATGCAAGAATAGGTAAGGAAGAAGGCTATTTTGATATTTATGATATAACAGAGGGAATATGCAATAAAATGATCGAAAGACACCCTCATATCTTTGGAAATGCAATTGCCAATACTTCAGAGCAAGTATTAAGTAATTGGGAAGAGATAAAAAAGAAAGAAAAAGGGCTTAAAACCTATACTGAAGAATTAAAAGCTATTGCGAGAAGTCTACCAGCCCTAACAAGAGCAGAAAAGGTTCAGGCAAAGGCTAAGAAGGTTGGCTTTGATTGGGATAATGTAGAAGCAGCTATGGATAAGATAATTGAGGAATTAGAGGAAGTAAAGAATGTATATAAAGGCAATAATAGGGCAAAAATACAAGAAGAAGTAGGGGATTTGATATTTTCTACCGTAAATGTATCAAGATTCCTTGACATTGACCCTGAGTTTGCATTAAATTATACTATAGAGAAGTTTATTAATCGCTTTCAATACATAGAAGATAAGGCTTCCCAAAAAAGTCTTAAACTTCAAGAAATGACCCTGGAACAGATGGATGAGTTCTGGGAGGAAGCAAAAAGGTTATAAAAAATAGCCTAAAAAGAAGGATTTTTTAAACTTATGAAGAATATAGTAGAAATTACTAGACTAACAGTGTAGTATATGGTTATAATTATAAATAAATCCAATTTATTAAATAACCAATAAAAAAATGGGCTGTAAAATAATTTAGTTTTTTAGGAGGTGAAAAAACCTGGTTGATGGTGATAAGCCATATCTTAAAGGCCCATAAGATAAATATCATAGTTTAATCTATGATTTTGATACCGGGGTACAAAAGTGAACAAAGCAGAATTAATAACAAGCATAGCAGAGAAAAGTGGATTAACTAAGAAAGATGCAGAAACAGCTTTAAAAGGATTCATAGAAAGCGTTCAAGAAGCTTTAGTTAAAGGAGAAAAAGTTCAATTAGTTGGATTTGGAACTTTCGAAACTAGAGAAAGAGCTGCAAGAGTTGGAAGAAACCCAAGAACTAAAGAAGAAATAAACATTCCAGCTTCAGTAGTTCCAGTTTTCAAAGCAGGAAAAGAATTCAAGGAAAAGGTAGACAACAAATAACTTTTTCAATAAAAAGCCTAGATTTCCATCTGGGTTTTTTTATTTATCCAAATTCGGATATTATTATCTATTGTAGTGAGGGATAGAGATGAGATTAGATAAATATTTAAAGGTATCTAGAATTATAAAGAGAAGAACAGTTGCAAAAGAGGCTTGTGAGACTGGAAGAGTGTCTATTAACAATAAAGTTGCAAAACCAGGAACAGAAGTTAAAGAAGGGGACATTATAGAAATAAAGTTTGCTGCTAAAAGTTTACAAGCAAGAATAACAAGCACTCTTGAGCACGTAAGAAAAGAGGATGCTAAGGCTATGTATGAACTTCTAGCTGGTGAGGAAGACACAGACGAAGAATAAGTAATGGCTGTGAGGTTTTAAACACTGCTCCAGCTTTGAGGTGGCTATCTTGTAATATATAAACGCTCCATTGCATATAAATAATTACAAGTGGGGACATAAAAGATATTTATCCTTTATGTACACAAATGTATGCAAGGGAGGATAACATGGAAGTAAAAAAAGAAATAAGGATAGAAGATAAAAAAACCAATTTAACTCTTGAAAACAGAAAGAGACTTATCTTAAGTGGAGTAGTAGAGGTCATTAGTTTTAATGAGGATCAGATAATGCTAAACACACTTCTAGGTTCCTTAACTGTAAAGGGGGAGGGGCTTAAGATGAATAAGCTTGATGTACAAAATGGAGAAGTAATAATAATTGGTACCGTTAATTCCTGTGTTTATACGGGTTCTGAGGCAAAAAAAGATAAAGAAAGCATAATCGCTAAATTATTTAAGTAGAGGTTATTATGATATTACCAATTAGTGTACAGGCAAGGCTAGTTTTCTTTTGTTTATTGGCAGGGGTAATAACGGGAGGATTATTTGATCTATATAGAATTATGAGGGGATTAAAAAACCCAAATAAAGTAGTGACTTTTATTGAAGATACCTTATTTTGGATTTTTACTGCAATAGTAGTATTCATTTTTTTAGTTTTTACCAAGAGCACACATCTTGGAATGTATGCTTACATGTTTATTGCTATAGGTTTACTTATATATATGGTATTTATAAGTAAAATATTTTTGATAATACAGTATAGAATATTTAATTCTATTGGAAAGATATCAAGAATTTTCATGAATACTATATTATATCCATTTAAGATTGGCTTTTATAAGGTGAAATTTAAAAATAAGAAAAAAATCATTAAGAAATAACTTGAAGAAAACATAAAATGAATTTAAAATATATGTATGAGACTTAGCTTTATTATTTTAAGTTAATAATTATTTGAGTAGGCTTTTTAGTTTTTTGTGTTAAAGGAGAAAATACATATGAAAAAGAAGTTTAGATTTAAACGAATAATTTTTATAGCGGCTCTTTTATATGTTTCTTATGTACTAATAGGTACTCAAATTTCTATTGCTAAAATTAACTCTGAAATTAAAGTTAAGAATCAAGAACTTTCAAAAGCAAAAGATAAAAATTTGAAATTACAGGATGAAATAAAGATGTCTAAAACTGATGCATATATTGAAAAGCTTGCGAGGGAAAGACTTCAAATGATTAAGGAAGGTGAGACTCCTGTAATAAATAAAAAATAGCTAACATAGTTTATAATTTATATTAATATAAAACATTATTTTAAGGAGGAGTCTTTTTAATATGACCTTACAGACAGGAAGTATCCTTGAAGGTACAGTGGTTAACATTACAAACTTTGGCGCATTTGTTGAAGTGGATGGGAAAACAGGTTTAGTTCACATCTCTGAGGTGGCAGATACCTTTGTAAAAAATATCAGAGATCATTTAAAGGAACAAGACAAAGTAAAGGTTAAAGTTATTTCAGTGGATGATAATGGTAAGATAAGTCTATCCATTAAGCAAGCTATGCCGCAGAAAAAATCTGTAAGACCTGTAGAAGTAGATTGGAGTTCTGAAAAGAACAAAGGCAATGGGAATTTTGAAGATAGATTATCTAAATTCCTAAAAGATAGTGAGGAAAGATTTCAAGACCTAAAGAAGCATCAGGATTCAAAGGGACGAGGATATAGAAAAAGTTCAAATTATTAAAATAGGGGAACCAATTAAGGTTCCTTTTAATTTCTACAATAATAAATTATCTACAATAAATAATTCTCTTGTAGTTCTAAATGGTTTTAAGGATAAACCTAGTTATTTCAGGGGTTTAAACCTTGCTTATAATACATGAATAGTGATTTGAAAAAGAAGTTTAAAAAGGTGTTGACATTAGATACTATATCATATATAATAAATCATGTCGTCAGAAGAAACGATATGCTGAAGTGGCGGAACTGGCAGACGCACAGGACTTAAAATCCTGCGGTGGTAATACACCGTACCGGTTCGATTCCGGTCTTCAGCACCAATGTCGCGGGGTGGAGCAGTTGGCAGCTCGTCGGGCTCATAACCCGAAGGTCGTAGGTTCAAGTCCTACCCCCGCAACCAATTAATTTAATAATATGGCGGAATAGCTCAGCTGGCTAGAGCAATCGGTTCATACCCGATGTGTCGTAGGTTCAAGTCCTATTTCCGCTACCAAATGCTGAAGTGGCGGAACTGGCAGACGCACAGGACTTAAAATCCTGCGGTGGTAATACACCGTACCGGTTCGATTCCGGTCTTCAGCACCAATATCGCGGGGTGGAGCAGCTGGCAGCTCGTCGGGCTCATAACCCGAAGGTCGTAGGTTCAAGTCCTACCCCCGCAACCAATTAAATTAAATAGTATGGCGGAATAGCTCAGTTGGCTAGAGCAATCGGTTCATACCCGATGTGTCGTAGGTTCAAGTCCTATTTCCGCTACCAGATAACTCACAGATTATTCTGTGAGTTTTGTTTTTTTGGTAAACATGTTTATGTAAAACTTCTTTTTATTAAAATTTATATCTATCCATTTTACAATAAATTTGCAGTAATTTTTTTTATGTGACATATCTTTTATTTAAAGAGAATATTGACGGCATAAAAATAAAAAAGTTTTAAAGTACGACATATTTTTGGCTAATTGTTCATAAATATAGTAAGTTAACATATAGTTAATTAACTTATGATAAAAATGCTTAAATCCAAGAAAGTGTTGTATATCAAATAAATTTTGGCTTTTGGTTCTAAAAACAGTAAATTCTACATATAGTAATTATTTGAAAAATGTTAGTGATAAATGTCCATAAAAAAAAAATAAGCCACCTAGTAAATGACAATTATTTCCTGATACCTCTGCTATAATAAAAACAACGTAATTAAGATGTGGAGGTTATAAGAATGCAGTACGGAGCAGATATTTTGACTTATCAAAGAACTATTAAAGTGGACAAGCAAACTAATAAAAAGGTGGTAGATTTAAAATTTATTATTAAAGTACTGATGTACTTTTTTATTTCGCTGCTAATAAGCAGGGTTATGCTGATTAATTTTATGGCACCTTTTGGAATTGCATTCTTGCTATCTATGCTGATGCATAAGGAGGAAAAGATTACTCTTATTGTAGGCTGTGGTACTCTTGTTGGTTATGCATCCTTGTACAATAATGTTAAATACTTACCGGCATATTTGACTGTTATAGGAACCATAACAGTTTTAAGCTACATAGTAGATGACATAAATAAAAGAAAAAAGCTAATAATGATGTTTGTAGTGATGTTTGTAGAGTTTACTCTATTTAAACTATTAGTTGGTAAAGTAACTTTGGGAGTTACACTATTTACTACTTTTTTCGAAATTGCTTGCATCTATCCACTATATTATATTATCAATTATTCAATAACTTGCTTTTCCGATTTGAAAAGTAAACATTTATTCAATAATGAGGAAATAATAAGTATGGCAGTAACAGCTTCTCTAGTAGTAGCTGGAACCTGGGGAGCATCAATTTATGGTGTGTCAGTTAGAAATGTTTTAGCATTGGGATTTATTTTAGTAGTAAGCTATATAAAAGGAAGTTCAGTAGGAGCAGCAAGCGGAGTTGCATTAGGCGTTATAGTAGGCATGGGATCGAATAATATGATGATGTATGTCAGTGTATATGGACTTTGTGGACTTATCTCAGGAATCTTTAAGGATAGTGGAAAAGTACTAACTGGACTTGCTTATATAGTTTCCTTTCTAATAATTAATATTTACTCAAAAACTGAAACTTCAGCAGCCTTTAAAATTATAGAGGCATTAATAGCTTGTTTGGTATTTTACTCAATTCCAAAGAAGATATATGATAAGCTAGCTTTAGAATTAGATTATGAAAAGAAGCAGGAGGACTTGAGTGAAGGATATGTTGAAAAAGTAAAAAACATTTTTATAAAGAGATTGGATAGTTTTTCAGAGGTACTATATAATATGTCTGACATATTGGAGAATCTAGCTGATAATGATAAACTGGCTATGAAAAATAAGAGTACTGCACTTGTTGAAAACTTAGCTGACAGAGTTTGCAGCAATTGCAATATGAAAGCTATGTGTTGGAAGAGAGAAACCTACTATACATATAGTGCTTTTGGAGATTTGATACAAAATTTTCAAGAAAAAAGAAAGGTGATACCAAAGGAACTTGAAAGAAAATGTGTAAAAAGAACTGCTTTAGTTCAAAATACAGAGGATATAGTAAATAATTATATTATTAATGAAATGTGGAGAACAAGACTAAGTGAAGGAAGGGAGCTCTTAGCAGCACAAATAAACAATATGGCTGCATCTGTTGGTGAAATAATTGAAGAATTTAATGCTGATATAAAATTCAATTGTGAGGCAGAAAACAATATAATAAGAGTGCTTGAGAAAAAAGGAATAAAATATAGAGATATATTTTGTTATAACGATAAAAATGATAGGACTGTAGTAAAACTTACTATGGATCCTTGTGGAGGAAGTCAGCTTTGTGTAAAAGAAATACTACCATTATTAAATGAGGTATTAGATAGGCCAATGTGTGTTAGTGATGAGGGGTGCAGTATACATACTGAGGAAAAGAGCTGTTCTATTACCTTTGAAGAAATGCCTAAGTTTCATGTGTCCTCATACGCAGGACGTCTCTGTAAGGATGGAGAAAAATATAGTGGGGATAGCTTCAGCTTTGGAAAGCTAAACGATGGAACCTATATGGCAATAATAAGTGATGGAATGGGTTCAGGACCTCAAGCAGAGCAGGAGAGTACTGCAGCAGTAGAATTAATAGAAAAGTTTGCAGAGTCTGGATTTAGCAAGGCTACTGCTATAAACACTGTAAATTCTATAATGACATTAAAGTTCTCTGAAGACGAAAAGTTCTCTACAGTAGATTTAAGCAGTGTAGATTTATATGCTGGAGAAGTAGACTTTATGAAAGTTGGGGCAGTAGCAAGCTTTATTAAATCTGGAAATAGAATAGAGACAATTAAGTCCAAGACTTTACCAATGGGAATTTTGGATAAAGTAGATATAGATATTGTGAAAAAGACAGTTAAAAATGGAGATATAATAGTTATGGTTAGCGATGGCATGCTTGATTATGATAATGAACATGTGGGGAAAGAAGATTGGGTAGTAGACTTTTTAGGTAAAACAAGCTGCAGTAATCCAAAGGAGCTGGCTGAACAGCTAATAAATAAGGCAAAAGAGCTAAGCGGCGAAAAGATAAAGGATGACATGACAGTACTTGTATCAAAGGTTTATAGTTTATATTAAAACATAATGAAGGAATGAGGGATAAAATCAATATACTTCATTTCTTCTTTTTTTTTTCTTTTTTATGTTATAATAAGCCGTATAATACTAATATAGGGATGTGTTAGCTTTGAAGGATAAGGTTTTAAAGGCTATTAAGCAGTATTCAATGCTTAAAAATGGAGATAAAATAATTGTAGCGGTATCCGGTGGACCAGATTCTATTTGCCTTCTTCATATTTTACATACATTAAAGGATGAATTCAATTTAGAGCTTATAGCTGCACATGTAAATCACTGCCTTAGAGGAAAAGAAGCAGATGAAGATGAAAAATATGTTGAAGAATACTGTAAAAAAAATGATATAAAATTCTTTAGTAAGAGGGTAGATATAAATAGGCTTGCAATGGAAAGAAATTTATCATCTGAAAGTGCAGGGCGTGAGGCAAGATATGAGTTTTTTCACAAATTAATGAAGGAGCATAATGCAGATAAGATTGCACTTGCTCATAATGCTAATGATCAGGCTGAAACCGTGCTTATGAGAATAATGAGAGGTACAGGTATTGAAGGGTTAGTAGGAATTAAGCCTGTTCGAGGGAATATATTTATAAGACCTCTAATAAATATTACAAGAGATGAAATTGAAAATTATTGTATGGAAAATAATCTTAAGCCTAGAATAGATAAAACAAATTTAGAAAATATTTATGCAAGAAATAAAGTAAGGCTGGAACTTATACCTTATATAAAAGAAAATTTTAATGAAGATATAGTTAATACTTTAAATAGATTATCTCAAACTGTTAGTACAGATAATGATTATTTAGAATATATTTCTATTCAAAGCTTTAAAAAGTATTGTGATAAGAATTGTGATAAGGTTATAATAAACAAGGATGCTTTTAAAGAACATGAAGCTGTAATTACTAGGGTAATAAGGCATGCGCTTTTATCCTTAAAAGGAAGCTTGAATAATTTTGAAAAGGTACATATTTACGATATAATTCATATTCAAAATAATTCAACTGGTAAAAAGGTTGTGCTGCCAGAAAATATAATAGCCCAAAATAATTATGGGAATATTGAATTATATATAAGAGAAGAAAATAAAAAAGTTACTTTAAATAATGAGTATGTATTAGAAGTAAACTGTTCAAAATTTATAGAGGAATTAAATATAACTGTTACCTTGCAGCTGCTTCTAGATAAGCGAAAAATTAACGTTAAGGAACAGAACTATATAAAGTATTTTGATTTTGACAAGATAAAAGGTGAAATGTTATTAAGAAAAAGAAAGGACGGCGATAGGTTTACTCCATTGGGTATGAGGGGAAGTAAAAAGTTAAAGGACTTATTTATTGATTTAAAAATACCTCAGCCAGAAAGGGACAGTATACCACTTATATGCTTTGGAGAAGATATAGCTTGGATTGTAGGTTATAGACTCAGTGATAAATTTAAAATAACAAAAGATACAAAAAATGTATTAGAAATTAAAATTGAAAGAGGTGCTTTCTAACATGAGAGAAGATATTAAAGAAATACTAATGGATGAAAATAAGATTAGGGAAAAGATTAAAGAATTAGGGCATAATATAAGTGAAGAGTATAATGGAAAAGAATTAGTACTTATTGGAGTTCTTAAAGGTTCAGTAATGTTTATGTCTGATCTAATGAAAGAAATAACTATCCCTTGCAGCATGGATTTCATGGCAGTATCTAGCTATGGCAGTTCTACAAAATCCTCAGGTGTAGTTAGAATTCTGAAGGATCTTGATTTTGAGATTGAAGGAAAAGATGTACTTATTGTAGAGGATATTATTGATAGTGGAGTTACATTAAAATATCTAATTGAATATCTAAATGGAAGAAAACCAAACAGCCTTGAAATTGTATGTCTGCTTGATAAGCCAGAAAGAAGAAAGGCACATATAGATGTTAAATATACAGGATTTACTGTGCCAGATTATTTTTTAGTTGGATACGGACTTGATTATGCAGAGAAGTACAGGAACTTACCATATATAGGAATATTGAAAGAAGAAATTTATAAATAATTAATAGTAATTTTCTTTTAATTTTATTGTAAACAAAAATTCATTATGATACAATTTTACAATATAGACTAACTAGAAAGAGAGGGGGGCCTGTATGAAGAAGTTTTCAAGTGTAATGGCCTGGATTATAGTTCTCATAATAGTTATTTTTGCAGCTCTTGCTTTAGTAGAGACTGGCAAAAGTGCTACTTTGATTAACTTTAATGATTTTCAAAAAGAATGGATAAATAATAACGTAACTAAATTTCAAGTTCGAGAAGATAAAATGACTGTTGTTGGAAGTCTTAAAAATGGAAATAGTTTTGAAACTGTAGTTCCATCAGAAAGATTATTCCAATTTATTGGCCAATATCCTAAGAATGGTGATGTGCAAGAGGTATATGTAAGACCTACTAATATACCAATGTGGATTCAATATCTACCTACAATTCTCTTAATTGTGCTGTTAGTTGCCTTTTGGTTTATGTTTATGCAGCAATCTCAAGGCGGTGGCGGCAATAGAGGAGTTATGAATTTTGGAAAGAGTAGAGCTAAAATGGCTTCTCCGGACAGAAAAAAGGTTTCTTTTGATGATGTGGCTGGTGCCGATGAGGAAAAGGAAGAACTTCAAGAAATAGTTGACTTCTTGAAACAGCCAAAGAGATATATTGAGATGGGAGCTAGAATTCCTAAAGGAATTCTATTAGTTGGACCTCCAGGAACAGGTAAAACTTTACTTGCAAAAGCTATTGCTGGTGAAGCTGGGGTGCCATTTTTCAGCATTTCTGGTTCTGACTTTGTAGAAATGTTTGTTGGAGTTGGTGCATCTAGAGTAAGAGACTTATTTGAGCAAGCAAAGAAAAGTTCACCATGTATTATATTTATTGACGAAATTGATGCTGTTGGTAGACAAAGAGGAGCAGGACTTGGTGGCGGTCATGATGAAAGAGAGCAGACCTTAAATCAACTGCTTGTTGAAATGGATGGTTTCGGCGTTAATGAAAATATAATTATTATTTCAGCTACAAACAGACCTGATATACTTGACCCTGCACTGCTTAGACCAGGAAGATTTGATAGACAGGTACTTGTTGGTGCTCCAGATGTTAAGGGAAGAGAAGAAATTTTAAAGGTTCATGCAAGAAACAAGCATTTAGCTGAAAGTGTTAAACTTGATGTATTAGCTAAGAGAACTCCAGGATTTACAGGAGCAGATCTTGAAAATCTATTAAATGAAGCTGCACTTCTAGCAGTTAGAAATAATAGAAAGTTAATTGAAATGGAAGATTTGGAGGAAGCTGCAACAAGAGTTATGGCAGGACCAGAAAAGAAGAGCAGAGTTGTAAGTGAGAAGGATAGAAGACTTACAGCTTATCATGAGGCTGGTCATGCAGTAGTTGCTAAATTCCTAGAGAATTCTGACCCAGTTCATCAGATTAGTATTATTCCAAGAGGAATGGCAGGAGGATATACAATGCATCTTCCTGAAGAAGATAGATCCTATACATCAAAATCAAGACTTAAGGACGAGATGGTAAGCTTACTAGGCGGCAGAGTTGCTGAAAAGCTTGTTATTGGAGACATAAGTACTGGTGCTAAGAGTGATATAGACAGAAGCACTAATATAGCTAGAAAAATGGTTATGGAATATGGTATGAGTGATGAATTAGGACCAATTTCCTTTGGTGGAGGCCATGATGAAGTGTTCATAGGCAGAGATTGGGGAAAGAGCAGGAACTTCAGTGAAGAAGTAGCTGCTAGTATAGATAATGAAATAAGAAGGCTTACTGATGAAGCTTATAATAAAGCTGAAAGGCTATTATCAGAGAATATCAATAAGCTGCATGCTGTGGCTCAGGCCTTACTTGAAAAAGAAAAGCTTGAAGCAGTTGAATTTGAAGAAGTATTTAATAATGCATAAAGAGTAGATTAATGGCGTAATACGCCATTAATCTTTTTTTGTGAATAAAAGTTTTGTTTTTGTAATTGTATTAAAATTCTTATAACAATGATATAATATTAGAGTACTGATGAAGGAATTTACTCTTTCTTAAGAGTTTATGAATAAAAATCAACCAAAACACATTGTTAGCTTTGCTGTTTTATGAAAAGGGTAAACTCATAATATTTTACTGAAGGAGGGATAGCCTTGAAAAGCGATATTGAAATTGCTCAAAGTGCTAAAATGGAACCCATAGTAAGCGTAGCTGAAAGATTAGGATTAACTGAAGAGGATATAGATTTGTATGGAAAATACAAATGTAAAATATCCTTGGATGTGCTCCAAAAGAGAAAAGAAAGGCCAGATGGCAAGTTAATACTAGTAACAGCTATTAACCCAACTCCTGCAGGAGAGGGAAAATCTACAGTTACCGTTGGACTAGGACAGGCATTGTGTAGAATAGGTAAAAATGCGGTAATTGCATTAAGGGAACCATCACTAGGACCAGTATTTGGTGTTAAAGGAGGGGCTGCTGGGGGCGGAAATGCTCAAGTAGTACCTATGGAAGACATTAATCTACATTTCACCGGAGATATGCACGCCATAACAGCAGCAAATAATCTACTAGCTGCAGCCATTGATAATCACATTCATCAAGGAAATGCCTTAAGAATTGACTCAAGAAGAATAACCTTTAAAAGAGTAATGGACATGAATGACAGAGCACTTAGAGAAATAGTTGTAGGGCTTGGCGGTAAGGCTAATGGATTTTTAAGAGAAGATGGATTCATGATTACTGTAGCCTCTGAAATTATGGCAATATTATGCTTATCTAAGGATTTAATGGACCTTAAGAATAGAATGGGTAATATTTTAATAGCATACAATTTAGATGGAGAACCAGTATTCTGTAAAGATTTAAAGGTTCAGGGAGCAATGGCTATGCTAATGAAAGATGCCATTAAGCCTAATCTAGTTCAAACCTTAGAAAACACACCTGCAATAATCCATGGTGGACCTTTTGCTAATATAGCCCATGGATGCAATAGTTTACTTGCAACAAAAACAG
The DNA here is from genome assembly GCF_026012015.1 of Clostridium omnivorum. Classification (NCBI taxonomy): domain Bacteria; kingdom Bacillati; phylum Bacillota; class Clostridia; order Eubacteriales; family Clostridiaceae; genus Clostridium; species Clostridium omnivorum. The sequence continues at coordinate 1,509,503 of NZ_BRXR01000001.1, read as the reverse complement.
CTCTTAAATTAGGAGACTATGTTGTTACTGAAGCTGGTTTTGGCGCTGATCTTGGAGCTGAAAAGTTCTTTGATATCAAATGCAGATATGGCGGCTTGAAACCAGCATGTACAGTTATTGTAGCTACTGTAAGAGCTTTAAAGCATCATGGAGGTGCTAAAAAGGATGAACTTAGCACACCTAATGTAGATGCACTGGCAAAGGGAATTGTTAACCTTGAAAAACAGATAGAGAACATAAAAAAGTATGGAGTTCCAGTTGTAGTTGCTATCAATAAATTCATAACTGATAGCGATGAAGAACTTAGACTTATTGAAGAAAGCTGCAATAAGCTTGGAGTAGAAGTTGCACTAACTGAAGTTTGGGAAAAAGGTGGAGAAGGTGGAACTTTACTAGCTGAAAGTGTACTTAGAATAGTAGATGGTGCAGACAGTGATTTTAGATGTTTATACGATGACAAATTATCAATTAAAGAAAAAATGAATACTATAGCTAAAGAGATATATGGAGCTGATGGGGTATCCTTTACTGCAGCTGCAGTAAAGCAAATAGCTGAGTTTGAAAAGCTAGGGTTGGATAAGCTTCCAATTTGCGTAGCAAAAACTCAGTATTCACTATCAGACAATCCAAGTCTGCTTGGAAGACCTAAGAATTTTACTGTTACGGTTCGTGAAGTAAGATTATCAAATGGAGCAGGCTTCATAGTAGCACTAACAGGCGATATTATGACAATGCCAGGACTTCCAAAGGTTCCCGCTGCAGAAAGAATGGATATTCTTGAAGATGGAACAATACTAGGATTATTCTAATAGCTAATATAAATAGGTAAAATGTGAATAAAGCCAATCTATAGATATTATATTAAAATCTATAGATTGGTTTTTTATGTTTGTGGTTACATTTGGTTTAATAGGACAAAGTTTCACTTGACAAAATTTAGTTAGTTGTTAAAATTAAATTGTTAATTTTATAGTTATAAATTGGGCTTTAATTACTAGAGTTGAGTAAAGTTTATAATAAATAAGCTTGAGCAGCTGAAATGCTGCTCTTGTTTTATAAGGAGTGTGTAAATTGATTTTAGTTCTAGATGTTGGAAATACCAATATTGTTTTAGGTGTGTATAATAAGAAGGAACTTATAGCAGATTGGAGATTATCTACGGATTCTAAAAGAACCTCCGATGAATATGGTATTCAAGTGATACAATTATTTCTCCAAGAAAAGCTTGATCCATCAGATGTAGAGGGAGTTATTATATCTTCAGTAGTACCAAATATAATGTACTCACTTGAGCATATGATAAGAAAGTTTTTTGAGGTTGAGGCATTAGTAGTAGGCCCAGGAGTAAAGAATGGAATAAATATAAAATATAATAATCCAAAGGAAGTTGGAGCCGATAGAATTGTAAATGCTGTAGCTGCACATGAAATGTACAGATGTCCGCTCATACTAATTGATTTTGGTACAGCAACTACTTTTTGTTCAGTTACAAAGAATGGAGACTATCTTGGAGGCACCATATGTCCTGGGATTAAGATAGCTTCTGAGGCACTATTTGAAAGAGCTGCAAAACTTCCAAGAGTAGAACTTATTATGCCACAAGCAGTTATATGCAAGGATACGGTTAGCAGTATGCAGGCAGGTATAATATATGGCTATATTGGTCAAGTTGATTATATAGTTGAAAAGATGAAAAAGGAAATGGAAGCAGTTGGTGAAAAGAATGCTATGGTAATAGCAACTGGCGGCCTGGCTAGTTTAATAGCTAAGGAATCAAAACATATAGATAAAATAGAACCTTACTTAACTTTAGAAGGTTTAAGAATTATATATGAAAAAAATCAAGAGCAGGTGATCTAGTGAAAATAGCCAATTTAGAGTTTAAAAACAATGTGTTTTTAGCACCCATGGCAGGAGTTACAGATATTGTTTTTAGGGGTATTTGCAAGGAGATGGGCTGTGGCCTTGTATATACTGAAATGGTGAGCAGTAAAGGACTTTATTATGGAAGTGAAAATACTGAGAAGCTTCTTAAGGTATCGGAAATTGAGAAACCAGTAGCAGTTCAGCTTTTTGGAAGTGACCCTTACATTATGGCAAAAGCCTGTGAAATGTTTAATGATAACGATGATATATGTATTATAGATATAAATATGGGCTGTCCTGTTCCTAAAATAGTTAAAAATGGAGAGGGATCTGCTCTTATGAAAAATCCCAAGTTGGCCCAAGATATTATAAGGGAAATGAAGAAGGCAACACCAAAGCCTGTAACAGTTAAATTTAGAAAGGGCTTTACTTCACGTGAGGTTAATGCTGTAGAATTTGCAAAGGCAGTGGAAGAGGCTGGCATAGATGCAATTGCTGTGCATGGAAGAACTAGAGAACAGATGTATGAAGGAAAAGCTGATTGGGATATAATTAGACAGGTCAAGGATAGTGTGGCTGTTCCTGTAATAGGTAATGGAGATGTATTTAGTGTAGAAGCTGCTGTTGATATTGTAAACACTACTGGTTGTGATGGAATAATGGTGGCAAGAGGAGTAATGGGGAATCCATGGCTTTTTAGAGAAATAAAACAAGCCTTAGCCAGTGAAAAAGTTATCTATCCAACAGATGTAGAAAAGGTTGATATGTGCATAAAGCATCTTAAGCTAGCTGTTAATTACTTTGGAGAAGATAAGGCTGTTAGAGAAATGAGAAAGCATATAGGCTGGTATGTAAAAGGCATAAAAAACTGCACAGATGTTAAGAACCTAATTAATACTGAAAAAAGCAGCGGAAATGTAATAGATATATTATTAAAGTACAAAGAAACACTATAAAACTTCTTTTTTTGTTATTCTATACATATATTCATAATATGATAAATGTATAAATAATAAAGGAGGTAAATGTCCTAAACGGACATTTACGGGGTTGAAGGTGAAAATTAGCTAATGTTAATTAGCGTTAAAAATTACCCCGGACACTTGTCGGTGGCAATCGACAAGTTACCCCGTGCGACCAGTGAAAGGAGAAGGAAGAATGAGGCCTGTTGTTTATATTAGTTCAGATTTGAACAAGCACTATGAGGACGGCAGCTTCCTGGGACGTATAAAGGATAGGGTTAAGATAACCCTTGAGGGGGAAAGTTTTATAGAAGATCTTAATATGAATATTTCTCGTGTAAAACTTCCACCAAATTTTAATAAGAGAGCATACACCAAAAATATGGAAATAGCTAGAAAGTATATGAAAGGCACAGAGGTAAATCTAGCACCAAAAACAAGCAGAATCTTTGATTATGAATATCTAAATGATTTTCAGAGGAGATTGTTTGCCTATAGTGTTGTTAATAGCATAAAGCTGCTATTAAGACTAAAGAAGAAGAGCATTAAAAACAGCTGCATTGTCATATATGATGCTGCTGAAAATATAAATAGTAATATAATTTCTGAGCTAGCTAAAGAAAGTAGGTATTGTGTTCTTTTATCTAAAAATATTAAGAAGGCTTCAGTTCTGAGCGACTATATAATAGCTAATTATGGAGTATCGCCAATAGTAACTAATGATGTAAAATACGCATTAGACTCAGCAGATTTTATAATTACCTCTGAATCAATTGAGGTTAATTCAAAAAAGTCAATATGGTATATTAACAATATGTTTCACCCAAGCTTTATGGATAATGCAGTTAATGATGTTACATACTCAGTTCCTTGGGAGATGAATGGTCTAGAAGTACCTGCGGAACTTCTAGGAGCTATATTGAGTCAGATGGATCAAAAAGATATAGAAGCTTCACTTAAATATAATGGAGTCTTTATGGATAAAATAAAGTTCAATAATATGGTAAAAGAATAATCACATTAATTCAGAATGTTGACAATGAACAGTTGCTGATTTATAATTACTTAAATGATTAGTAAATGGTGATTCTCTAAGTTAAAAACTTAGGGATATTATTCGTTATATTATAAATATTGCTCACATTCTTTTTAATGTGTGTTAGATATAAATAAAACAAATGAATTTTTTGCAGGGTAAAGGGAATTATAAGTAAATCATTTAGAAGGGGAGAAAAAAATGGCTGAAAAGAAATATGTTATGACTTACGAGGGTGTTAAAAAGCTTGAGGATGAGCTAGAATACCTTAAAACTACTAAAAGAAAAGAAATAACTGAAAGAATAAAAGTTGCATTAGGCTACGGAGACTTAAGCGAAAACTCAGAATATGATGAAGCTAAAAATGACCAGGCTTTTGTTGAAGGAAGAATAATGCAATTAGAAAATATGCTAAAAAATGCTACAGTAGTAGATGAAACAGATGTTTCAACTGAAATTGTAAGTGTTGGATCAATAGTAAAAGTAAAAGATTATGATTTTGATGAGGAAGTGGAATTTACTATAGTTGGTTCTGCTGAAGCTGATCCAATGGAAAATAAAATATCCAATGAATCTCCAGTTGGTAGAGGTCTTGTAGGCAAAAAGGTAGGAGCAATTGTAGAAATACCAGTACCAGATGGAGTAAGCAAATACGAAATTTTAGAAATTAGAAGATAATGTGCTTAGTCTCATACTGGGTACTTATATAGTTGAGTCATTTATACAAAAGAAACATTAAGATAAAAGCAAAAGTAAACTTTTGGATAATATACTAGCAATCTGTATATTATCCAGTGTTTCTAACCAATAGAGGAGGTAAAATAATGGCAAATGAGGAATTGAATTTACAGCAGCAAGAAGCTGAGTTTAATGAACTTGTAAAGCAAAGAAGACAAAAGTTAGCAGACCTTCAAGCAGAAGGCAGAGACCCATTTGATGTTTATAAGGTAAAGAGAACTCATACATCTACACAAGTTAAGGAAAACTATGATACTTTAGAGGGACAAGAGGTTACAGTAGCAGGAAGACTTATGTCCAAGAGAGTACATGGTAAAGCAGGATTTTCACACATACAGGACAGAGAAGGAAGAATACAAGTATACATAAAGATAGATGACGTTGGTGAAGAAAGATTAAAAGAGTATAAATCCTTTGATATTGGTGATTGGGTAAGCATAACAGGAACTGTATTTAAAACCAAGACAGAAGAGATAACAGTTCATATAACAAGCTTTGAGTTAATATCTAAATCATTAAAGCCATTACCAGAAAAGTGGCATGGATTAAAGGATCCTGATTTAAGATACAGACAAAGAGAAGTTGATCTTGTTATGAATGAAGACGTAAAGCAAACCTTCATTAAGAGAACTAAAATTATAAGATATATAAGAGAATTCTTAGATAATAGAGGATATTTAGAAGTAGAAACTCCTATTCTTTCACCAATAGCAGGTGGAGCAGCTGCAAGACCATTTACTACTCACCACAATGCTTTAGATATTGATATGTTCTTAAGAATAGCTACAGAATTATATCTAAAGAGATGTATAGTTGGTGGTCTTGAAAAGGTATATGACATGGGGAAGAACTTCAGAAATGAAGGAATAGATATAAGACATAATCCTGAATTTACAATGATTGAGTTATATGAGGCATATGCAGATTATAATGATATGATGGAAATTATGGAAAACTTAGTGGCATATGTTGCTGAAAAGGTTAACGGAAGCACTAAGGTTATATATCAAGGAACAGAAATTGACCTTACTCCACCTTGGAGAAGACTAACTATGGTAGATGCAGTAAAGGAATATGCAGGTATAGATTTTACACAAATTAAAACAGATGAAGAAGCACAAACTATAGCTAGAGAAAAGCATCTTGAGTTTAAAAAAGAAATAAAGGACTGTACAAAAGCAGACATTCTTAATGCACTATTTGAAGAATATGCAGAGGATAAGCTAATACAACCTACATTCTTATGTGACTACCCAGTAGAAATCTCTCCTTTAACTAAGAAGAAGAGAGGAAATGCTGAGTTTACAGAAAGATTTGAAGGATTCATCTATGGAAGAGAAGTATGTAATGCTTACTCTGAATTAAATGATCCAATAGTTCAAAGGGATAGATTTATGCAGCAAGCTAAGGAAAGAGAGCTTGGTGATGATGAAGCTTATGTAATTGATGAGGAATTTATGAATGCTCTTGAAATTGGTATGCCTCCTACAGGCGGACTAGGAATAGGTATAGATAGAATAATAATGTTCTTAACTGATGCCTTTTCAATAAGAGATGTTCTTCTTTTCCCAACAATGAAGCCACAACAATAGTTTTTAAAGTGAGGAGAATATCTCCTCACTTTTTATTTTAATTATTAAGTATGAAAAAATTAAAATGTGGAATTCTATTAGCTATAGTGGAAGAAACATATAAGTTTTTTATAAAAAACTATTGCAAAAATATGAAGTTATGCTATAATATTCATTGTGATAAACATTCCGTGGTAGCTCAATGGCGGAGCATTCGGCTGTTAACCGAAGGGTTGGAGGTTCGAGTCCTCTCCACGGAGCCATTTTATTTTTTGAAGTAAACAGAAACATTGATTTTGTACATATTATATATGTGTATAGAATCAATGTTTTTTCATATAATATATCAATGAATATATTGACATAAATCTAAGTTTTGGTAAAATATAAATATAAATTTATAGGTCACAATGAGAAAGAGGAGTAATAGCAGAAATTTTCTAGAGAGGCTGTGGATGGTGAAAACAGCTAAAGGACTGTTATGAACGGCGCTTTTGAGTGAATAATTATGAAAGTAGGGCTAATGCCAAAAAGGGTGGAACCGCGGAGATTATTTTTTCGTCCCTTATGGTATAGGTCTTTTTTTTATACCTAAATTTTTATGTTAATTTTGGTAATAATATAACTATTAATATAGGAGGGATATCAATGGCTGTAGAAAAGACTATGGATAAAATTGTTGCGCTAGCAAAAAGCAGAGGGTATGTATTCCCTGGCTCAGAGATATATGGAGGACTTGCCAATGCGTGGGATTATGGTCCATTAGGGGTTGAATTTAAAAATAATGTTAAAAAGGCTTGGTGGAGAAAATTTGTTCAAGAAAGTCCATATAACGTTGGTGTTGACTGCGCTATTCTTATGAATAGTGATGTATGGGTTGCTTCAGGACACGTTGGAGGTTTTTCTGATCCTCTAATGGATTGTAAGGAATGTAAGGCTAGATTTAGAGCAGATAAACTTGTGGAAGATCATATGACAGAAAATGGAGCTGAAGTAGCTAGTGCAGATGGTTGGAGCAATGAAGAACTAAAGAAATATATAGAAGAACATAATATAGTTTGTCCTAAGTGTGGAAAAAAAGATTTTACAGATATAAGAAAGTTTAATTTAATGTTTAAAACTTATATGGGAATAACTGAAGACTCAAAGTCTGAAGTTTACCTAAGACCAGAAACTGCACAAGGTATATTTGTAAACTTTAAGAATGTGCAAAGAACTTCAAGAAAAAAGGTTCCTTTTGGTATAGCACAAATAGGTAAATCTTTTAGAAATGAAATAACTCCGGGAAACTTTATATTTAGAACTAGAGAATTTGAACAAATGGAACTTGAGTTTTTCTGTACTCCAGGAACTGACTTAGATTGGTTCAAGTATTGGAAGGACCACTGCTGGAATTTCTTACTTTCCTTAGGAATGAAGGAAAGCAATTTAAGAATAAGAGACCATGCTAAAGAGGAATTATCTTTCTACAGCAATGCTACATCAGATATTGAATTCTTATTCCCATTTGGCTGGGGAGAATTATGGGGCATAGCTGATAGAACGGATTATGATTTAAAGAAGCATGCTGAGCATTCAGGAGAAGATTTAAGTTATCTAGATCCAACTACAAATGAAAAGTATGTACCATATTGCATAGAACCATCATTAGGAGCAGATAGAGTAGTTCTAGCATTCCTGGCAGATGCCTATGATGAAGAAGAACTTGAAGGTGGAGATTCTAGAACTGTGCTTCATCTTCACCCAGCATTAGCTCCATTTAAGGCAGCTGTTTTGCCATTAACAAAGAAGCTTTCAGAAAAAGCTAATGATGTATATAGCAAACTTAGTAAAAAATTTAACGTAGATTATGATGAAACTGGAAGTATAGGTAAGAGATACAGAAGAGAAGATGAAATAGGAACACCATTCTGTATTACAATAGACTTTGATACACTTGAAGATAATACAGTAACAGTAAGAGATAGAGACACTATGCAGCAATTCAGAATAAGCATAGATGAGCTTGAAAAGTTTATAGAGAATAAATTAGAGTTCTAAAAAGAGCAAAACCTCCACTGAAATTAACGGTGGAGGTTTTATTTTACAGAAATAAAGTAAAAAAAATACCGAATATCGCTATTCGGTGTAAATGGGGTTTATCATGGGGATATATTATATGTTTAATTTAAATTGGGGAATTAAATTAATGTTTTCCTTACGGTACTGCTAGAGTATAGCACAGAAGGATATTAGTTTTCAATATAAAAGCATAAAGTTTTTATATTAAATATATTCCAACAATTTTGATGATTTTTATTATATTAATAAAATATTACATAGATAAGCGAACTGGTTAGAAAACTTACAGTACCTATAGCTAGTGATATAAATTTAGAAAATCTATTTTGTTTAGACTTATATACAATGAATACAGCGATTAATAGTCCAAAAGGAAGTCTATAATAACTATTTAATATTATGTATAGTTGACAGACTATCCAAATTCCAAAAAGCTTCAATAAAAGATATTCTTCTGTATCTTTTCTATTCTTATAGGCTATAAATAAAAATGGAAGTGTTAATAGCATTGTTAATATTGCCATAGCTTGCCACCTCAAATTGATTTCATATAATAATATTTAAGCTAAATGAATATTATGCATCATAATTTATAAAAGAAGCTGTTAAAAGTGTTGCAGTTTACAGAAACGTGTTATAATGAAAACTGATGAGTTTCAAACTTTGAGTCACAATATATATTAATAATTGAGAGCATTTATAACTTTTAATGTTTATAGATTAAGCTATTAGGGAGGGGTAATTTTGAAGAAAAGTTTTAACGAATTCAAGGAATTTATTAAAGATAAAAATGTAGCTGTAGTTGGTATGGGAGTAAGCAATATTCCATTAATACATTTCTTAGTTAAGTTAGGTGCTAATGTAACTGGATTTGATAAGAAAGATGAAAGTTCATTGGGAGACATTGCTTTAGAATTTAAAGCTAAAGGAGTTAAGCTTTCCTTAGGGGAAAATTACTTAGAACGTTTAACTGGCTTTGATGTAATATTTAAAACTCCTTCAATGAGAATAGATAGTGAATGTCTGTTAAAGGCTAAAAGTGAAGGAACGTACATAACTTCGGAAATGGAGGAGTTTGTTAGGTATTGTCCTGCCAAGGTGTATGGGGTTACAGGCAGTGATGGTAAGACAACTACTACATCTCTTATATATAGTATGCTAAAAGAACAAGGGTATAAGACTTGGGTTGGAGGCAATATAGGAGCACCACTTTTTGCTTCAATAGAAGATATTGCAGAAAATGATAAAGTAGTATTAGAACTTTCTAGT
>NZ_BRXR01000001.1:1492500-1495000 GCF_026012015.1 Clostridium omnivorum | reverse complement strand
ACGGCGGCCGTAACTATAACGGTCCTAAGGTAGCGAAATTCCTTGTCAGGTAAGTTCTGACCCGCACGAATGGCGTAATGACTTGGGCACTGTCTCAACAACAAATCCGGCGAAATTGTATTGCGAGTGAAGATGCTCGCTACCCGCGATTGGACGGAAAGACCCCGTAGAGCTTTACTGTAGCTTAGCATTGAATTTCGGTATTGTCTGTACAGGATAGGTGGGAGACTGAGAAGTAGGGGCGTCAGCTCCTATGGAGTCACCCTTGGGATACCACCCTGACAGTACTGAAGTTCTAACCACAGTCCATGAAACTGGTCGTGGGACATTGTTAGGTGGGCAGTTTGACTGGGGCGGTCGCCTCCTAAAATGTAACGGAGGCGTCCAAAGGTTCCCTCAGAGCAGTTGGAAATTGCTCGTAGAGTGCAAAGGCAGAAGGGAGCCTGACTGCGACACCCACAAGTGGAGCAGGGACGAAAGTCGGGCTTAGTGATCCGGTGGTACCTCGTGGGAGGGCCATCGCTCAACGGATAAAAGCTACCTCGGGGATAACAGGCTGATCTCCCCCAAGAGTCCACATCGACGGGGAGGTTTGGCACCTCGATGTCGGCTCGTCGCATCCTGGGGCTGAAGTAGGTCCCAAGGGTTGGGCTGTTCGCCCATTAAAGCGGCACGCGAGCTGGGTTCAGAACGTCGTGAGACAGTTCGGTCCCTATCCGTCGCGGGCGTAGGAAATTTGAGAGGAGCTGTCCTTAGTACGAGAGGACCGGGATGGACTGACCTCTGGTGTACCAGTTGTTCCGCCAGGAGCACGGCTGGGTAGCTATGTCGGGACGGGATAAACGCTGAAAGCATCTAAGCGTGAAGCCCACCTCAAGATAAGATTTCCCATAGCGTAAGCTAGTAAGACCCCTTGAAGAACACAAGGTTGATAGGTCAGGGGTGTAAGCGCAGTAATGTGTTTAGCTGACTGATACTAATAGGTCGAGGGCTTGACCAAATATTCTTAATCTGTTCAGTCTTGAGAGAATAACATTCTCTTAAAGGAAACTCGCTCAACAGAGTTGAGGAGTACTGACTTATTGACAAAATCGAAGATTTTGATAAGTCATGCATCTGGTGGTAATGGCAAGAAGGTAACACCCGTACCCATTCCGAACACGAAGGTTAAGCTTCTTAGCGCCGATGGTACTGCAGGGGAGGCCCTGTGGAAGAGTAGGACGCTGCCAGGTTAAAATGGATCTTTAGCTCAGTTGGTTAGAGCAACCGGCTCATAACCGGTTGGTCCGGGGTTCGAGTCCCTGAAGGTCCACCATACGGGGGTATAGCTCAGTTGGGAGAGCATCTGCCTTGCACGCAGAGGGTCAAGAGTTCGAGTCTCTTTATCTCCACCATATAACAGTCCGAAAGGGCTGTTTTTTTATTTTTAAAGTAGAACTAATAAAGTTGCAACTATAAATAGTTATTATTTTAATTGGGTGAGAGTATATGTATAATATTTATAAATTAGCACATATTAATTTTGTGGTACGAGTAATAGCTCGATAAATATTACTCCTTAAAAAGGCACAGGGATTTTCTAATACCTGTGCCTTTTTAATAAAATTTTTTGAAAGGTGTTGACATTGTATTATGCATATAATATAATTCTAAATTGTAGAGAATAAATTTTTCAAAGCCTATTTTATAAGGAAACTCGCTCAGCGGAGCTGAGGAGTACTGATTAGTTAGCAAAATCGAAGATTTTGACTAATCATGTATCTGGTGGTAATGGCAAGAAGGTAACACCCGTACCCATTCCGAACACGAAGGTTAAGCTTCTTAGCGCCGATGGTACTGCAGGGGAGGCCCTGTGGAAGAGTAGGACGCTGCCAGGTTAAAATGGATCTTTAGCTCAGTTGGTTAGAGCAACCGGCTCATAACCGGTTGGTCCGGGGTTCGAGTCCCTGAAGGTCCACCATACGGGGGTATAGCTCAGCTGGGAGAGCATCTGCCTTGCACGCAGAGGGTCAAGAGTTCGAATCTCTTTATCTCCACCAAAAAAACAGTCCAAATGGACTGTTTTTTATTTTGTTTTTAATAATGCAAGCTGTTACAGTCCAGAGTAATTTGCAAATTAATCTGGACTGTTTTTAAATGCGGCAGCATAATATTAGATTTTAAAGGTGTTCGTTGAATGCTTATCTAAAAGCTTTTTATTAATATCAACCATGGTGTTTATTAAAAGTTCTATATAATAATATTGCAATTTATACCACATATCTATCACAGCCTAAGATATAGTGTATGTATAACTTAAGATAGAGTTATAATATACTATTTTATATTAATACTGTGCCTTGCGTGTCACTATGTGAAACTTAAAGTATATGAAAGCATATGAGAGGTAGATAAATATAAACTTAATACGTTGGAAATAAACACTTAAATTTAAGAAAATATATGTGTTAATATACTTTTTGTCGCTAAGCGATTCAAAATAACTTTTAAATAATAATTA
>NZ_BRXR01000001.1:0-277500 GCF_026012015.1 Clostridium omnivorum | reverse complement strand
GAGAAATTCCAATCGAACTCGGAGATAGCTGGTTCTCCTCGAAATAGCTTTAGGGCTAGCGTCGGGTAAAATAAGTAATGGAGGTAGAGCACTGAATGGGCTAGGGGGCATTGCGCTTACTGAACTCTATCAAACTCCGAATGCCATATACTTGTACCCCGGCAGTCAGACTGCGAGTGATAAGATCCGTAGTCAAAAGGGAAACAGCCCAGATCATCAGCTAAGGTCCCAAAGTGTAAGTTAAGTGGAAAAGGATGTGGGATTTCTAAGACAACTAGGATGTTGGCTTAGAAGCAGCCACTCATTCAAAGAGTGCGTAATAGCTCACTAGTCGAGAGATCCTGCGCCGAAGATGTCCGGGGCTAAAACTTACCACCGAAGCTATGGATGTACCGTAAGGTACGTGGTAGAGGAGCTTCCTGTATGGGCAGAAGTCATACCGAAAGGAATGGTGGACTGTACAGGAGTGAGTATGCTGGCATAAGTAGCGAGAAATGAGTGAGAATCTCATTGGTCGAAAACCTAAGGTTTCCTGAGGAAGGCTCGTCCGCTCAGGGTTAGTCGGGACCTAAGCCGAGGCCGAAAGGCGTAGGTGATGGACAATCGGTTGATATTCCGATACCAGAAGTGGCGTTATTAGAGATGGAGTGACACAGTAGGATAGGATGTGCACACTGTTGGATTAGTGTGTCTAAGCATTTAGGTTTGCAGATAGGCAAATCCGTCTGCAGTAACTGAGGTGTGATGGGGAGCGAAATTTAAGTAGCGAAGTATCTGATTCCACACTGTCAAGAAAAGCTTCTATCGAGGTAACTTCTGCCCGTACCGCAAACCGACACAGGTAGGTGAGGAGAGAATCCTAAGACCAGCGGAAGAATTGTTGTTAAGGAACTCGGCAAATTGACCCCGTAACTTCGGGAGAAGGGGTGCCTACGCAAGTAGGTCGCAGAGAATAGGCCCAAGCAACTGTTTAGCAAAAACACAGGTCTCTGCTAAAGCGAAAGCTGATGTATAGGGGCTGACGCCTGCCCGGTGCTGGAAGGTTAAGGGGACTAGTTAGCGCAAGCGAAGCTATGAACTTAAGCCCCAGTAAACGGCGGCCGTAACTATAACGGTCCTAAGGTAGCGAAATTCCTTGTCAGGTAAGTTCTGACCCGCACGAATGGCGTAATGACTTGGGCACTGTCTCAACAACAAATCCGGCGAAATTGTATTGCGAGTGAAGATGCTCGCTACCCGCGATTGGACGGAAAGACCCCGTAGAGCTTTACTGTAGCTTAGCATTGAATTTCGGTATTGTCTGTACAGGATAGGTGGGAGACTGAGAAGTAGGGGCGTCAGCTCCTATGGAGTCACCCTTGGGATACCACCCTGACAGTACTGAAGTTCTAACCACAGTCCATGAAACTGGTCGTGGGACATTGTTAGGTGGGCAGTTTGACTGGGGCGGTCGCCTCCTAAAATGTAACGGAGGCGTCCAAAGGTTCCCTCAGAGCAGTTGGAAATTGCTCGTAGAGTGCAAAGGCAGAAGGGAGCCTGACTGCGACACCCACAAGTGGAGCAGGGACGAAAGTCGGGCTTAGTGATCCGGTGGTACCTCGTGGGAGGGCCATCGCTCAACGGATAAAAGCTACCTCGGGGATAACAGGCTGATCTCCCCCAAGAGTCCACATCGACGGGGAGGTTTGGCACCTCGATGTCGGCTCGTCGCATCCTGGGGCTGAAGTAGGTCCCAAGGGTTGGGCTGTTCGCCCATTAAAGCGGCACGCGAGCTGGGTTCAGAACGTCGTGAGACAGTTCGGTCCCTATCCGTCGCGGGCGTAGGAAATTTGAGAGGAGCTGTCCTTAGTACGAGAGGACCGGGATGGACTGACCTCTGGTGTACCAGTTGTTCCGCCAGGAGCACGGCTGGGTAGCTATGTCGGGACGGGATAAACGCTGAAAGCATCTAAGCGTGAAGCCCACCTCAAGATAAGATTTCCCATAGCGTAAGCTAGTAAGACCCCTTGAAGAACACAAGGTTGATAGGTCAGGGGTGTAAGCGCAGTAATGTGTTTAGCTGACTGATACTAATAGGTCGAGGGCTTGACCAAATATTCTTAATCTGTTCAGTCTTGAGAGAATAATATTCTTTCAAAGTTCAGTAACCTTTTTATAAGGAAACTCACTCAGCGGAGCTGAGGAGTACTGATTTGTTACCAAAATCGAAGATTTTGACAAATCATGCATCTGGTGGTAATGGCAAGAAGGTAACACCCGTTCCCATTCCGAACACGAAGGTTAAGCTTCTTAGCGCCGATGGTACTGCAGGGGAGGCCCTGTGGAAGAGTAGGACGCTGCCAGGTTAATATATGGATCTTTAGCTCAGTTGGTTAGAGCAACCGGCTCATAACCGGTTGGTCCGGGGTTCGAGTCCCTGAAGGTCCACCATAAAAGACAGTACAATATACAAGTTTGTACTGTCTTTTTTATTTATTATGATATAATTTAAAGTGTTATATAAAATAAGAAGTTATTACTAGTGGGGCGGGGGAACAACTCATGAAAAAGAAAGATTTTTTACTGTTTATGATTGCTAGTGCAATACTTGGAATAAGCCAAAGTATTGATTCATCAGTTTTTAACAACTTTTTAAATGATACATTTCATTTAACTGTAACCCAAAGGACAATTTTAGAAATACCTAGAGAATTTCCAGGATTTATGGTGGTATTTGTATCAGGATTTTTAATGTTTTTAGGTGATGTTAGAATTGCTGCAGTTGCAAATATACTAGCAGCGGTAGGGATGATGAGCTTAGGGTTTTTAACTAAGAGTTATGGTGGAATGATAATTTGGCTTACCATATACAGCATGGGGCAACATTTGTTTATGCCTGTATCAAATAGTATAGGAATGAATATGGCTGAGGACGGTAATATTGGGAAAAGATTAGGACAGATTAACGCAGTAAACACATTGGTATTTTTGGCTACAAGTTTGATTACAGCATTAATATTTAAAAATATTAGTGTAAATTATAAGATAGCATTTTTAATTGGCGCTGTAGCATTTTCTTTATCAGCAGTACTAATATTCTTTATGACACCCCACAAGATAAATGTTCCGAAGAAGAAATTTGTTTTTAGAAAAGAGTATTCAATATTTTATGTTTTAAGTATACTCTATGGAGCAAGAAAACAAATTTTTATTACCTTTGGACCTTGGGTACTAATAAAGGTGTTTAATCAAGGGGTTAGTACATTTGCAATTCTAGGCTTTATAGTGGCAGGTATAGGAATATTTTTTAAGCCATTTATAGGACATATGATTGATAAACTAGGAGAAAGAGTAGTGCTTGCTGGTGAAGCTTGCATACTTATTTTTATATGTCTTGGATATGCTTTTTCAAAGTCTCTCATGTATACTATTGGTATGGGAAGTTCAGCAATCTATATTATATGTGGGTGTTTTGTATTAGATCAGTTACTTGTAGCGGCAGGCATGGCTAGGTCAACATACTTGAAAAAAATAGCCGTAGCCCCTGAAGATGTTTCACCTACATTATCCATGGGAATAAGTATTGATCATATGGTATCAATGGCTGTGCCATTTATTGGAGGGTTTATATGGAATTCAGTAGGGTATGAATATGTATTTATCGGAGGGGCTTTAATTGCAATTATAAACTTATTAGTTACAAGTAAGATCCGTACCGAATTACCGACTCAAAATATAAATGTATAATTAATATAGCTATAATGATAATATAAAACTAGTTAATATTCTGGCCTTTGTTAAAATAAGCCAGAATATTTTTTCATTAATCAATAAAAATAATGTTAGTATTTGTGACCTTTGGGTTTTTCTTTACCAGCTTTAACATAGGCTATGGATGCATTTATTTCTCCACCTAACATTATAATTACTGAGCTTATAAACAGCCAAGTCATTAGGGCTATAACAGCACCCAAGCTCCCATAAATCATAGAATAGTTTCCAAAATTATTAACATAATAAGCAAAAATTAATGAAGCAGCTGTCCAGCCTAAGCTGGTGAAGATTGCACCCGGAATCACTTCCTTAATTTTAAGCTTTTTACTTGGAGTAAATCGATATACTATAGTAATAGTAATTAGCATTATAAATATTCCAATTATATATCTGCTGATATCTATTATGAGTTCTAATGTTCTAATTTGTTTAAAGTGTTTGACAAGTAGTTTTAAACCTAATTCTCCAAATACTATTAATGCTAATGCGGTGAGAATGATTACGATTAATCCTAAGGTAGAGAGTATAGCTACTAACTGAACTTTCCAGTAAGGTCTTTTTTCTTCTTCATCGTAGGCCATATTAAGACCTCTTATTACAGCATTAAATCCATTTGATGCTGTCCAAATTGTTGAAATCATACCAAAGGATAGCAATCCCAACCTTTTAGTATCAACTATTTCTACCACCGTATTTTTGACTAGTTTAAAAACATCATTGGGTAGGAGGTTATTTAACATAGACAATACATCCGTACTTTTTAAAGGACTATAGCCTATTAGAGTAAATAAGAGAATTATAAAAGGAAAAAAGGACAGAAGCAAACTATAAGCAAGTTGAGAACTCATGGCGGTAACTTCATCGTCGATATACCGAAAGAACATGTTTTTAATAAAATTTTTTATTGAAGTTTTATTCACAAGTATAACCTCCTGTAATTTTCTAGTATTGAAAAAATATTAAAGAATTCTTATACTATTTGTAATCAGATATATTTTATCTTCTTTTTTAAAATTAATTCAGTCTATAATCAAATGTAATGATTAATTAATTAGCAAACTTAAATTAAAATTAATAATGTGATGAAAGTAAAAGTAGGTAATATTAATGAAGAGATATTTTATGGTTATTATTCTTATAGTTGCAATTGCCTTTTCGTATTTTAAATTAACTCCTATTATTAGAGATAAAACTTCGATTCATAAAGATAATGTGAAATATGTATGTATGGTGGATGATAAATATTTTTATGTAAATAAGTATGGAAAATGGGAAAAGGAATTTATAAAGGGCGTAAATATAGGTGCTGGTAAGCCTGGAACATTTCCTGGGGAACTAGCAATAACGAAGGAAGAATACCTTAGGTGGTTTAAGTATATTGGAGAATTAAATGCTAATACGATAAGAGTCTATACTATTTTGAAGCCTGAATTTTATAATGCCCTTTATGAATATAATAAAAAAAATATAAAACCTATTTATGTAATGCAGGGCGTATGGATTAATGAGGATGATATTGCAAATACAAATGATGCATTTAACCCTAAGATAATGGATAGATTTAAGCAGGATATAAAAACTACAATAGATATAATTCATGGGAATGCTGTGCTAGCACCTGAAAAAGGGCACGCAAGTGGTGTATATAGTAAAGATGTATCTCAGTACTTTACTGCTTGGATATTAGGAATTGAATGGGATCCTGATTTTGTTATTGGAACTAATGAAAAGAATAAGGGCAAAACTAGTTTCCAAGGAAAGTATCTTTTTGCAAAAGGTGCCTCTCCATTTGAAACATGGCTTTCTGAGGTAGGAGATTATACTATCGATTACGAAACTGCAAGGTACGGAATGCAGAGACCCCTTAGCTTTACAAATTGGGTTACTACAGATGTGCTAAAACATCCCAATGAGCCCCTTGAGAGAGAAGATAAGGTAAGTGTAAATACAGAAAAAATTCAAAAAGAAGCTGCTTTTAAGCCAGGTTTATTTGCATCTTATCATATTTATCCCTATTATCCAGACTTTATGAATTATCAAAGCAATTACAAAAACTTTACTGATGAAAATGGAAATATAAATACCTACAAAGCTTATTTAAAGGATTTAAGAAAAGAGTATAATATGCCAGTATTAGTTGCTGAGTTTGGCATACCAGCTTCAAGAGGAATGGCCCATGTAAATATTCACAGTGGATATAACCAAGGTAACATTGATGAAAAAACTCAAGGTGAAATGTGCAAGAATATGCTTCAAGATATTTATGATGAGGGGTATGCCGGAGGGTTGGTTTTTACATGGCAGGACGAGTGGTTTAAGAGAACTTGGAATACCATGGACTTCGATATAGCGGATAGAAGACCTTATTGGTCAAATCCGCAGACTAATGAACAGGAATTCGGATTGCTGGCTTTTGATCCCGGAAGTAAAAAAAGTATAAGCTATGTAGATGGTAATATTGATGAATGGAAGAAAATTAAACCAGTTGTTCAAGATGATAATCTAAAAATGTATGTGCAGTCTGATGAAAAATATTTATATTTACTAGCACAATGTAAGAATTTCGATAAGGATAAGGAAAACTTAATCATACCTATTGATATTACAGATGGTAGTGGTAATATACAGTGGAAAGAAAAAAATATTTCTTTTGACAAACCAGCAGATTTTCTAGTAGTCATTGATGGAGAAAAAAAGTCACGTGTTCTTGTTGATGCATATTATGATAGCTTTTATTATATGTACTCTAAATTAAATATGATTGAAAAAAACCAGAGTTTTGAAAATAAGAATAATGGTATATTTAATCCTATTTATCTTTGTCTGAATAGAGAATTATTTTTACCTCAGGATAAAATAAAATTACCTCTGTCAAAATATGAAACAGGAAAATTAGTATATGGTGATGGAAATCCAGAACATAAAAATTATAATTCATTGGCTGATTTTATTATAAATGGTGATAACATTGAAATAAGGATTCCATGGGCACTACTAAATGTAATGGATCCTTCTACAAAAATGGTTATAGGAGATATGTATAAAGTTGGCATAATGCCTATTAAGACTAATGGTATTAGTATAGGATTATTAGCTCTAAAGGGAAATACTTTAGAAAGAGGTACTAGAATGGCTAATTACTCATGGAAGGAATGGGAGCAGCCAACGTACCACGAGAGATTGAAACCATCTTATTATATTATACAAAAGGCATTCAAAGATATTGAGGTGAAGTAAATGAATGACAACTTATTATTTGAAATGGACGAAGAAAAGTCATCTAATATTGTAATATATTCAACTGATATAGGGGGATTAAATAGCTTTATATTGGACTTAAAGTCTGAGGGCTATGAGGTATATATAGAAAGCTGTAAACACTGCATGGAAAACATTCAGAAGTGCATTATTGAAACACTTAATGAAAAATGCCCAAGTGTTGTAATAATAGATAATGATTTCGATAACACCGGTATATCTTTCTTTAAAATGATAAAAAACGAAGGAACTATTGAAAACATTCCAGTGATTTTTTTAGGATTCAAGGATATAAATACTAAACTTGAGATTTTAAGGCTAGGTGCAATTGACTATTTGGAAAAACCCTATAATATTACAGAACTTTCTAATAAGACAAAGAATTTAATGGACATTGGCAAGAAATTTATAAATAGTAGAATATTTGATACATTGACTAGGGTATATTCTCGGAAATATGGTGAAGCCTACAGTAAAAGGGTATTTAAAGCATCAAATTTAGAAAAGACCCCTTATACTGTATTGGCCTTAGATATCGACAATATGTCCATGATTAATAAAGTATTTGGGAAAGAGAGAGGAGACTTATTTTTAAAGGAATTTTCTAATATTTTAAAACAAAATTTAGATATGAGAGAATTCATATATAGATATTCAGGAGAAAAGTTTATCTTTGTTTTGCCAGGAAAAAATACTGTTGAAGCTCTACGCTTTTCTGAGAAAATGCAGTATGAAGTTGCAAAGCTATCAGACCAGTATAATATTAAAATTAGTTTTACTGCAGGTATAGCCTCCTATAATGGCATTACAGAAGATGAAAAAAAAATAGTTAGTTATGCACTTCAAAGCATCGATGAAGGAAAGAAGGATGGAAAGAGCAGGACATATATACATCTATCTTCAATTGAAGATGATGCTAAAAAAAATATACTAATATTAGATGAGGATGAAATTTTGCTTACTATATTAAAAACTAGGTATATCCACAAAGGATACGAAGTTTTTACAACTAATAATTTTGATAGTGCAATGAGTGTTATGAGTGATAAAAATATAGACTTAATAATTACCGATTTTTCTATACCAGGCATAGGTTGTGCTGAATTAATAAAATCATCTCATAATATCAATAAGAGTTTGAAAATAATAGTACTTTCTAGTCAAAAAAATGAAAATTGTATTGAAATAGCTTTGAATGCAGGTGCTGATGATTATATAACAAAACCATTTTCTCCTGTAGAACTTGATCTAAGAATTCAAAAATTGTTTAGATAGTGAGGAAATATGGAGAGATACGTTTATTATTCAATAATATTATTTTCAAGTTTTATATTTTTCTTATATGCGTATTTATTGTATCAAAAAGCTTTAGAGTTTATCGAAGCAAAGAAAGAAAAAGCTTTTAAGAAAGAGGTTATACCATTTATTGATAAAATTATGCAGGACTTAGAGAACAGGTACCCAGATGAGGATAAAATTCTTAAAATAAGAACTATAATAAAAAATAGGATCAAAAGGAAACTAATTATAGAAAGAATTATTGTTTATACTGAATTATATAATGGTAAAATAAGAAATAGTATGACAAGATTATGTGAAGAAACGGGTATTGTGGATTATGAACTGAAAAATTTAAAAAAAGGTGATAAATTTAATATTGCTTTAAGTTGTAAGAATTTAGGCGAGTTTAGGAGTAAGAGAGCCTTAAGTGAGTTAGTTAAAATTATCGATAAGAATTTTGTTGATATTAGGTATCATTCCTTAATGGCTATATCAAAAATTGGAGATGCAAATAGTTTAGTTAATGCATTTAATAAACTTAGTAGTAATCTTTTATTAAGTGATAGAAGTTTGACAGAAATAATCGATAGCTTTGAAGGCGATAAAGCTCAGTTATACAAAAGTATGATTAATTCTGATGACGTATTTCTATCAACAATATTTATAAAATCTGCAGGAAATTATATGGACATTGATTTAAATTATCAAATATCCAAGTATATTGATGATGAAGATAAAAACAGAAGAATTGCAGCAATTAAAGCTATTGGGCAGAATGGAGACGTTAGGTTTTTAGATAAATTAATCGATAAATTAAAGGATGAGGAATGGGAGGTAAGGTCTACAGCTTCCAAAAGTCTCGGAAGAATTGGTGACTCAAAGGCTCTTCCAAAGCTTGTGGAATCATTATCGGATAGTCAGTGGTGGGTAAGATATAATTCTGCTAGATCTATTTTTCAAATACCTAGAGGAATAGAAATAATTGAAACGGTAATAAAAGGTGAAGATAAATTTGCAAAGGATATACTAATAGCTTCACTAGAAGATTCAGGAGTTATAAATGATATATATTTATATGAGAATTCACAGGATGAAAAAAAGAGAAATTTGGCCTATCTAGTTAGGAAATATGTCATTTATAGGGAAAGTTAGGATGATGATAGATGAATTGGCTGCTTATTAAAAGAATAATTTTATATTTCAATTATTTTGTACTGTTTTATGTTCTTTGTATTAATTTTATTTATTTTACTCAACTGATTTTATCAGCTTTTAGTTTGTCAGATTATATTAGAAAAATATTATATTCTGACTTTAAAAAATATTCCTCTTCTGAGAATATGATTCCCATATCAGTACTGGTGCCTGCATATAATGAAGAGGAAACCATAGTAGAGAATATAAAATCGCTATTATCATTAAATTATCCTCAGTTTGAGGTAATTGTTATTAATGATGGGTCTGTGGATAGTACACTTAGTAAAGTTATTAATAAATATAATTTAAAACCTATTAATCAGCCCATTAGATATAATATTAAAACAAAGAATGTAAGAGGAATTTATAAAAATATAGACATACCAAATCTAGTAGTGGTGGATAAAGAAAATGGAGGAAAGGCTGATGCTTTAAATACTGGTATTAATATATCAAGATATCCTGTTTTCGCAGCTATTGATGCAGATTCAATATTAGAAAGTAATTCACTTGTAAGAGTTATTATGCCATTTATAGAGTATAAAGAAACTGTGGCTGTTGGAGGCATAGTAAGGATAGCTAATGGAAGTGTTGTTGAAAATGGAATTATTAAAAAAGTAGGACTGCCTAAAAATAAAATAGCTATGTTTCAGATTATTGAATATTTAAGAGCATTTCTTACTGGACGTATGGGGTGGGATTATGTAGGGTCACTCTTAATAATATCAGGAGCATTTGGGGCATTTAAAAAATCTGAAGTAATTAAAGTTGGTGGATATTCCAAAGAAACAATTGGCGAAGATATGGAACTTGTAGTTAAATTGCATGAATATATGATTAGGAACAAGATAAAATATAGTATAAAATTTATACCTGACCCAGTTTGCTGGACACAAGCTCCTGAAACAATGAAGGATTTAAGAGCTCAAAGGAAAAGGTGGCAAATTGGGTTAATGGATAGTTTATTTAGGCATAAGTCTATGTTATTTAATCCTAGATTTGGCTCTATAGGACTCATTGCGGCACCGTATTACTGGTTATTTGAAATGTTAGGACCTATTATAGAATTACTAGGATATATTCTTGTACCATTATCGTATGTACTTGGGCTACTTAATGTTAGATTTTTTGTGTTGTTTTTGGCAGCATCTATATTATATGGGGTTATTCTTTCCTTAGGGGCTATATTGTTAGAAGAATATACATTTAATAAGTATCCAAGCATTTCCCAACTATTGAAGCTAACAATCTATGGTGTATTAGAGAATTTTGGATATAGGCAGCTCACAGTAGTATACAGGCTTGAAGGAATTCTTAGATTTAAAAGAAATAAGAATAGCTGGGGAAAGATTAAAAGACAGAGCTTTAATGAAAAAGGTATAACTAATAAGTAGGACTTGAAGTAAAGTTTATTTTAATGTTTTATGTAGAGCTTAAGGAAAGAATGGTTAGCAATGTATAAAATAATTGGCGTAGGATTAGTAATTTTCCTACGCCTTCTTTTACTCCGCAATAAGAAAGTTTTTTAGAGGCATTTCTAGAAGCTTATTTACAATTTCTTCTGAGAAAAGTCTAATTAATTTTCTCGTGTTATCCATGTCTAGGCTTATATCATAATAGTCATCAATAAATTTACTTACTAATGTACTACTAAGAGTACTCATTGAGAAATTTACATTTATATTGTTTTTTGGATTGTTTAATATATTTTGCTCTAAACGTATTATAGTGGATGATACAAAGCTTTCAGTAAATATATTCTCTATGATGGTAGAACATAGAGACTCAGCCAGAGCATTCTTACCCTCTTGAGGGAAGTAAATGAAGAATTCAGATATTTCTTTTTTCATAAAATTATCAATACCCGAATTAATACTTGTTATGATATTCATTATATTACTTTGATTATCGAAATAAGAGTTAATACCTTCCATAACTTTTGCGTGGATAGAATTTGCATTTATAAATTTAGCGACCATAGGGTTAAAACCATTTATAGACTTACTAATTTCTTCTTTTAATTTGCGTTGAGTCTTGGGATTATTAATAAACTCCTTTATAGTTGCAATAATTTTTGGACTTTCATTGTAAATATAAACTTTAATACTGTTTGTAAAGGATGGAGGTAAAATTTCTGAAAGTGTATATTTTGATTTTTCAAGATTTTGTAGGTTTTGATTTATAACCTCTGATAACTGCTGTTTAAAAATTTCCGAATGACCGCCTTCAAGTATTTGTTTTGTCATCTTAGTTTTTAAATTTTCATAGGCCTGACTCTTAAAAAAAACATCTTTTTCAGAATCCAATATATATGAAAATTCTTTTGATACGATTAATTTAAAATTATCTTTAAAGTTTTCCCCTTTTAAAACATGTATAATTTCTTCAGTTAGTTCATTTGTAAATAACTCAATATTTTCCATTATAAGAAGACCCTCCTAAATGCTTAAATATAAAAACTATTATAATATAATATATAAGGAAAACTCAATAATTATAATCTAATATAAAATAAAATGCCGTATTATAACGGCATTCTAATTTATATATTTAAATCACTTCTATCAATATTTTTTAAAGATAAGTCTTGAATTCTTTCTGGAAGGTTAAGATTAGGACTATTCATATCACCACCATAAGCTAGTAAAATATCTTTGGCCTTTTCACTAGTATCATTACTAACTTCCACACTTACTCTATAGTTTATATCAGTTATTTCTTCAAAGCCACCCATTCCACTAACCATAGGACTAGCTGCTGCTAATGGAGACTTATCGGTAACATCTGTAGGCTCTCCAGAATATAGTACTAAATCTGATAGGCTTGGAGCTGTACTTGAACCAGCAAAATTTTCTGCTCTATTATTATTAATATCATAATGCTCATTTAAATCTGCAGAGGCGTTATTAAACCCTTCGCTTCTAAGCTTCTGAGCTGCTTCATTTGCATTTTTATAGGTACTAAAAAAAGCCTCAATCTTCATAGTAAACCTCCTTATATAAATTATCTTAATTCGTTGTTTTCAATAGTATTTTGATCTTCAATAAGATTTTTTTCAAAATCCATAACTGCTTTTCGAATTTCATTTCCACATTCTGCTGAAGAAACTTTACCCCAATCCTTTTGTTTATTAATTGCTTTATTGTTATAGAAAGACTTATTTTTAGAATTCATTTAATCACCTCTCTAAAAACTATTTTCTCCATAAATTTATGTCATTACTCTTATTATTTTGCAATTAGATATATTTACAGCTAAAGCAGTAAGTGGTAAAATTCACTTGTAAAACGTATACATTCTGCAATGGATATGTTTGCAAATAATTTAATTTGTAATTTACATTTCTATTTAAATTACTGGTGTAATAGGTGAAGGCTGGAGGATATTATGGGGTGCTTACAAAAGCTTAGCAGTGATGACAAAGACCAATTACTAGATTACCTTAAACAAAATGAATTTGACACTACTTTGATTATAGGCAATGTAAAACAATTTGGAATAGATAATGATAAGAACATAAGAAGATGTGGAGATTATTATGGATATATAGAAAATCACAAGTTGCAGGGAGTTATAGCTTTTTATAACTTAGGAAATTGTATTACACATTATGAAAGCATCAATTCAATACAATACTTTTCAGATATTATAAAAGAAAAAAATGTGAATAATCTTTTGGGAATGAGTAAATATATATTGCCATTATATGAAAAAATAAAAGATTATAAAAAAATAAAAGAATTTTCTAATTATAGCTATTTGGTAAATAAAAACTTTAAGTCTTATAGGTCTAAAGATGCAGTGGTGGTGAGTAGTGAATCAGTAAATATAGATGCTGCAATTGAATTTATTATTGAGGCTAATAAAATAGGCTTTTCGAAAGAATTAACACAGGAAGAAGCTTTTAAAACTATTAAAGAGAGAAGTGCAGAAGAAGAGGAAGTATTTGTTGTTAGGGATGGCAAAATAGCAGCAAAAGCTTCAATTCTAGGATGTACAGATAATGTATGCCAAATAGGAGGAGTATACACTGCTGCAGAGTATAGGGGAAATGGTTATTGCAAAGCATCGGTTTCAGAGCTATGTAGAAGAGCTATAAAGAGGGGTAAAATTCCTTCACTTATGGTTAGAAAAGATAATTTTCCAGCTATAAAGGCTTATACTTCGTTAGGCTTTGAGCACTATGAAGATAATATTATAATTTCATTTAATTATGCAAAAGAATAATGTCATCATGACATTATTTTTTTATGCATTTTTATGTGACTATACCAAATAATAAATAATAATAACTATAAGAGGTGATAAATATGAAGCTTAAAATATATAGGTCGAAAAATGATAGAATAATAAGCAATATTCAAAATGATGTATTTAAAGGATACTACAAATATATTTATATTAATGGGTTAAAAACCTATGTAATTGAAAAAGGTGAAGGAATACCCATAATTTTGATTCATGGTCTTTCAGCCTGTGTTTACACATGGAGAAAAATATTTTATCCTTTATCAAAAAGATTTCATGTATATGCTTATGATTTGCGTGGGTGTGGATGTTCGGAAAAGCTAAGGTATAATTATAGTATTGATAGTTTTACTGAAGATCTTAGGGAATTTATGGACTATTTTAAGATAGATAGAGCTATTCTTATAGGCAACTCACTGGGAGGTGAGATAGGCCTAAATATGACTATAAAATATCCGGATAGAGTAAACAAACTTATTCTAATTGACACTGCTGGTTATAAAATGAATCTAAAGAAAACTAATTCATTAGTTAAATTAGCAAGAATATCATTAATGCCTCAGCTGATAAATATTTTTACAAGTAAAGTTTTAGTAGCTTGTGCAGCAAGGTTTCTTTTAGATAACCACAAGGTTATTAATGATGAATTCATAAATGCATATTATTGTGGCTTTAGAACTAAGCGTGGAGTATATGGATTTGTTTCTTTAATTAGAAATCTTAGTTATAATGAATTGTATTTTGAGAAAATTAAGGAGATAGAAAAACCTACTTTAATTATATGGGGCGAAAATGATAGATTGATATCTTCAAAAGATGCTTATAAAATAGCTAAAGAAATTAGAAATTCGAGTCTGGTTATTTTTCCCAACTGCGGACATGGTGCTCAAGAGGAGTACAGTAAAAAGCTAATTAATGAAATTAATAAATTTATACTTAGTACATAAACATTATAAAAAGCACATATTGATAATCAATATGTGCTTTAAAAACTATTGCTTTAATATATCCATTTGTTCACGTCTGTGCTCTTGTTTTTCCTCTATTCTATTCATATCTTTGCTGCTTATATGATCTGAGTTATGATTTATATATCCTTCAGTAAATTCATAGTTTCGCTCTAAGTTTTCTATCTGGTCATTAGTGTCATTATTTACGGAATCACCATAAACTATTTTGTTTTTTAAATTATGAATTTGCTCTTCTCTTTCATCTTGTAATTCTTGAGGTCTATCTAATCTATCCGGATCACCTATATCTGAATGTTGCTCTAAATGGCGTTCAGTTCTAGTTTTTCTTTCAACTAAATTGATAAGCTCATCAACTCTATTTTCAGTATCTTCGCGTTGCTTTTTATTAGTCATATGAAAATACCTCCTTAGTGAAATAAAAAATTATCTGCTTTTTTTACTTTTGGACTGTTGATTTAGCTGTCTAGCTTCTTGAAGCTCAGGACTATTCATATCTGTACTAGAAGTAGTTGATGCAGAAGAATTTGACATACTTGGCTGAGTATAGCTTATTTTGCTAGCACCAGAAGAAGTCATGTTTTGATTAGCTTGTTGATTAAGTTGTCTAGCTTCTTGAAGGTCAGAGCTGCTGGAACTTGTAGTTGAACTAGTCATAGATGAAGTTGAGCCTTGTTTAGCTTGTTGATTTAATTGTCTAGCTTCTTGAAGCTCAGGGCTATTAGCACTTGTTGATGAAGCACTCATGGAAGTAGTTGAACCTTGTCTTGATTGTCTATTTAATTCTTTTGTTTCTTGATTAGTATTGTTATTCATAATTTTTATTCCTCCTAATACAGATAAAATTAGACTTTTTAATAAATCGTCCATTAATAGAGTATCCAAATATCAATATTAAATTCTAATCACATTTTAACATCTATATTAAAAATAGAACTATAAAGCCAAATAATAGCACACTTTAACTCAATAAAATAACAATATAAATAGACTTTATGTATATGTAAAGACTGTTTTTTCATGTATTGGAATAAAATTCATTAATTGTATGATAATAAATTGAAAATTTTTTAAATTTAATTATCCACTATATATTGTTAAGAAAATCTGATAAGATAGAAATTGAATTTTATTATTAAGATTTTATACAATAATAAGTTAAATTTGAGGTGGAACAAATGAAAATACTGTGGTATGGATATTTTGTAATTTATCTTATAGTAACTTCGTTTTGGAGAATAAAATTAACTTCTTTAAAGAAGAGGTCTAAGGTGGAAGCAGAGTTGTATGCATATGGAAAAGCAAAAAAGATAAGTAAGCATATTATGAAGATATCTAAGACAACCTCGGAGGTAAGAGGTATAAATAATATACCAGAAGGACCATGCCTATTCGTAGCCAATCATCAAGCAATTGTTGATGCATTTTTAATGGTTGGCTATATTGACAAGCCATTTGGATTTATAGCAAAAAAAGAAATAGAGAAAATACCTCTTGTAAGAAGCTGGCTTAGAGATATGAACACAGTTTTTATGGATAGAGAGGATGTAAGAGAGTCAATAAAATCTATTAATATAGGAATAGAAACCTTAAAAAGGGGATATTCTATGGCAATTTTTCCAGAGGGTACAAGAAGTTTAAAATCTGAAATGGGAGATTTTAAGAAGGGAAGCATGAAACTAGCATTGAAGGCAGGTGTTCCCGTAGTTCCAATAACTATAGATGGAACATATAAGGTATTAGAAGTAGGTAGAAAAGTAAGTGGACATACAGTAACCATGGTGGTTCATAAGCCTATATATGTTAATAAGCTCACTAAGGAGGAACAAAGCAATCTTTCTGATACTGTGCATCAAATTATCGAAGATGAACTTATAATTATTAGGCAGTAAGCTATTCTAATGCAGATTTTGGAGTAAAAGTGATTATTATGGAATTTGTTATGTAGTAATAAATTATTGCTAAATATGTGGTATAATTATATAGGATATAGATATTAAAGTAATCAAGGAGTGAATATATTGAATAGGTGTGAAGTGTGCGGTAAAGCAGCTGATATACATCACATTGTGCATAAATCCGAGGGGGGACTTGATTTCCCTTTAAATTATAAATATCTATGTGGAGAGCACCATAGAGGAAAGCACGGACCTCATAGGGATAATTCTATAGATATAGAATATAAATTAGAGTTTCAGTATAAATTGCAGCAGGTTTTATATAAAAAGTATTATGGCTTTGATGAATTAATAGATATGTTAGAACTTAATAAAAGTAAGGCTAAAAGGATATTAAAGGGGTTAAAGCTCTATAAAGAGGGTTATTATACAGAGGACATTATTTACAAGTTAATGGGAAGTAAAAAGTATGAAGAATATATGATGCATGAATATAAGGACTTTATTCCTATATTCTATTCAGTTTAATATATAAATAAAAAAGACTTTTGAGTAGAAATCTCAAAAGTCTTAATTTTTTATACATATTTATTAAAAGGCTATAACAAGTCCACCATCATCAGCATAAGTTGAACTTAAACCATTCATATCAACTATAACAATATCTTTGAAATTATATTTTTTTAATACTTCTTCTTTAAAACTCAAAGCTCTGTCTAAGCAGTTACAGTGGGCTATACCTAGTATTTTGTCTTCTAGATTTTTACCTTCTTCACCAATTATATCAACAAATCTTGAAAAAGCTTTTTTATATCCTCTTGATTTTTCTACGAGTCTAATTGTGCCTTCATCAGTGGAGCCCATTATAGGTTTAATTGATAACATAGATGCTACCTTAGCAATAATTGGATTAAGTCTTCCAGCCTTAGCCAGGTGTTCAAGACTTTCTAAAAGGAAAAAAGTTTTCATTTCCTTTATATAGTTATTAACTTTTTCAACAATCTCCAGTTCACTAATATTTAACTTAGCCAAATCGTGTATTTTAATACTAACTAAGGTTTGGCCTACAGAAGCACTAAGAGAATCAAAAACATGAATGAACTTATTGCCTATATCATCTATGTAAATATTTCTTGCTAGTTCTGCGCTATTATAAGAACCGCTAAGTTTTGAAGAAAGTGTGACAACAAAAACGCTTTCTTCAC
The DNA here is from genome assembly GCF_026012015.1 of Clostridium omnivorum. Taxonomy (NCBI): domain Bacteria; kingdom Bacillati; phylum Bacillota; class Clostridia; order Eubacteriales; family Clostridiaceae; genus Clostridium; species Clostridium omnivorum. The sequence continues at coordinate 259,692 of NZ_BRXR01000001.1, read as the reverse complement.
CTTTATAAGAATTTATATAGTCGTCAGGCGATGGACAGGCTGTTTTTGGTGAAGTCTTACATTCCGCCATGTGTTTTAAGTATGTTTTAAGATCTAGATTATCATCATCTATATATGCCTTGTCCTCAAGCTCTAATGTCAATGGAACAAGTGTAATATTCATTTTTTCTCTTAAATCATCATTAAGGTCACAACTACTGTCGGCTACAATTTTAATTGGCATATTAATCCTCCTAATTAATAATTCTAATATACAGTTTTTTATTAATAATTTATATATTAAAATTTATTATGATATATAATAAATAATTCTAGTAATTATACATGATTTCATTATATTTTATCTTAGTAAGTTTTGTCAAAAAATAATTAAAAAAATCGAACTATATAGTCTAAATATTAGTTTAAACATTTATTTCAATATAATGCATGTACAGCAATATAATATTTTGTTTATTTTATTAAGTATAAAATAATTACTCATGGATATTATACTATTGTAAATTCACAATAATGTGAAAGGTGGCTGCTTATGTTCAAGGTTTTATCATCACTGTCGGAAAATATGATAACTACAATTATATCCACAGCAGCAATTATAGCAGGAGCGTTAGTAGGAGGAATTTGTAGTTGGATAATAACTAAAAAACAAATGATAAGGTCAGAAAAAGTTCAGATTAAGATGATAGAAGAAAATAGAAAGTATGAAGAAAAATATATAGTTAAAAAAGTATGTAAAAACGCAGCTTTAATACGACTAGATATTTGTAATGCTATCTTTCAAAGTATAAGGAGCCTAAAAACCTTTAATTGTGATGAGGAAGTTACAGCATTTCCGGTACCTTTAAATTCAAATTACTCTTTAGTCGTATCATCTTTAGAAGGGAAATTTGATTTAAAGGAAATGAGTTATATATATCAGCTTTATGGAATAATAGAGAAGACAAACTGTGATATTAAAAATTTGAATTGTGCTAGCCACGAAAATCATGGTATTATAAAGCTAGACTATGAGCTACTTCTTAGGAAAATATATGGTGAAAATTACTTAAGTATATTAGAATATGATATTGAAAAAATCCCATATGAACAGCTTTATGAAAATGAATATATAAAGAAAGGATATAGACTAGTTCTTAAAAAACTTGACGAAGTATGTGATAGTTGTATTAGAGGTATAGACTGTTATGAAGAAGAATCTATTCATTAAGTTAGATAAATATAAGAGGTGTTTTTATGTATATGAATGAAACTAAGATTAAGGTAAGATATGTTGAGACAGATCAAATGGGAATAGTACATCATTCAAATTATTATGCATGGTTTGAAGTTGGACGAACTGAGTTTATTTCAGCTTCAGGTATGAATTACAGAGAAATGGAGAAGCAAGGGGTTCTTTTACCATTAGTAGAAAGCAGTTGTAAATATATTCAGGGTGCAAAGTATGAAGATGTTCTTACTATAAAAACATGGATTGAAGAGCTTAATGGTGCAAAGGTAGTCTTTAATTATCATGTTATTAGAGAAGAGGATAATAAAGTACTTGCTAAAGGAAGCACAACACATGCATTTGTTAATAAGGAGTTTAAAATAATAAATCTGAAAAAAAAGAACGGAGATATGTGGGAGCTATTGGAGGAACTGACTAGATGAAGAATAAAGATTATGAGTTAAAGCCTGTAGAAGGACTTTCTTTAAAACCATTCTATTTGAAAAGTCCAAAGATGAATGTTCGTGTATATGTAGTGTCTGGAATTATGTTATTGATATTAGCAATAGTATATCCATACTTATTTGCTGCTGTACCATTTTATTTTTATTATATTTATAAGAAGATTAAGTATTATAAAAGTGAGCCAAGCATCCTTCTACATGAAGCTATTGATAAATATTTATTGGATGAGCTAGATGATAGCTTAAATCTATTAAATAGATTATCTGATATGGAACCTGATAATATAAAATGTAATACTTTAAGAGCACTTATATATTATTCTCAGGAATACTACGAAAAAGCGGCCGAAATGCTTGAAAAAGTACCACATAAAATAATAGGCAATGACCTAGATTTAATGCTTAAGCTTGCCGATTCATATCTCAAAATTCAAGAAAAGGATAAGGCGATTAAAGTATACAATAACATCTTAAAGGTTTACCCTAATAGCGAATTTATTAAAGATATACTGAAAAATGTTAAATAATAAATGTTTTTAAATAATGGCTGTGGAATTTTAAAGTTCCACAGCCATTATTTATTTGTATCCTATAGTTCTAACGCTATATAAGGCATTTAGGTAGCTATTATATTTATAATAATAAAAAGTTATTAATAATTCATCTATAAAATAAAGTAATTAATTTATAATTATAGAATATAATTTAATATAACAGTAAGTACTAACTTGTATAACAGATTTTAGTTTAATTATAATGGTTATATGAGGGGGATATTATGAAAAAATCACCTTTAATGAAATGCGGCCATAGGGCGAATTCTACTGATGAGAATGATAATCCAATATGTGGGTTATGCTCAAGAAACCATGAGGGCTACAATAAAAGAGCCACTAGAAAATGGGATGGTAGAAAGGCAAGGTGCCCATTTTGTAACATTATAAAAGACAGTAGTGCTGATTTACCTCTATTTTGTTACAAACCAGATGAGGAATATGATTCATATTATTGTGGATGCAAAGATTAACATATATTAGTTTTAAACATTACTTGGAAATAAAATAGTTAAAAGAGCAGAAATTGAACTGCTCTTTTACTTTTATGCAATTATTTCTTCTTAGAGTCTTTCTTTTTAGTGTCCTTTTTAGTTGAATTCTTTTTGGAATCATTTTTTTTGGTGTTTTTATTTTCTTTGTTCTTAGCCATTTTTATCCCCCCCTTTATAACTATTACTATATATATTTAGAATTGTTCTATTTAGAATAAAAATTTAAAGACAAGAGAAGTTAAAGGAAAATAATATTAACAATATAAAATCTAAGAAATAATTAATCAAAGCTAAAACAAAATAGTAATTGGACTTTTAGGCTTAATATGCAATATAATATATATGATTAAAGAAACTGCGAGGTTAATTATGGGCAAATTTTTATTTATTACAGAGAAACCTTCCGTAGCAATGGATTATGTAAAGTTGTTAAATGTAAAAGGTACAAAGCTTGATGGTTATATAGAATCTGATAAAATGATTTTTACCTGGTGTGTAGGTCATTTAGTTACTATGAGTTACCCTGAAGTTTATGATGAGAAACTAAAAAAATGGACCTTAGAGACACTTCCCTTTATGCCTAAGGCTTATAAATATGAGGTAATTCCATCAGTCCAAAAACAATTTAATGTGGTTAAAGCTTTACTTACAAGAGAGGATATTACCACAATTTATGTGTGTACAGACTCTGGAAGAGAAGGAGAATATATATATAGATTAGTAGATGAAATGGTTGGAGTTTCAGGAAAGGAAAAGAAAAGAGTATGGATTGATTCTCAAACTGAAGAGGAGATAAAAAGAGGAATAAAGGAAGCGAAGCCTCTATCTGATTATGATGCATTGGCAGCATCTGCTTATTTAAGAGCTAAAGAGGATTACTTGCTTGGAATAAATTTTTCTAGAGTATTAACTCTAGTTTATGGAAGAATAATAGCAAATATGCTTAGAAATGATAGGGTTGTGATTTCAGTAGGAAGAGTTATGAGCTGTGTTCTTGGAATGATAGTGGATAGAGAAAGAGAGATAAGAAGCTTTGTTAGTGTTCCTTTTTACAAACTTTCTTCAACCTTTAAAATAGGCGATGAGCTTCGATATGAGGGGGAATGGAAGGCGGTAGAAGGCTCAAAATATTTTGAATCTGCACTTTTATATAATGAAGGTGGTTTTAAAAAAAGAGAAGATGCTGAAAAATTAATAGAAGACTTAAGGAGCTACCTAACTTATAATAAGCCAGTAGTTGACAAGATTACAAAGAGCACAGAAAACAAAGCAGCACCACTTTTGTTTAATTTAGCTGAACTTCAAAACGAATGTTCAAAAAAGTTTAAGATAAATCCTGATCAAACATTATCAGTAGTGCAAAGTTTATATGAAAAGAAAATGGTGACCTATCCTAGAACCGATGCAAGAGTATTATCCAAAGCAGTTGCAAAGGAGATAATAAAAAATATTAAGGGGCTTACTTTTTTTAAACAGGATGAAGAAATAAAAAGCGCTGCCGAAAATATAATAGAAAAAAAGTGGCAGGAGAAAATAGTTAATTCAAAATACATAGATGATAGCAAAATTACTGATCACTATGCAATAATTCCAACTGGGGAAGGCTTGAACAGTTATGAAGGCTTGAAGGGTATAGAAAAGAATATATATGAGACAGTAGTAAGAAGGTTTTTAGCAATTTTTTATCCTGCTGCAAAATATTCTAAAATTAGTGTAGATACAATTATTGGAGCAGAACACTTCTTTACCAATAATAAAGTATGTGTTGAAAAAGGATATCTTGAAATCTTAAAGCCAGAAGGAAGCAAAGAGAAGGATATGGTCTTTTTAAGTAGTTTGAAAAAGGGCCAAAAGGTTGAATTAGATGCCTTTAATATTAAAGATGGAGAAACTACGCCTCCCAAGAGATTTACTTCAGGTTCTATAATTATCGCAATGGAAAATGCCGGTAAACTAATTGAAGATGAGGAGCTAAGAGAACATATAAAGGGAGCAGGAATTGGAACTAGTGCTACTAGAGCAGAAATTTTGAAAAAGCTGGAGAAAATAGAATATATAAAAACCAACAATAAGACTCAAGTGTTAACTCCAACATCAAAAGGTGAAATGATATACGAAGTAATTAAGGAATCAATACCAAGTCTTCTTAATCCTACCCTAACCGCTAGCTGGGAAAAAGGATTGAAGATGGTTGCACAAAAGGAAATAGTAACAGAAGAATTTATGGCTAAGTTAGAAAAATATACTAAAGTAAATGTTGATAGGGTGGCTAAAAGTAATGGATATAGAATAGTTAAAAGGATAAATACAGTTAAAGAAATATATAAATAAACAATTACATATGTTTGAGAAAGCAGCTGAGTAGAAATAATACTTTGCTGCTTTTTATAAATCTTTATACTATTGAGATTGTTAAGGAAATATCAAGCAATAGCAGTAAAATGATGAAAAATAGCATATAATGAAAGAATATTCTAAAAAATTACCATTGCTAAGTGTATCTAATAAATATAAAATAGTATTAAGATTCTAATGGTAAATTAAAGAACAACTAATAAAATGAGGAAGAAGGGATTGAATATGTCAAAATACAAAGTTGGTAATGAACTGCTAATAGTTGAAAGCGAGACTGAAGATGTTGAAAAACTTAAGAGTCTTACAAAACTTTCTGTAGATGGTGACCTTGCACAAATATCCTGGGGAGTTAAAATAATAAATGTTGAATATGAAAAACCTAATGTTATATTAACTTATAGGAATGTTTACGGTGAAGTAAATAAAGTTTTTGCTGTTTGTAAGGATGTTGAAAATTTCGATGAGCAAAAGGTTTTAGAGAAGGCCTTACTTAAAGCTTTCCAAATGGAAATCATGAATATAAGCGTTTTAAAGAACTCTTCAAAAACTACATTTTAATTAAAAGTCCGAAGTTTTTTACTTCGGATTTTTAATTGCCCTTCTATATTTAACTTCTTTTACGTATATTAAATTGGGCTAATATATATAAGAGGAGTTAGTGTAATGTTAAGTAGTGGAATACTATTGGATAATAGATATGAGATAATAAAAGTGCTTGGAAAAGGTGGAATGAGCACTGTTTATTTAGCTAAAGATAAAAGACTCAATAAAAATTGGGCAGTAAAAGAAGTGAAAGAAAGCTTTAGAGACCAAGTGGACCTTTCAGCAGAGCCTAATATTTTAAAGAATTTAAATCATATTGGGATTCCTAAAATAATAGATATTTTTAATGAAAATGATAATCTATACATAGTTGAGGATTTTATAGAAGGTAACAATTTAGAACAGTATATAAAAATGAATACGGATATTTCAATTACTTCTATTTTATCGATAACATCTAAGATCTGTGAGATATTAGAATACCTGCATGGATTAGAACCACCAATTATTTATAGAGATTTAAAGCCTCAGAATATCATTATTTCTAATGAACAGCAAGTAACCCTTGTAGATTTTGGAATATCAAAAATATATAAAGTAAATGGAAACATGGACACGGTAGCATTGGGAACTAAGGGGTATGCGGCTCCGGAGCAATATGGCGCCAATCAATCAAATATCAGAAGTGATATTTATGGACTTGGAGCAGTAATATTCTTTTTAATAAATAAAAGGAGCCCTAATACTATTAATGAACCGCTTAAAGATGATAGCTATTCTATGGAGATAGGTAAGGAAATAAAGGATATTATAAAAAAATGTATGCAAATAGAACCTGGTGATAGGTTCGAAAGCATTAATACTTTAAAAAAGTATATTGATAATATAATTGAAAATAACGACAAAACAACTAAAATTTTAGATTATAGCTTTTACAATAATCCTTCTGACAGAACAGAAATAATGGATAATAAAAGTATTGAATTTAAAACAGAATTGAATGATAAATCCATTCATAAGAAAAATAAGAAGAGCAGAAAGAAAATCATTTTAGTAGCAGTCACTTTCTTGATTTTATTATTGTGCTTTTCTAGTTTTTTGGCATACAATGAAAATAATAAAGTTTTGGATAATAAAGATAGCAGCGTTCAAAAGGAGCAAATAGTAGATTCCAAGGAGAATACTAATAAGGATGCAATAGATATGCCGAACAATGAAGATAATGAGAGTACGCAAGACAATAATAATCAAGTGATGCAACCACAAAATAATCAGGAAAGTATGGTTAATAATAATAATGACTTAAAAAATTGGGAAAATTATAAAAAGGATCTTGAGGAGTTAAAAAAGAGCTATAATAAATCGAAGGGAAAGGGTAAAAATAAGCACAATTAGAGGAGGATATAAATGGATACAAGGCAAAAAGTACTGGTAACTAGTGATATACCTATAGAAGGAATTGAACTATTACAGAGCCATTTTGATGTTCAGGTATTTAACAGTAATTGTGGAATAAAAAGAGAAGAACTAATAAAAAATATAAGGGATAAGCAGGCTGTATTATGCTTATTAAGTGATATTATTGATAAGGAAGTAATGGACTCTGCAAATGAACTTAAAGTAATCTCAAATTATGCAGTTGGGTATAATAATATTGACATGGCGGAGGCTACAAGGAGAGGCATAGCTATAACTAATACTCCTGATGTATTGACTAATGCAACTGCAGACTTAGCATGGACCTTGCTATTTAGCGCCGCAAGAAGAGTAGTTGAAGCCGATATTTATACAAGGCATGGCAATTTTAAGGCATGGGCTCCAAAATTACTTTTAGGTCAGGATATTACTGGTAGAACAATAGGGATAATTGGGGCAGGGAGAATAGGCAGAGCTTTTGGGAAAAAAGCAATGGCCTTTGATATGGAGATACTTTACCATAATAGAACTAGAGAAGAGAGTTTTGAAAAAGAGTGTGGTGCTACTTGGGTTGAAAAGGAAGAGCTTTTAAGAAGATCAGATTTTGTATCATTGCACTGCCCTTTAACTCCTGAAACAAAGCATTTAATAGGTGAAAAAGAATTAAGCCTAATGAAGAGTACCTCTATATTAATAAACACTTCAAGAGGCCCGGTGGTAGATGAAATTGCATTGGCAAAGGCACTTGAAGAAAAGCGTATATGGAGTGCAGGTCTGGATGTATATGAAAATGAACCATATATTGAAGAAAAACTTTTGAAATTGAGTAACGTGGTACTGCTGCCTCATATAGGAAGTGCCACTATAGAAACAAGAAAGAAAATGTCAATAATGGCAGCAGAGAATATTATAGCTATACTAAATGGAGACATACCTAAAAATGTGGTTAACATAGAATTGTATCCATAAATAAAAGATAATTAAACAAAAAAGTAAGGATAATAATTATAAGCTGTATATAATTATTATCCTTATCTTTATAGTATTTAAGTTTTGGTTTAAAAATTATCTGGATTTACAAGATTATAGTAATTATAATTCTCATACCTGTATTCTAATTTGCTAATGCCGTGTAACCAATGAGTAAAAACTAGATTTGGCCAATTGAAAATTGTACTATTATACTTACTATTGCAACCACGAACCATACAATCAAACCTAGAAAGATTGGTTTTACGCCAGTTTTAAGCATTTGCTTAAAATCAGCACTTAGTCCTACAGCGGACAGAGCCATTATAATCATGAATTTACCCAAGTTATTAATAAAATTAATCATTGGCGCACTAAAGATTCCTAAAGTATTTAATAGAGAGGCAACTAAAAACCATAATATGAACCAAGGAAATACTTTTTTAAAGCTGTAATTTACTCCTTCAATTTCCTTAGCCTCTTTTTTCTTTTTAATAGCTACTGCTATAGTAAAGATTATGGAAATTGGAATTATCATAGTTGTTCTTGTTAGTTTAACTATGGTTGCATAAGTACCAGCAATATTGCTAAAAGCATATCCAGCTGCTACAACTGAAGACGTATCGTTAATTGCTGTTCCTGCCCAAAGACCAAAGGCTTTATCAGAAAAACCTAGAAGATGTCCTAGTGGTGGAAATATTAAAACAGCTATAATATTAAATAAGAATATTGTAGATATAGAATAGGCTACTTCCATTTCATCTGCTTCAATAATAGGGGAAATTGCTGCAATGGCTGAACCACCACAAATGGCAGTACCAACTCCTATTAAGGATTTAAGTTTAAATGGTATGTTCATAAGCTTTCCAAAACCATAAGCAGAGATAAATGCAGCAGTAATAGTGAAAATCATTACTGCAAAAGAATCTGAGCCAGTCTTCCAAACTTGAGATAAACTAAGCCCACCACCAAGGACAATTATTGCCCACTGCAATATTTTTTTTGAAGTAAAGGCTACCCCTTTTAAAGTGTATTTTGGCTTTCCCCAAAAATTATTAATCAAAATACCAATAACTATTCCAAAAACCGGTCCGCCAATAATGGGAAATAGTTTGCCTAGAAAGTATGATAGCACAGCTATAATAAATGCAAATAAAATACCTGGTCCCTTTTCTTTAATAAATAACATTTGTTTTTCTCCTTCCACTCGAAACACTGAGTAACTTAATCGTGCTCGCTGCCTCTCTCAAGTTACCCGTAAAAGCCCATTTAGACCTTTTACCTCATTTCAAAATAACCTTCTTTTAAATATTAACTCTGAGAGAAAAATAAAACAAATTATAAAATGTTATATAATTATAAGTAAAATTTATAAATGATAATTTATTTAAAAGATTTACTTATAATTATATAAAGAATAAGCTATACTAGAAGTATAATTAACAAAAGGGGTGAGTTTTTGCTGGATGTAAGATTAAAAACTTTTATTACATTAGTTCAGTTAAAGAGCTTTACTAGAACAGCAGAGGCGTTAAATTTAACACAACCGGCTGTATCACAGCATATTAGATTTCTTGAAGAATATTATGAAGTAAAGTTGATAAAAAAAGAAGGTAGAATGTTTTCTATAACAAAAGAGGGCATGCTGCTTATGAAATATTCAAAGGAGCTTGAGGAAATTTATTCTAGAATGGAGTTAGAACTGAAAAAAGAGTCAAAAACAAAAAAGGTTCATGAAATTGGAGCTACACTTACTATAGGAGGATATATATTACCTAATATTCTAGGGATGCATAAGAATTTGAATCCAACTATAGATATTTTGCTTCAGGTAAATAACACAGAAGAAATAATCCATAAGCTTATAAATAAAAAAATTGAGTTAGCATTAGTTGAAGGACCTTTTGATAGAAAGATTTTTAAACATATAAAAATTAAAAATGATGAACTCGTTCTGGCTGTATCCCCTAAACATGAATTTGCTTTAAAAGAACAAATAGATATAGATGAAATAATAAACGGAAAGCTTATTTTAAGAGAAAAAGGCTCAGGAACTAGGAAGGTATTTGAAAATAGTTTAAAGGAAAGAGGATATGACATAGAAGATATTTTTCCGTATATGGAAGTTGGGGACATAAGTGCAATAAAATCATTAGTTGAATCCAATCTTGGATATACAATAATATCAAAGGAGACAATTAAAGGTGAAATAGATAGAGGTACTATAGTAACAGTACCAATAAATGATATGAAGATATATAGAGAATTTAATTTTATATATTTGGAGGATACTAGGTTTATAATGGAATTTATTAAATTTAGTCTACAAAATATTATTCTAAGCTAATATTTTTAGGTAGAGTAAAAGCTTGAGCAATATAAGTTATTGTTCAAGCTTTTTTATTTTTTGTATGATTTTATTTTTATAAGGAGAGCTACTCAACCCCATCTATAGTTGCATTTTTTATAGTAATAGATCCAATGGCAATAAACATTTGTGAAAATAAGGAGCAATTAATAACATAATATAATTCTTTTACTAATAGAATTTAGAAAGAATATTTATAAATTGTTTTAGGGGATGAGAGCTATAAATTCTGTAGAACTTAATAGAAGAAATATACTAAAGCTTGTTATTATAGCTTTTTTTATTTCCGTAGTATGGAACTTAATATCAATATGTTTTTTTACAACTTATAGAATTAGTGGTTCATCCATGGAATCTACACTACACAGTGGTGAAAAAGTTCTGGTGAACAAACTAGTGTATTATGTAGTAAAACCACATAGAGGCGATGTAGTAATATTACATGCCACAAAGAACACAGATTTTATTAAAAGAGTAATAGGAATAGGTGGAGACACAATTGAGTTTAGAGATGATGTATTATTTATCAATGGAAGTTCTGTAGATGAGACATATTTAAGAGAGAATCGGCAAAGGGCAAAGCTTTTAGGAAACATATTAACAAATGATTATGGGCCAATTACAATACCAAAGGGCAAGGTTTTTGTTATGGGTGATAATAGAAATAATAGTATTGATAGCAGAGACATAGGAATGATAGATTTAAATGATATAGTTGGGCGTACGGAACTTATCTATTCTCCACGCAGCAATTTTAGATTAGTAAAATAAAATATTTTAAAGAACAGGATTGACCTGTTCTTTTTTATATAAAATGGTTGACCCTATTTCCTTATTTTAAAATTCTATTATAATATATATATATAGACCAAAATTTAGACTTAAGAATAATAAAGACTAGGGGGATAATTTATGAGCAGTATTGTTAATGATAACAATAGCAAATCAAAAAATGTAGTTTCATTAATGAAGGAGATGTTTACTACCTCAATTCTAATTTTTTTATTAGCCACTATTTTAGAAGGTGCTTTTTTAGGTTTCATTATAAAAGGTTTTACTAACTCAGAGAAGATTTTTTTAATTTCATTGACATGTATAATTTCAAATATTGTAATGTGTTTATTGTTATTTGTTATTTTTACTGCCACAATTAAGAAAACATCAGGCAACTTTATTTCTATTGTACAAGATATAAGTAGAGGAGACCTATCTACTAGTTTGGATAAAAAGGACTTTAAGGCTCTTGGAAAAGTAGCTGACCATATAAATTCTATTACTTCAGAGATGCGAAAGATAGTTGAAGAATCCTATCATCTTACTAAGTCAATGGTAAAATCCTCAATTGATATGACTGATAAAGTTAGACAAGCCACTGCCTCAATATCAGAAATATCGAAAACTATTGATGATATTGCAGCTGATGCTTCGAATCAGGTTTCTGAAACACAAAAGAGCGTAGATATTATGAATAACCTGTCAAATCATATTGTTGTTGTAAATGATAGCTATGATGCTGTAATAGAGGAAACAGACAATGTGAGCAATTTAAATAAGCAAGGACTTGATGCGGTTAAAAGTTTGCAGGATAAGTCTTCTAACTTAAATTTATCTTCAGAGAAAATATTCGACGCGGTAGACCATTTAGCAGAGACTCTTAAAAATATTAACTTATTTGTTGATTCAATACAGAGCATTGCAGATCAAACAAACCTGTTAGCTTTAAATGCTGCTATTGAAGCAGCTAGAGCTGGGGAATCAGGAAAAGGTTTTGCGGTTGTAGCAGAAGAAGTAAGAAAGCTTGCGGAGCAGAGTAAGCAATCTACAGAGGAAATAAGTAATTTGATAAAGAACATACAAAGCGATTCAAAGCAAACTATAGATGCAACAAGGGTAATGCAAAATGTATCAAAAGAGCAGCTTATTGCTGTTGATAAGACTGAACAATCTTTCAAAAGGATTGCTACAGCTATTGATTCAATTATATTAAAAATTAATGAGACAAACGATGCTATAAGTCAGATGGAAGAACTTAAAAATAAATCAATCTCTTCTATAGAGAACACGGCAAATGTATCTGAGCAAACAGCTGCAGCTAGTGAAGAACTTGCTGCCAGCGTAGATGTACAATTACAAATATTTGACGATATGTTAAAGTCAGCTGAAGAATTAAATTCTCTTGCAAACAATATGGATGCAGGGCTAAAAAAGTATAAATTATAGTAAAAGTACAGTATTTAAGCTTAAAAGGGGCTGCCAAAAAATGATTGAAAATCATTAATGAAGGCAGCGCCTTTTTTACGCATATAAGTATTATAAGTGATTTTGAAGGGGGATTTTTTTTGAGAAGGGAATATATAAGTTATAATGATAAAACACCTATTAATGTATCTTATATGAGCATAAAGGACTATCCAATTCATTGGCATAACTCTATAGAAATAATTTATGTTATTAAAGGCACTGTAGAGGTATATATAAACTCAATAAAATATCAAATACATGAAGAGCAAATTGAAATTATTAATGTTGACGAGGTCCACCAGCTCCATAGTGATGATAGTTCTAATAAGATTTTGATTTTTCATATAGATCCTTATTTTTTTGAAAAATATTATTCGGATATCGCGAATATGTTTTTTTATACAAACACATCGACTCAGGATGCACAGTCTAGCGAAGAATATGATGAGCTTAGGACTTATTTATCAAGGATATTATGTGAGATATTTCAGAAACAAGAAGATTATGATGAAGAAATTGAAAATATACTAGTTGATCTGCTTTATCATCTTATTAATAATTTTAATTATTTAATTTATGGCAAGGAAGAACTTAAGGAAGATATAAATTTGTTTAGGAGATACCACAGTATATATAAATATATAATAAATAATTATAATAACAATATAACTCTGCAGGACATTGCTGAAAAGGAGTTCTTAAGTCCTCAGTATTTATCTCATGAAATAAAATATGCCTCTGGATACAGCTTTACTGATTTGATAAATCTTACTAGGGTGGAAGAGTCCATAAAATTACTTCTGGATTCAGATAAAACAATAACTGAAATATCAGAAGAAATTGGATTTTCTCATGCAAGATATTATAATAAAAATTTTAAATTATTTTATAAAACTACTCCTCTTCAATTTAGAAAAAAGTACAAGGTAGATGAAGATAAGCTAAAGAAAATGAAAATTTATAAAGAAATTGATTTTCAGGAATGTATAAGCTACTTATCATACTACTTAGAAGACTATGATAGATTTAATTATGAGGATAGAATAACAAAAATAAATATAGATATGGATTTAGATCTAGGTGCTTTTAATAAAAAATTCAAGAATGTAATTACTATAGGGGATGCCTTTGATTTATTAATTGAAGATAATAAAGATGCTTTAGAAGAATTACAAAATGAAATAGGCTTTGAATATGGCAGAATACTCAATGTTTTCAGTACAGATATGGCGATTTTTCCGGAGTCAAACTTTTTTAACTGGAACAGAACAAAAGACGTATTAGAATTTTTATATTCTATTGATATTAAACCCCTTATTGTAATTGATTCTGCAGGATTTTGTGAAAATGATTTTTTGGAAGCTTTTAAGTCTTTTTTAAGCTATTTTAGTGATTTAGATACACTAGATTTTTTACTGTTTGAGTTTGAATTTGGGAATACAATATCAGAAGAGCTGGAGCTTAGCATTAAAAAGCTTTTAAAAGATCAGTATGATATTGAAATTACAAAAAAATGTAGTGTTAAAGAAATTGTAGAAACAAATCCTATTTATGATACTGGTTACATGGTTCCTTTTATTCTTCACAATGCGCTAAATAGTAATACACTATCATACCTAAGAGCATTTGATGTTTTAGATAAACAAGTAAACCTGACAAATGAAGTGTTTTTTGGGTATCCTGGTTTAATAAATGACAAAGGTATAAAAAAGCCAGCTTATTATGCATATTATTTACTAAATAAGCTTGGGGATACGTTAGTAGCTAAGGAGGATGGTTATATAGTTACAAAATCCTCTGATGAATTTCAAGTTTTACTTTATAATTTTCATGAGGGTATAGATGAATTAGTTACTTATAAGGAATTTTTTAAATCAAGAGGACTAAAAAATGCTACATCAAAGAAAATTTCATTAAACATAACAAATATACAATCTGATATTAGAATTACAAGTTATGAAATTAATGAGCAGCAGGGCTCCTCCTTCAATTATTGGCTCCAGATGGGTAAACCAGTAAGAATTAATAAAGAAGAAAAGGAAATACTTCATAAGGCATCTTTCCCAAAAATAGAATTTAAATATTTTAAGAAAAGTGCCGTTGTAAATGTTCAGACCGTTCTTAAAGGCTATGGAGCTATATTGATTTTGATTAAAAAGGTACAAAAACACCAAAAGTAAGGTGCTTTTGTACCTTTTTACATTTTTACAGAAATGTGTAGAAGCTTAAAAGTACATTTTATTAAGCTTAAATGTGAATGTGATAAATAAGCCTAAGAAATATAATGAAATTAGAAAAGTTATTCATGGGTTTACCATATATGATTAGAGATGGAGGTGAGATATATATGGGAAATAGTGAAAGAATTTTTTCTAATGGAAATATAAATAGAATACTTTTAAGGTTTGCTATACCATCGGTTATCTCACTATTAGTTATTGAATTATATAATATGATCGATACTGTATTCGTTGGTAGATATATTGGAGGCAATGCCATTGCAGCAATTACAGTTGCTTTTCCAATTCAAAAGTTTATAACATCCATTGGATTATTAATTGCAGTAGGTTCTTCAACTTATATTTCAAGAAATTTAGGAGAAAATAAACCCTCTGAAATTAGAAAGAGTATAATAAATGCTTTTGCATTAACTATAATATTAATGATACTCATTCCTGTATTTATATATCTTATTAAAGAACCTCTTCTTTATAGACTAGGAGCAAGTGATGTAACTTATTCATTGGCCAATGATTATACATCAATGATATTAATTGGCGGCATGTTTCAGTGTTTAGGATTAGTAATATGTTATACTATGACTTCACTAGGAAATACTAGGATTACTCTTTATTCTAATTCTTTAGGTGCTTTAGTAAATACAATTTTGAATTATGTTTTAGTAGCTCATTTTCATATAGGTATAGAAGGTGCAGCTATCTCAACAGTTATTTCTCAAATTATTGTATTTGCATATGCTTTCTATAAATTCTATTGCGCATTGAAGCAGTTTAATATTAATTATTCAATTACATTTGCTTGCAGTTCGCTAAATAAAGATGTAATCAGTTCAATTGTAGCTATAGGTTTTTCTACATTTATAGTAGAAATATCTGATGCTGTAGTTACAATTATTTTGAACAATCTGCTTTATTCTTCTGGTGGAGACACAGCTATAATAATTGTTGGAGTAGTAACTAAAATTTCAATGTTTATGTTTACTGTTATAATTGGAATCAGTTCTGCTATGCAGCCAATTGTAGCTTATAATTATGGAGCTGAAAGATTTGATAAAGTTAAGGAAATAGTTATTACATCTATTAAGACGGTTACAATAATATCAGTAGTTTTTGCTATGATTATAGGCACATTTTCGAATGAAATTATTGGTTTCTTTTTAAAGGATAAAGAAATACTTCCAGAGGCAGTAAAGTCACTAAGGATATGTATTTCATTACTTTCTTTAACTGGAGTCTACTACATTGGTATATATTATAATCAAGCGATTGGAGAAGCTAAAAAGGGTTTCCTGCTTTCTATCTTTAGACAATTGGTAGTTTTTATACCAATAGCAATTATTCTTGTTGAAATACTTGGTACTATTGGAGCATGGATTGCCTATCCTATTTCAGATTTGATTTCAGTTTTAGTATCAATAATTCTTTTAAATAAAGCCGGAAAAGAAGAAGCTGAAAACAATTTAAATTTAGTTCATGATGAAAGTATTGCTTAATGATATGAAAAAATAATAAAAGGTTGATGTAAAGCGCACACTTATATTCAAAGTGTGCGTTTAATTTTTTAGTTATTCAATAACTATATGGTAATTGATTTATAATACCTTACAATACATATTTTTATAAAAGTAGCAAAAAATAAAATGGGATATAGATTGAGATGTAAGTCCTAAATGGACTTGCTGGCTGAAACTAGTAAAAATAAATTATGCAGTGTTTCGTCTGAAAGGAGAATAATTATGTACGACTCAAAACAACTTAGCTTGGATGTATTTTCTAGTATTCATGAACCTTATTGGATTGCATCCATAGATAAAACGGATTATCCAGTATTAAAAGAGGACATAACAGTGGATGTTGCAATAGTTGGTGGTGGAATTACCGGAATTACTACAGCATTTCTACTGAAAAGCAAAGGACTTAAGGTTGCTGTAATAGAGGCAGGTAGAATTGCACATGGTACTACAGGTCATACAACTGCTAAGTTAACATCTCAGCACGGATTAAAATATAGTAAAATTATTTCAAAGTTTGGAGAAGAAAAGGCTAGACAGTATGCAGAGGCAAATGAATCAGCAATTCATTTTGTTGCGAACTTAGTAAAGAAAAAAAATATTGATTGTGATTTTTGCTGGACGCCTTCATATGTGTATACTCAGTCTGAAGATTATATTGAAAAAATACAAAATGAAGTAGAAGCTGCTGAAAAATTAGGGATAAAGGCATCTTATGAAGATAAGATAGAGCTTCCTTTTGATATAAGAGCGGCAATAAAATTTGAGAATCAGGCACAATTTCACCCATTGAAATACATAACTTCAATAGCTAAGGAAATACCGGGAGATGGAAGTCATATCTTTGAGTTTTCTAAAGTTGTAGATGTTGATGATGGTGATAAATGTGTAGTAGTAACAAACAACGGAAGCAAGGTAACAGCATCAAAGGCTATTATAGCATCCCATTTTCCATGCTATGACGGACTAGGTATGTACTTCGCCAGAATGTATGCAGAAAAATCCTACGTACTTGGTATTAAGATAAAAGATAAATTTCCACAGGGAACCTACATAACAGCAGAAGAACCCGGTAGATCACTGCGTTCCCAAAGCTATGAAGATGGAGAAATGATACTTGTAGGTGGCGAACATCACAAGACAGGAAGTGAAGATCATACAAGTGTACACTACGAAAACCTAGGCAAGTTTGCAAAGGAAACTTTTAACTTGGAAAAGATATTATATAGATGGTCTACACAGGATTGTACTACCGTGGATGATGTTCCTTATGTAGGATATCTTACTTCTAAAACTAATAATGTATTTGTAGCGACAGGCTATGCTAAATGGGGAATGACAAATAGCACTGCAGCAGCAAATATATTAACAGATTTGATTACAAAAGGTGATAGTCCATGGGCACCAGTTTATAGTCCATCAAGATTTGACATACTTGCTTCTGGAGCTAAATTAGTATCTGAAAACTTAGATGTAGCTCAAACACTTTTTATGGGTAAGATTACACCTGCTCCAAGAGATGTGGAAATTAAAAATGGAGAAGCTAAAGTAGTAGAAATTGAGGGTGACAAGTATGGAGCTTATAGAGATGAAAATGGAGAACTGCACATAGTTGATATTACTTGTACTCATTTAGGTTGTGAACTAGTTTGGAATGATGCAGAAAAAACTTGGGATTGTCCATGTCATGGATCAAGATTTACAATAGACGGAGATAATGTAGAAGGGCCAGCATTTAATCATTTGAAGCATCCAGGTGAAGGGCCTAATAAAAAAGATCCTGATATATTTTAAAGAAGGCAACATATTAGGCCAATAATATTAGAGTTAGCATAAGCGTATCTAGCAGAGAAGCTTTAGATAGACCTACAGGAACTGAAAAATAGACATTTGACACAATTGCAATTTTCTAAACCATAGAAAT
Organism: Clostridium omnivorum; assembly: GCF_026012015.1. Lineage (NCBI taxonomy): Bacteria > Bacillati > Bacillota > Clostridia > Eubacteriales > Clostridiaceae > Clostridium > Clostridium omnivorum. Next base: position 241,403 of record NZ_BRXR01000001.1, on the reverse strand, counting down.
AATCTATTTAGTAGCGAAAAGGTAAAAAAAAAACTTTACAATTAGTAGCTTATCTGGTAATATTGGATTAATAGTAAAGATAACACCAAAAGTCATCCCCCTTTTTAGCAGCTGGATTGTTCCGGCTGCTTTTTTATTCCTGTAATTGATAATGATAAAGTAAAATAAAAAAACATATTTTCACTTAATTGAGAAGTGCTTGTGGAATTGAGTGTTAAAAAGCATAGTCATAAGAGAAAAATGAATAGCAAATATTTGTGAATGCCAAACTAATCAAAGAAAATAAAGGAGGGTTAAAAATGTCTAAAACTAGTCATAAAACTGTAAATAGATTATCTAATGAAAAATCACCATATCTGCTGCAGCATGCACATAACCCAGTAGATTGGTTCCCGTGGGGTAGTGAAGCTTTTGAAAAAGCTAAATTAGAAGATAAGCCTATATTCCTGTCAATAGGTTACTCAACATGTCATTGGTGTCATGTTATGGAACGTGAATCTTTTGAAGATGAAGAGGTTGCTGAGGTGCTAAACAAATATTTTATTGCTATAAAAGTGGATAAAGAGGAGAGACCGGATATAGATAGTATCTACATGAATGTTTGTCAACTTATAAATGGAAGTGGTGGATGGCCGCTTACTATTTTAATGACACCAGATAAAAAACCTTTTTATGCAGCAACATATATTCCTAAAGAAAGTAAGTATGGATACAGCGGAATAATAGACTTGCTCCATGAAATTCATAATTTTTGGAGTACACGAAGGGATGAGTTGGAGAAGTCCACTGATGCTATAATTAATCAGGTTAAGAGGATAGCAGTATCACATGACAATGGGGATATAGGGGAAGAAACAATTTATAGCACCATAGAAGATTTTAAGAATAGTTTTGATAGCATGTATGGAGGTTTTGGAAGAGCACCTAAGTTTCCTATACCACATAATTTATATCTGCTTATGAGATATTCTTCTATCAAAGGTGACAAGGGAGCTCTTGATATAGTTGAAAAAACACTACAAGCTATGTACAAAGGTGGAATTTTCGATCATATAGGATATGGCTTTTCTAGATATTCTACGGATAGAAAATGGCTTGTACCTCATTTTGAGAAAATGCTATATGATAATGCACTGCTTGCAATTGCATATACGGAATGTTATAAGTTAACGGGAAAGATATTTTATAGAGAGGTTGCTGAAAAGATATTTAACTATGTACTTAGAGATATGACCTCTGAGGGTGGGGGATTTTATTCTGCGGAGGATGCAGATTCTGAGGGAGTAGAAGGAAAATTTTATGTTTGGAGTTATGACGAAATTATAAAAGTATTGGGTGAAGATAGTGGTAAACTATTTTGTGATTATTATGATATAACAGAGGCTGGGAATTTTGAAGGAAAGAATATACCTAATCTTATAGAAAAAAATATGGATGATATAGAAAATGATAAAAAAATAAGTTCAGAACTTGAAAAACTGAAAATGCAACTTTTCAATTATAGAAATAAAAGAATACATCCATATAAGGATGACAAAATATTAACTTCTTGGAATGGATTGATGATTGCTGCACTGGCTTATGGAGCAAGAGCTTTTGAAAAGAGTGAATACCTAGATGCTGCTGTAAGGTCGGTGGAATTTATATTAGGCAATTTAGTTAGTAAAGATGGTAGATTAATGGCAAGGTATAGAGATGGAGAAAGTGCTTATGAAGCTTATGCAGAGGATTATGCCTTCTTAATTTGGGGCCTTATTGAAATTTATGAGAGCAGCTTGGAAATGAAATATTTGGAGAAGGCTATAGAATTTAATAGCAAAATGCTAGATAACTTTTGGGATGGTGAGGAAGGAGGCTTTTTCTTATATGGAAAAGATACTGAAGAATTAATAATAAGACCAAAAGAGATATATGATGGTGCTGTACCCTCTGCAAATTCTGTTGCAGCTTATAATATTATTAGGCTTGCAAGACTTACAGAAAATTTAGAGTTAGAAAAGAAAGCTGAAGAAATTTTTAATGCTTTTGGTGGAACTATAAAACATAATCCAAGTTCATATTCATTCATGATGACAGCATTACTTTTTTATGAAATAGGCACTCAGGTAATTGTAATTGCTGGTGAAAAAGGTGAAAGCAGAACTTTGGAATTTATAAAAGAAATTAACGAAAACTACTTGCCTTTTTCTATGCTTGTTCTAAATGATAATATTGAAATAGCTAAGGTGGATGAAAATTTACCGTCAAAAGGTAGAATTAATAATATGGTGACGGTCTATCTATGCCAGAATTTTACTTGCGGTAAACCAATAACAGATTTAGAGAAATTTAAAAAAGCTATAAAAGCAAAGATAGATATATAAAAAAGTCCTAAGCAAGTTATAAAACCTTGCTTAGGAAATCCTTAGTTCTTTCTTGCTTTGGATTATTAAAGATGTCATCAGGAACACCTTCTTCAATAATATAGCCACCATCCATGAAAATTACTTTATCACATACCTCTTTTGCAAAGCCCATTTCATGAGTTACCACTACCATTGTCATACCTTCTCTAGCTAAATTTTTCATGACTTGCAGCACCTCCCCAACCATTTCGGGGTCTAAAGCTGAGGTTGGTTCGTCAAAAAGCATAATTTCTGGTTCCATAGCTAATGCTCTTGCAATAGCAACTCGTTGTTTTTGACCGCCGGATAATTTGTCAGGGTACACGTTTGCTTTATCTTTTAAACCTACTTTATCAAGCAGCTCTAGGGCACTTTTTTTTGCTGATTGTTTTGAGGCTTTTTTTAGTGTTAATGGAGCCATGGTAATATTGTCAATAACTTTCAAGTGAGGAAATAAATTAAATGATTGAAAAACCATGCCGAGTTTTTCTCTAAGTACATTAGTATTTAGTTTTTTATCATAAATATTTTCACCGTTAATGAATATTTCTCCTGATTGTATTTCTTCTAATCTATTAAGACATCTCAATAAGGTACTCTTTCCAGAACCTGATGGTCCTATTAGACATAAAACTTCGCTTTTTTCTACTTTTAAATTAATATTTTTGAGAACTTCTACGTTAGAAAAGGATTTTTTTAAAGCGTTAATTTCTATTATGCTCATACTCTCAATCTCCTTTCAATGTATCTAGAAAAATAACTTAGCATTGTAATTAATACGAGATACAGAATGCCAACAATGGACCAAATTTCAAAAGCCTTATAAGTAGAGGCTATTATAATTTCTCCGCTTTGAGTCAGCTCCTTTATACCAATTACTGAAAGGAGTGATGTATCTTTTAAGGAAATTATAAATTGATTTATAAATGCTGGAATCATTTTACGAATAGCTTGAGGAAGTATTACTTTTCTCATTGCCTGACTATATGAAAGTCCTAAACTTCTTGCAGCCTCTAATTGACCATTATCTATGGCTAAAATACCTGCTCTGAATATTTCAACAAGATACGCACCTGCATTTACGCTTATAGTAATTATACCTGCAGTGATAGCCTGCATCTTAAAATTAAAAATACTAGGAAGCCCAAAGTATATGAAAAATGCTTGAACAATAAGCGGAGTACCCCTAATTATATCTACATAAACAGTAGAGATGGCCCTAAGTACCTTTGAGGTACCTATAGCCATAAGTCCAAATATCAATCCTAAAAAACTTGCTATAATTAAAGATACAAAAGCAACTCGTAATGTTACTGAAAGACCTGACAGCAAGCTTGGAAGACTATCATTAAAAAGAGTTATAATATCCAAGTCTCATCATCCCCTTAATTTAAATGTAATTTATTTTTTTATATACCTTGCGATGATTTTATCATATTCACCATTTTCCTTGATTTTTTTCAAACCATCATTGAACATTGAAAGCAGCTCTTTATTTGAATCTTTTTTTACAGCGAAACCATAATTTGATTTTGTTATTTTGTCACCTATAATTTTAAGCCCACAATTTGGATCTAAAGTAATGCTATAAGCAATTACAGGGTAATCTTCAAAAGTTGCATCAGCATTCCCGTTTTTAACTTCTTGAAACATTGAAGGGGAATCATTGAAATATTTAATGGTGAAATTACTTTTATCCTTATTATCTTCTGCATATTTTGCACCTGCAGTGCCTTTCTTAACAGCTAGAATTTTTCCTTTTAAATCATATATAGTTTTTAATTGAGAATTATCATTTTTTGCTACAGCAGATAAACCTGACTCAAAATAGTCATCTGAAAAATTTAAAACTTTTCTTCTTTCTTCGGTTATGCTCATGCCTGCAATTGCCCCATCTATTTGATTTGATTGAAGTGCGGGTATTATACCTTTAAAATCCATAGGATTCAGTTCGTATTTGAAACCCTCTATCTTGGAAACTGCATCCAGTATATCTAAATCAATACCAATATACTTTCCGTCTTTTTGAAATTCGAAGGGTGCAAAAGTTGCATCTGTAGCTATTACATATTTTTTGTCATTACTAGTCTTCTGAGCAGAAGCAGCCTCCTTAGAAGGGTTTGAGCAGCCCGAAAGCGTTGAAGCAATAATAAGTGATGTGAATAAAAGTAGTAACTTCTTTTTCATAAATATTTTCTCCTTTCGAAATTAATTAGTAACTATTTAATATATTAACAACAGAAAATGCAAGTGTCAATTATAAAATATTCATTTTTCAAAATAATATTTTTTTTGAAATGCGCAATATCAAAAGGAAAACGATTGCATCTATTAAATAAGCATGTTTTTGTCTTATTTTGTAGTATTTTGACGATTTGCACTTAGCATAATACCATGATAAACTGGTGAAAACACAGAAGATAGGAGGAAAAAACATGAGCAACAAGATTTTTAGAGTAAAGCCAATTAATCAGCTCTTGCAAGATGGAGAGGGTGGAAAATCATTAAATAAGGTACTGGGTTCTTTCGAGCTTACAATGTTAGGTGTTGGAGCTATTATTGGAACTGGAATATTTGTTTTAACTGGAGTTGCAGCAGCAAATTATTCAGGTCCTGCACTTATTTTATCCTTTATAATTTCAGGTCTTGCTTGTGCTTTTGCAGGATTGTGCTATGCGGAATTTGCAGCTATGGTTCCTGTAGCTGGTAGTGCTTATACTTATGGATATGCTGCTCTAGGAGAAATTTGGGCTTGGATCATAGGCTGGGATTTAATTCTGGAATATGCTGTAGCCATAGCTGCTGTAGCTATTGGATGGTCTGGATATATCGTTAATCTTTTGAGTTCAATAGGTATCAATTTACCAAAACAACTAATTAATGCACCAGGAGTAAATGGAGGGGTTATTAATCTTCCGGCTATTTTGATAATAGCAGTTATTACAGGACTTTTAATTATTGGAGTAAAAGAGAGTACCACTGTAAACAACATTATGGTGGGTATAAAATTGATAGTTGTGCTTCTATTTATTATACTAGGAGTAACACATATAAAACCTGCAAACTGGACTCCTTTTATGCCATATGGTTGGAAGGGTGTATTTCAAGGAGCTTCAATAATATTCTTTGCTTATATAGGTTTCGATGCAGTTTCAACAGCTGCAGAAGAGGTTAAAAATCCTCAAAAGGATTTACCTAGAGGAATAATATTATCTTTAATTATATGTACTATACTATATATTGTTGTATCAGCTATACTTACTGGTATGGTTCCATATATTCAATTTAAAGAAACATCTGCGCCAGTTGCTTTTGCATTACAGCAAATTGGAATAAATTGGGGTTCTGCATTAGTATCTGTTGGTGCGGTTTGTGGTATAACTTCAGTTTTGCTAGTAATGATGTTCGGTCAAACAAGAGTATTCTTTGCTATGTCAAGAGATGGATTGCTTCCTAAGGTTTTTGGAGAAGTGCATTCAAAGTTTAGAACTCCTGTAAAAAGTACAGTTTTAGTTGGAATAGTTACAGCTCTTATGGCTGGATTTACTCCAATTGGCATAGTGGCTGAACTAACTAATATTGGTACTTTAGCTGCATTTATGATTGTTTCAGCGGCTGTAATTGTTTTAAGAAAGAAAAGACCTGATTTAAAAAGAAGCTTCAAATGCCCTATGGTGCCAGCGGTGCCAATTATGGCTATACTATTCTGTGGATATCTTATATATTCACTTCCGCGTATAACTCAATATAGATTCATAGCTTGGCTTGCTATAGGCTTGGTTGTGTATTTTATATATGGAATAAAGCATAGTACTATAGAAAAGTATGAAAATGCTGTGGAAAATGAAGAGGTAAGCTAGGGAAGTATATATATTTTATAAATGAGTATTTCAGTAAATGGAATACTCATTTTTGCGCATACTAAAATTGTACATGTAGAATGATAAAGGAGGTTAAAGCCCTAAATGGACTTTAGCAAGTAATTAGCAAGCGGAAGCGAGTAAGGTTTAATTGCTCCGTCTTCCGACTAAAAGGAGGAATGAAACGTGAATATTTCACTTCCTAATACCATTGAAAGGGTAAGGATTCATACAAAGGAAAAGGTAAATCAAAAGATTGATGAAAAGATGGTTGAAAGTATAACTAAATATTATAAAGGCAGCAGAGAAGATGTGCTTAAAAGACTGCAAGAGCTTGATGCTGAATGGGATATAGAAAGAACTCTAGAAACCCATGCCGCTACTGCAGCGCTTGCATCTAGTGTTATAGGTTTTTTTACTAAGGAAAGGAAGTGGTATGCAGTTACTGGAGTTATAGGTGGATTTTTGCTTCAACATGCCTTACAAGGATGGTGTCCACCTGTATCGATTTTAAGGAGGTTTGGAGTTAGAACATTATCAGAAATTGAACAAGAAAAGTCTGCTCTTAGAGTGCTTTTAGAGAGAAAATCATAAAAAATAATAAATGTATTGACAAATAATACTAATAGTTGTATAATACATTGTAATTTTAATATAAAAATTCATTGAAGAGAAGAGTACCTTTTTAGGTTTCTTTCAGCGAGCAGGGTTTGGTGTGAGCCTGTAAGATTAAAAAAGGGAAGAGAGCCTCGGAGAAGCTGCTTGAAAATAAGTAGAGCAAGCCGGTTGCTACGTTAAAGCATTGAGTGGACCTTATTGGTCAACTAGAGTGGTACCGCGGAATTATACCCGTCTCTTTTAATAAGAGACGGGTTTTATTATTTATATCGGAGGGAGTAAGGTTATGGAATACAAAAAAGTAGTTGCAGAAAGAATAAAAAAATGCGTTGATTTGGACTTGGAAACAATAGAAAGATTAATTGAAATACCACCAAGAGCTGAAATGGGTGATTTTGCCTTTCCGTGTTTTCAGCTTTCAAAAACTATGAGAAAAGCGCCGCAAATGATTGCTGAACAGATAAAAAATGAAATTGATAGAGAAGGATTTGAAAAGGTTGAAAATGCAGGACCGTATTTGAACTTTTTCTTGGATAAGGGAGTTTTTGTTAAAAGCGTACTGGAAAAAGTATTAGCTGAAAAAGATTCTTATGGTTCTTCTAATGTTGGAGTTGGTAAAAATGTAGTAGTTGAATATTCATCACCTAATATCGCTAAGCCTTTCCACGTTGGACACCTATTTACCACTGTAATAGGAAATGCTTTATATAAAATAATGAAATTCGAAGGTTATAACTGTATAGGGATAAATCATCTTGGTGATTGGGGAACTCAGTTTGGAAAGCTTATATATGCATATAAGCAAGGCTGGGCTGATGAAGAAAAATTAGCTAAAGATCCAATTAATGAACTACTAAGAATTTATGTTAAGTTTCACGAAGAAGCTGAGAAAAATCCTGCTTTAGATGATGAAGCTAGACATCATTTTAAAAACTTAGAAGAAGGAAAAGAGGAAGAAACTGCCCTTTGGAATAAGTTCAAGGACATGAGTTTAAAAGAATTTAATAAAGTATATGAAATGCTTGGAGTTAAGTTTGATTCCTACGCTGGAGAAAGTTTCTACAGTGATAAAATGGAATCTGTTATTGAAGAAATAGATGAAAAAGGGCTTCTTGTAGAGAGCCAAGGAGCAAAGGTGGTAATGCTTGATGAATATAATATGCCTCCAACTATTATAAAAAAGGCGGATGGAGCAAGTATTTACGCTACCAGGGATCTTGCTGCAGCGTTTTATAGAAAGAAAACTTATGATTTTTATAAAAATATATATGTAGTAGGAATAGATCAATCATTACACTTTAAGCAAGTATTTACTACTATAGGATTAATGGGACATGAATGGTCTAAAGATTGTGTACATGTACCTTTTGGGCTTGTAAGATTTGCTGATAAAAAGCTTTCTACAAGAAAGGGAGATGTAATATTCCTTGAGGACTTATTAAAAGAAGCTATATCTAAAACATTAGAAATAATAAATGAGAAGAATCCTAGTCTAGAAAACAAAGAAGAAACTGCAAAGAAAATCGGAATTGGTGCTGTTGTGTTTACTTACCTTAAGAATACAAGAGAAAGAGATATTGTGTTTGATTGGAAAGAAATGTTAAGCTTTGATGGCGAAACTGGTCCTTATGTACAATATACTTATGCAAGAGGTAAGAGCATACTTAGAAAAGCTGGAGAATTGAATGGAGAAGTTAATTACTCTAAGCTTACAACAGCTGAAGAATTTGAACTTGCTAAGCTTTTAGATTCTTTCCAAAGTTCCATTTTACTTGCTATAGACAAGTATGAACCATCTGTAGTAACAAGACATATAATTGAGATTGCTAAAGCTTTTAATAAGTTCTATAATTCTCATAATATATTAAATGTTGAAGACGAAGAAGTTAAATTAGGACGTTTAAAGCTAGTTGAGGCAACTTGTCAGGTTATAAGCAATGGATTAAATATTTTAGGGATTGAAACAGTAGAAAAAATGTAGTTTATAGCTTCAGAGAACTTTATAGTACTCTGAAGCTATTTTTGTATTTAATATATTATTTCTTTAGTGTATAATAAATGTATTGGCGGCTTACAGTCTAGAATTTGGAGGAAATGATGTATATTAGAGAGTATAATGACAATTTGATTATTCCTAGCGAAATAATTGAAAGATATAAGATGAAAGAAGTTGCATACTTTGATATAGAGACTACTGGTTTTGACAAAGATAAGGACAGAATAATATTAATATCTCTTGGAACTTTTTTGGAAGATGGAAGATTTAGTATTAAACAATATTTTGCTGAAACTTTGGAAGATGAAGCTGATATTCTTTTTGAATTTGGCAAGGATTTAATTAGTTTTACAACATGGTGTTCTTACAATGGAATGGCTTTCGATGAACCTTTTGTTAAAAGACGTATGGAAAAGAATAATATTGTATTTAAATCGCCAGATGAACATATAGATTTATATAGGTTAATTAGACCTTATCATAAACAATTGGGAATGGAAAGGTGCAATCTTAAAACTGTAGAAAAGTATCTTGGGGTTCAAAGAGAAGATAAAATTGATGGTGGTATGAGCGTTGAACTTTACAATCAATTTTTAGAATCAGAGGATGAGGATTTAAAATATATTATAATGCTTCATAATTATGAAGATGTGTTAAATTTACCTAAGATTTTCAAGATAGTCTATCAAGTAGACTGCAATAATAATTTAGTTAGGGAAGATTGCATAACTGAAAAACAGCTTGGTTTTTTAAAGAGCCTTATTTCGAAAAATAAAATTGTGATAAAATCTGATATTGAAAAAATATCAAAAAAATCGGCATCAAGGGTTATAGATGCTATATTAAAAGGCAATTTAGATGGTCAGCTTCTTGATGAAATTATAAGTAATAGTTATTAAAAAATAAAAGCAGGATATACCTGCTTTTATTTTTGTTTTGGGCTATTGTATTTTGGACAGCTAGAAGAGCAACTTCCGCAATTACATTTACCTGAAACGCTTTTTTTAAGATTTTTAAACAAAATATAACCTGCAGCGGCTATAATGCCAACTGTTACTATAATTTCTACTATCATAAATTTTCTCCTCTCACTTAAAACACTTAGTAATCTATTCATGCAGATTTCTTACGGACATCCGCGGGAAATTTAATCTGATTGTAATTAGTTCAATTACTTATTGAAGTGCGTTCAAATTTTCAGCCCTATAAAAGTTCGGTTATGACTTTTGAACCTTTGCTGTTTTCGTAGAAAATTAGATTAATGAAAGTATCATACTGCCTAAATTGTAAACTATAAATGATGCAACCCATGCAAGTACAAGTTGATATAATACTGAAAAAATAGCCATTTTGCTGCCGTACTCCTTCTTCATAGTGGCAATAAGTGAAATGCAAGGAGTATAAAGAAGTACAAATACTAGAAAGCTGTATGCAGAAAGTGGAGAAAAAACCTTAGGAAGCATTGTTGTTAAATCGCTGCCGTATATAACCCCCATGGTTCCAACGACAACTTCCTTTGCCATAATCCCAGTAAGAAGAGCAACGGAGTTTTGCCAAGATGCAAATCCCAATGGTTTGAAAATAGGGCTTATAAATTTACCTATATAGGCCATAAAACTGGAATTAATATCTGTCATACCAGTAAAATTAAAGTTAGAAAGAACCCAAACAATTATTGATACTGAAAAAATTATTGTACCAGCTTTCTTTAAAAAACCCTTTCCTTTTTCCCAAGTGTGCTTAAATAATAGTTTTACTTCTGGTAGCTTGTATTCAGGAAGTTCTATAATAAAAGGTTCCTCGTCTTTTTTAAAGAGAGTATTTTTAAATAGTATTCCCATTAAGAAGGCTATTATAATTCCTAATAAATATAGAGACCCGATAACTGTTACTTCTTTACCTTTAAAAAATGCAGCTGCAAATAATGCGTATACAGGAAGTCTGGCATTACATGACATTAATGGAACAAGCAGAGCTGTGAGTTTTCTATCCTTTTCACTTTCTAAGGTTCTGGCTGACATTACTCCAGGAACAGAGCAGCCGAAACCAATTATCAAGGGAATAAATGCTTTTCCTGACAAGCCCATTTTTCTAATTATTTTATCCATTATAAAAGCTACTCTTGCCATATAACCACTATCTTCTAAAAAAGATATACATAAAAACAAGGTTAGTATTACAGGTAAAAAAACAATAACTGAACCGACCCCGCCTACAACCCCATCTACTAGCAGTGATTTGAACCATGGACTGCTGTTATATAATAATGAACTCAAAAAGGGCATCAAGTAATCATTAACACCATTATCTAACAAGTCGGCTAATGGTTGTCCTATCCATGAAAAGGTAAATTGAAATATTAGATATATAATAATCATAAATAGCGGATATGCTAAAAATTTATTTAATAAGATTTTGTCTACTTTTTTTGAGATGGAAATGCTTTGGCCGGTTTTATTGACTAAGCATTTGCCTAGTACATTTTCTATATAAATATATGTTTCTTTTTCATTTTGAAATTGAAAGTTATTATCAATAAATGAATTAAAAAAATTCTTACTTTCGAGTAAGGTTTTTATATCATCGATTCCTACTGCCTTGGAGGCTATAATAGGAACCACTTTTACACCTAAGTTTTTTTCTAGTGCTAAAAAGTCTATTTTAAGTCCCTTTGCTTCTGCAGCATCAATCATATTTAAAACTAAAATAATCGGTTTGTTAAATTGTTTTAGCTGCATTGTTAAGTAAAGATTTCTATTTAAATTAGAAGCGTCTAAAATATTAATTATGACATCTACGTTACCGTTAATTAAAAAATCTTTAGAAACCCTTTCCTCGTTGGAGTAGGTATCCATAGCATAAATGCCTGGTAAATCTACTATCCTGATTGATTTTCCTATGTAACCTTCTTTTTTGTCTACTGTTACACCAGCCCAATTTCCTACATGCTGATTTGAACCTGTTAGTTGATTGAATAAAGTGGTTTTCCCAACGTTGGGATTACCAAGAAGTGCGGCTGTTAACATATTAGTCCTCCTCTACAGTTTGGTTATAAACCTTTATGTTTTTAGCATCTTTTTTTCTTATAGCTAAATCAAAACCTCTAAAGTTTATTATTATGGGGTCCCCTAAAGGAGCTGCTGTTTTTACCGCAATCTCGGTGCCTTCTATTGCTCCTAAAGCTAAAAGTCGTTTTGCTAATTTTTCATCTCCTGTAATGTAGCTTACATAAACTGTTTCTCCTGGTTTTACATCGCAAATGCTCATCATTAACACCTCGTACTGAAAATCATTCTCAAATAAATTTTAACACGCTCGAATAATTTTGTCAATATATTAGTCTATAAATAAAAATAGAAGTTTTTTATTTAAAAATATATTATAATGATATTAGAGGGTAAAAAGGGAGGAAGAATTGTGGATATAAAGTTAGAACATATGAGTAATATAGATAAAAGACATGGGAAGAGAGCAAAATACGATTTGAAGCTATATTATCCGAGGGTGAATAATAACAGTATCTATAATAAATATAACCTTGGATCTCCTATACTAGAGACCATAGATATATCTGAAACTGGGATTAGTTTTATAAGTAGAGCTGAGCTTAGGGAAGATGATTTTATTTCTTTTCTTCTTACAATAGAAAACAATCCTTCATTCTGGTGTATGGCTGAAGTTAAGTGGATTCAAAAAATAGAAGGATTTTTCAAGGTTGGGTGTCAATTTTATTGTCTTAATGAAGATCAGATTAGGTACATAAGAGAATATGTTAGTAAAGTGATAGATTAGCTCAGGCGAAAACCTGAGCTTTTTCTTTTGTAAAAGTTTACATACTTTAAAGATTCGTTATAAGAAAAAAAGAATATTGATTATAAGTGTGTTTTTTAAAACTTTTTGATTTTAATAATTAGATGGAAATTGCCGGCTATATTGTTAGATGAATAATTTTGCTGCTTATATGTCATAAAAAGGAGTTATTCAATAATTATTAATATGAAACAGATGTTATATAAAGTATATAACAGAAAAACAAAGAAATGTAACAGAAAATGTAACTGTTACATTTATAACGCAAAAAAAGCCTAAAATTCTATAAAATTAGGTATTGATACAGAAAGAAAAATATAGTACAATAGAAACATGTTAAATATGAAATAAGGAGTCGATGTTATGTATAAGCAATGGAATGGATTTAACGAAGGTAATTGGATGAATGAAATTAATGTAAGAGACTTTATTCAAAAGAATTATAAACTATATGAAGGCGATAAGAGTTTCTTAGTAGGACCAACCGAAAAAACTAAAAAAGTTTGGGATGAATGCAGTAAGTTAATAATAGAAGAACTTAAAAAGGGAATATTAGGCGTTGATACAGAAACGATTTCTGGAGTAGATGCTTTTAAACCTGGATATATAGATAAAGATAACGAAACAATAGTTGGGCTTCAAGCTGATGCTCCTCTAAAGAGAATAACCAATCCTTTTGGTGGAATAAGAATGGCTGAACAAGCTCTTGAGTCTTATGGATACAAAGTGAGCGATGAAATGCATGAAATATTTACAAAGTATAGAAAGACTCATAACCAAGGCGTTTTCGATGCTTATACTGATGATATAAGAGTGGCTAGAAAAGCTGGGGTTATAACAGGACTTCCAGATGCTTATGGAAGAGGAAGAATAATAGGTGACTATAGAAGAATAGCACTATATGGTATAGATAAATTAGTTGAAGATAAGAAAAAAGATCTAAAGAACCTAAAAGGAACTATGGTTGAAGAGACTATAAGATTAAGAGAAGAGCTAAATGAACAAATAAGAGCACTTGCTAAGATAAAGAACATGGCTGCTTCCTATGGAGTTGATATTTCACAGCCAGCGTCAAATGCAAAAGAAGCAGTACAATTTGTTTACTTTGGATATTTAGCTGCAATAAAGGAAAATAACGGAGCAGCAATGTCATTGGGTAGAACAAGTACTTTTGTTGATATATATATAGAAAGAGATTTACAAGCAGGTATAATAACTGAAGAAGAAGCTCAAGAGATAGTTGATCAATTTATTATTAAGTTAAGACTTGTAAGACACTTAAGAACTCCTGACTATAACGAGATATTTGCTGGAGACCCAACTTGGGTTACTGAATCCATAGGAGGAGTAGGGGTTGATGGAAGACCACTTGTAACGAAGTCTTCTTATAGATATTTGCATACACTAATAAATCTTGGAACTGCTCCAGAACCAAATATGACAGTGCTTTGGTCACAACAGTTACCAGAAAACTTTAAAAAGTACTGTGCTGAAATGTCAATACTTACAGATTCAATTCAATATGAAAATGATGATATTATGAAGCCAATTTACGGTGATGACTATGCTATAGCATGCTGTGTATCTGCAATGGAAGTAGGAAAACAAATGCAGTTCTTTGGTGCAAGATGCAATGTTGGTAAGTCTTTACTTCTTGCTTTAAATGGTGGTATTGATGAAAAACAAGGATTAAAAGTAGTACCAGGGATTGAGCCAATAACAGATGAAGTATTAGATTATGAAAAGGTGAAAGCTAATTACTTTAAGGTGCTAGAATACATTAGTGAATTATATGTAAACACAATGAATATAATCCACTACATGCATGATAAATATGCCTATGAAGCAGCACAAATGGCATTGCATGATACAAAAGTAGGAAGACTTATGGCATTCGGAGTAGCAGGATTATCAGTTGCTGCAGACTCATTAAGCGCTATTAAATATGCAAAGGTTAAGCCAATAAGAGAAAATGGTATAACTGTAGACTTTGAAGTTGTAGGAGAATTCCCTAAGTATGGTAATGACGATGATAGAGTTGATAGTATAGCTGTAGAAATAGTTGAAAAGTTCTCAAGCGAGCTTAAAAAGACACCAACATATAGGAATGCAAAACATACATTATCAGTGTTGACAATAACATCAAACGTAACTTATGGTAAGAAAACTGGATCTACCCCAGATGGAAGAAAGGCTGGTCAACCTTTTGCACCAGGAGCTAACCCAATGCATGGAAGAGATATTGAAGGAGCTCTTGCTTCATTAAACTCTGTAGCAAAAGTACCATATTCATGCTGCGAAGATGGAGTTTCCAATACATTCTCTATAATTCCAGATGCACTAGGAAAAGAATCAGAAGCAAGAATTAATAATCTAGTAGCTATAATGGATGGATACTTTGGTCAAAATGCTCACCACTTAAATGTAAATGTTCTTAATAGAGAAACACTTATGGATGCAATGGAACATCCAGAAAAGTATCCAACTCTAACAATAAGAGTATCAGGATATGCCGTAAACTTTAATAAATTAACTAAGGCACAACAAGCTGACGTTATAAATAGAACGTTCCACGAAAAAATGTAATTAAGTGCTAGACACTTAAAATATAAAACAAATAGCACACACACATCAATCAAAATTAATAACTATGCTGCATGCCTAAGATTTTCTTAGGCATGTGGTGTTTTAATTATTTAGAAGAAGGAGGGGATTTTTATGACAAAAGGAAGGGTGCATTCAATAGAAAGTATGGGGCTTGTTGATGGACCAGGAGTTAGAACTGTAGTGTTTTTGCAAGGCTGTAAACTTAGGTGTGCATATTGCCATAATCCTGATACTTGGGGAACAGAAGGCGGTACTGAAATGACTTCTGAGGAACTATTAAAAAAGATTCTTAGATTTAAACCATACTTCGAGAGATCAGGAGGGGGAGTGACCTTCTCTGGAGGAGATCCCTTACTTCAACCTGAATTTTTACTAGAAATGTTAAAGTTGTGTAAGAAGATGGGAATACACACTACAATAGATACTGCTGGTTATGGATTTAGCGAATATTATGATGAAATTTTAAAATATACGGACTTAGTTCTTTTAGACATAAAGCACGTGGATGATGAAGGGTATAAAAGCCTAACTGGTCGCTCTAAAAGAGGTCTAGACGAATTTATGAAAGCTCTAGAAAGAGCTAGTACTAAAGTATGGGTAAGGCACGTTGTTGTTCCTGGAATAACAGATTCAAAAGAGCATATTGAAAAACTTGAAGAAATAATTAAAAAAATCAATAATGTAGAGAAAATAGAGCTTCTTCCATACCATACTCTTGGTATTCATAAATATGAGAAACTAGGGATTCCATACAGACTTAAAGATGTAGAACCTATGGATAAAAAACAAACTAGAAAATTAGAAAAGATTATAATTGAAAAAATAAAAATTGCATGATATGTATAAAAAACTTTCAAAAAGCTATTGACATTGAACTAGCTACTATGTATAATATTAATCAATACATGGTTATTAATTAAAAATTACTACAAAAGCAAAATTTAATATTTATCGTACTTATCACGAGAGGTGGAGGGACTGGCCCGATGAAGCCCGGCAACCGGTATTGCTTTTAGCAATACAAAGGTGCCAATTCCTGCAGCGTAAGCTGAGAGATAAGGAGAACACTAGGCGTATTTTTACCCGAGGGTTTTCCTCGGGTTTTTCTTTTGTGAAAAAATATGCAGGAACAGCATATCGATGTGTCATTTTAGTATTTATTTATGCAACCGGTTGCGTACATAATTGCGCTTTATAAGGAGGTAACTGAATGCTTGAAGTTAAAAATGTAAGTAAAGCCTTTGGTAAGAATCTAGTCTTACATGATGTAACATTAAAAGTTAATGAAGGGGAGATTTTTGGAATAGTTGGACATAGTGGTGCTGGTAAGTCGACTTTACTTAGATGTCTCAATGGTCTTGAAGCTTATGATAGTGGAAATATTGAAGTTATGGGAAGGGAAGTAAAAACACTTAGTTCAAGGGAGATAAGACTGCTTAGGAAAGATTTAGGGATGATTTTTCAAGGATTTAATTTGCTTAAGAGGAAAAATGTCTTTGAAAATATTGCACTTCCTCTTGAAGTTTGGGGATATGGAAAAGCTGAAATAAATAACAAGGTGAGCAATTTACTCCAGTTAGTTGGACTTGAAGATAAAAGAAATAGCTTTCCTAGTGAATTAAGTGGAGGACAAAAACAAAGAGTAGCGATAGCTAGAGCTTTAGCACTTGAGCCAAAGGTTTTGCTATGTGACGAAGCTACTTCAGCATTAGATCCTAAAACAACAAAGTCTATACTTCAGCTTCTAAAAGAAATTAATGAAAAATTGAAATTAACTATTATTATTGTTACTCATCAGATGGAAGTAATAAAGGAAATATGCTCAAATGTGGCTTTAATGGAAGGTGGCGAAGTAAAAGCAATAGGCGAAGTAGAAAAATTATTTCTAAAGCCTACCTATGAACTAAAAGATCTTATGGGAGAAGAGGAAGTGCTGCCATTCAGTGGAATAAACATAAAGGTTTTCTTCTCAAAAGAGATTAGTCAAAACAGCTTAATCACTTCCATGGCTAGAAGTCTTGATATAGACTTTTCTATTGTATGGGGAAAACTTGAAAAATTTAGAGAAGATGTTTTAGGCAGTTTAGTTATTAATGTTTCCGAGGAAAATAGTAGCGCCATAATAGAATACCTTAACAGCAAGTCCATAGGATGGGAGGTAATAAAAAATGACATTTAGTGAAATATTTCAAGAAATTTTACTGCCAGGGCTAGGGGATACACTATATATGGTTATAGTTTCAACAGTATTTGCTGTAATTTTAGGCTTTTTACCAGCAGTTATATTGGTAGTTACAGATAAAAAGGGGCTTAAGCCAAATAAAATTATAAATAGTACCTTAGATTTTATTATTAACCTATTACGTTCATTCCCTTTTATCATACTAATGATTGCAATTTTTCCGCTTACTAAATTAATTGCCGGTACTTCCATAGGGAAAAATGCAGCTATAGTTCCACTAACAATCGGGGCTGCTCCATTTGCAGCAAGAGTAATAGAGTCTGCACTGAAAGAAGTGGATCCGGGAATCATAGAAGCAGCAAAATCTTTCGGAGCTAGCACAACTCAGATAATTTTCAAAGTAATGATAAGAGAAGCTCTACCCTCTATAGTTTTAGGTATTACTCTAACTGTAATAAGTGTTATAGGGTACTCAGCTATGGCTGGGACAATAGGCGGAGGAGGTTTAGGGGATATAGCTGTAAGATATGGCTATCAAAGGTTTAAGACTGATATCATGATTTATACTGTTATTATATTAATAGTTGTAGTACAACTGTTTCAAAGCGTAGGTAATATTTTATATAAAAAATTAAATAAATAATCACTAGGGGGTATTAAAATGAAGAAATCAATAGCTTTAGTTCTATCAATAGTTTTAACTTTAGGTTTAGCCGGTTGTGCGGCTAAAAACGAAAGCACTTCTGCAAAGACAAGTGTGGGGAATGATAAAAAGGTTATAAAAGTTGGAGCTACTCCAGTTCCACATAAGGAAATTCTTGAACAGATAAAGCCAATACTTGAAAAGAAGGGATATACTTTAGAAATTAAGGAATTCACAGATTATGTTCAGCCTAATTTAGCACTTAACGATGGTGATTTGGATGCAAACTTCTTTCAACATATACCATATTTAAAGAAGAGTATAGAAGAAAAAAAATTAGATTTAGATTATACTGTTAAAGTTCATATAGAGCCAATGGGGCTATATTCAAAGAAGGTTACTAAGCTTGCTGATTTAAAGGAAGGTTCAACTATTGCTGTACCAAATGATCCTACAAATGAAGCAAGAGCTTTAAGAGTACTTGAAACTGCAGGATTAATAAAATTAAAGTCTGGAGATTTAGTAACTATTCTTGATATAACTGAAAATACAAAAAATATTAAATTTAAAGAATTAGAGGCAGCACAGCTTCCTAGAGTATTAAATGACTTAGATGCAGCTGTAATTAATACAAACTATGCTCTAGAAGCAAAGCTTAATCCGGCAAAAGACGCTATAGTTATTGAATCCAAAGATTCGCCATATGCAAATGTACTTGCTGTTAGAAAAAAGGATAAGGATAAGCCGTATATAAAAGCACTATCAGAAGCTTTGAACTCTCCTGAAGTTAAAAAGTTTATAGAAGAAAAATATAATGGAAATATAGTTCCAGCATTTTAATAGGTCAAGGTCTAGAATTAATCTAGACCTTGTTGCTATTTTATGGATTTCCTAAAAGCGCAGATTACAAGATATGCAAAAAATATTACAAAGATTCAACAAAAATGGTTATAATGAATTATAGAAACAATGGGCATTAACAGATAAATCTAATATTATAGTATTAAAGATATATATAGAAGGAGGGTACAATGGACAATATAGGAGCTTTTTTTGATATTGATGGAACTCTATATAGAGAAGGACTTATAGCAGAAATATTTAAAAAATTAGTAAAATATGAGATAATTGAACCTGAACGCTGGTATAATGAAGTGAGACCAGAATATCAAAGGTGGGATAAGAGACAGGGAAACTATGACAATTATTTGTTAAAGATGGCTGATATATATATTGAAGCAATTAAAGGCCTCCATAGCTCACAAGTTGAATTTATTGCAAAAAATGTAGTAGCACAAAAGGGAGATAGAGTATATACTTTTACAAGGGATAGAATACGTTGGCATAAAGAGCAGGGACACAAGATAATTACTATATCTGGAAGTCCGTTAGAATTGGTAAGGGAAATGGCTCTTAAGCATGGTTTTCATGATTATGAGGGTGCTATTTACAAAATGAATAAGGATATGGTATATACTGGAGAGGTTATTCCAATGTGGGATAGCAGTAGTAAACGAAATTCAGTATTAAAATTTGCAGAAAAGTATAAATTAGATTTAGAATATTGCTATGCTTATGGTGACACTTCTGGAGATTATTCAATGTTTGAACTTGTAGGGAATCCCATTTGTGTTAATCCTACTAAAGAATTGTTACAAAAGGTCATGTCCAATGAAACGGCTCGAAATAAAACAAATATAATTGTAGAACGTAAGGATGTAATATATAAGCTAACTTCTGATTGTATTCATATTGATTAGAAAAGAGTGGTACAGTGATAATTAGATACAACGATATAAAAATTGAAAATACAGATTCTTCTAACGCATTAAAAGCAGATTTAGATATAAATATTTATAAAAAGGCTATTTTTTTTGATTTAGAGCATTATGTTTATAAAAAACCAGTATGTATAGGAGTTTTTGGATGCTGTTATTTTGAGGAAAAGAATAGTACGATTAAAGTTACTCAATATATGATTGAAAATGGTACAGATGCCTTAGAAATTTTAAAGCTTGCTGAAAAATATTTTAAAGAAATGGCTATTAAAAATGAAAAAAAGTATATTGTTACATTTTCCGGGAATAACGATTTTACGGTAATTAATTATTTAATTAAAAAGTATGATATTGATTTAAATTTTGATGATTACTATGTAGGAATTGATTTACAAAAGGAATATGAGAAGATTACAAAAAAGTGTATTGGATTAAAAGCATTAGAAAAAGAATTTGGGATAGAAAGAGAAGGAGAACTAATAAGTGGTTCTAATCTAGCTAAAACTTTTAATAAGATTGTAAAGGATAAAGAATATTTTAAAAGAATGCCAGAAGAAAAAAAGGAGAAAATTCTCTTGTATAATGAACAAGATGTAGTAAATCTTTTTCATATATTTTTGAATTGGAATAAGGTGCTAAAAGAAAATATTGATCTAGTGGAAAAGTTGTGAAGCATTAATGATGCATCACAGCTTTTTTTATTATGCAAATAAATTTAGTAATATATTTTCTTAAGACTAATATAAATTAAGCAAAGAAGTATATATTAGCTCTATTTTTAAAATCCAAGCAGTGGAGGAGAAATAATGAAGTATGTAGGAAAAGAATTTAATCGAGCTGAGGGAAAGCTTAAAGCAGAAGGCACTCATAAGTATCCATCTGATATTAGGGAAAGTGATACTTTAATTCTTGGAGTAAAAAGATCTGAAGTGCCTCATGGTAATATTTTAAAAATAGACCTCGATAGGGCAAAGGCAGTGAAGGGTGTAATTGCTATTTTTACAGCTAAAGATATACCTGGAAGAAATAGGTATGGTATTGTACACAAGGATCAGGAAATACTTGTCGAAAAAAAAGTAAGATGTATTGGTGATCCAATATGTTTGGTAGTTGGAGAAAGTAAAAGAGCTGTTGAAGAAGCTATCAAAAATATAAGCATACAATATGAAATGCTTACAGTTGTTACAACTCCCTTTGAAGGGCTAAAAGAAAATGCTCCATTAATACATGAAAATGGTAACCTTCTTCACAAGATAGAAGTTACTAAAGGAGATGTAGAAAGAGCGTTTAAAGAAGCGGATATTGTAATTGAAAATAAGTATTACGTACCTTTTCAAGATCATATGCCATTAGAAACAGAAGCTGGATTTGGAAAGATTGATGAAGATGGTAAACTAGCAATTTGGGCTGGAACTCAGACTATTTATAGGGATATAGATGAAATATCCTACGCACTGGATATTCCTAAGGATCAAATAAGAGTTGCTGCACCGTTTTTTGGTGGTGGGTTTGGGAGAAAAGATGGAATAACTATTCAGCTCTTAATCGCTCTGGCGGTTATTAAGCTTAGAAGGCCAGTACGAATTTTTTTGGAAAGGTCAGAATCCATAAATTCAAGTTATCATAGACATGCTGCATTTATGAAATATAAAACTGCTGCTAAAAGTGATGGTACTATTACAGGCTGTGAGGCTGAGCTATATTTTGACAAAGGAGCTTACGCAAGTCTAGGAGCAGAAGTACTTAATCTGGCTGTTGAGCACTTTGCAGGTCCATATAAAATTGAGAACACAAGAGTAAATGGTTATGCGGTATACACAAATAATCCTATAGGTGGTGCGTTCAGAGGATTTGGTGTGCCTCAGGTTACTTTTGCTTTTGAGTCGCAAATGGATATAATTGCCGAAAAACTAAATATAACTACACTTGATATAAGAAAGAAAAATGTTATTCATCAATGGGATACCTCATGCATCGGACATACATTTATATATAGCACCGGATTAAAAGAATGCTTACAGGCTTTAGAGAATACGGATTTGTATAAAAATAAAAAAGAATATTTAAAGACAAATTCGGAAAACAAAAAGAGAGGACTAGGTATTGCTGTAGCATATCAAGGCGGGGGGCTTGGAGTTAATATTCCTGATTATGCTCAGGCGAAGCTGGAGCTTAAGGAAAATGGTACATTGATTGTATATGGGGGCATTTCAGATATGGGGCAAGGTAATACTACAGCAAATGTACAAATAGCCGCCGAACTGTTTAATTTAGATAGATCAAAGATTAGTTATACAACCCCTGATTCTAAATTTACTTTAGATTCCGGTCCAGCATCTGCCTCAAGAACCACTTATATTTATGCTAAAGCATTAGAAGGAGCTTCAAAGATTTTAAAGGAAAATATGCTAGAGGCTGCTGCTATTTTTCTTAAAGAAAATATAGAAAATTTAATTTTAAGTAATGGCAGTATTATTGGGAACAGTGGAGAGGTTTCCTTTGAAAAAGTATATGAATTAATGGATAGCACAAAAAGAATGGCTATTTGCTATGCTGATAATCCAATAGCAAAAGACAGGCACGAAATAGGACATGGACTTCCGCATATAATATATTCTCATTCAGCACATATGGCCCTAGTAGAAGTTGATATGATAACTGGAAGCGTTGCCATATTAAAATATATAACTGCAACAGAATGTGGTAAAGTAATAAATCCTCAATCTCTTCAAGGTCAAATACATGGAGGTGCGGCTCAAGGAATAGGATATGCACTTTTTGAAGGATTAAAGCTAGAAAATTCAAAAGTATTAAATAATAAGCTATCTACTTATATAATTCCAAGCATTTTAGATGTTCCAGAAATAGAATGCCTTCATGTAGAACCCTATGAGACTACAGGAGCCTTTGGAATGAAAGGTGTAGGAGAGATAAGTATAGATGCTCCAGCTCCAGCTTTATCAAATGCTATATATAATGCTGTGGGCTATAGAAGTTATAGCTTGCCAATTACCGCGGAAAAAATTTTACTTAGAGAAAATAATCAGTGGTAGGTGGAATCAGCGAGGAAGGAGAAAAAAGTATGAAATATGTAGGAAAGAACTATGACAGAGTTGATGGCTATGAAAAAATAACAGGTAAAGCTGAGTACGTAGATGATATTTTTATGGATAATATGCTCTATATATCTGTTGTTAGAAGCAGCATTCCATATGGAAATATAAAGTCTATTGATATTAAAGAAGCAGAAATTCAAGGGGTAATTGGTATTTATACAGCAAATGATTTTTGTGGAGATAACAGCTATGGATTTCCAGTATGCGACAATCAAATTTTATCAAATGGAACAGTAAGATATATTGGAGATGCGATTGCTATCGTATGTGCTGAAAATAAGAAAATTGCTGATAGAGCAGCAGGGCTCGTTAAAGTATACTATGAAGAACTTAATCCAGTTTACGATGTAGATAAATCTGAAAAGTTATTAAATAGACTAGTTGTTAAAAAGAATATTGAGAAAAAGAGCATGAAAAGTGATGATGTAGTTTTAAGTATGGAGCTTAGTACTAAGCATCAGGAACATATGTATATAGAGCCAGAGGGGGCAGTAAGCTCTTATGAGGGTGACATATTGGTGATTAGAGCTCCTATGCAAAGCCCACTTACAGCTAGGGATATAGTTGCTAAGATTTTAAATTTATCTACTGAAAAGGTAAGAGTAATTCAAAGTACAGTTGGAGGAGCATTTGGGGGAAAAGATGATGTAGTATATGAAGCTTGTGGCTTTGTATCACTTGGTACCTTCAAGACAGGAAGACCATGCAAATATGTAGCTACTAGAGAGGAGTCCATTATTTCAAGTTATAAAAGACATCCCATAAAAAGTAAGATTACATTAGTTTCAAGCAAAGAAGGAGAATTTAATGGCATTGAGGTCAGAAATAGAATGGACGGAGGTGCCTATGCTTCTGTTAGTAATTTCGTTCAGTACAGAAACACCACACATTCTGGAGGGCCTTATGTATATGATTGGACTGATATAGAGAATGAGGTTTATTACACAAATAACGTATATTGTGGTGCTTTTAGAGGCTTTGGAGGACTGCAGGCCTGCTATTTTTATGACACTATAATAGATGAAATGTCCTACAAGCTCAATATGGATCCTATTGAATTAAGGCTCAAGAATGTGTGGAGAAAGGGAAAGACTACACCAACTAATCAAACAATCGATTGGGAGCCATCAATTGAGTATATATTGAAAAGGATTAGAGAGGTTTCACAGTGGGATGAAAAGAAAAAAGAATTTAGGAGCTTTAATTTACAAAATAAATATGTGAAAAAAGGCATTGGTGTAGCATTAGGCTATCATGGTATAAGCTTAGGAGCTGAAGGTGAGGATTTTGCACAGTCAGAAGTTCATTTTCTTAGAGATACTAAAAAATTACTTGTTACATGTGGAATTTCTGAACTTGGACAAGGTTCAAGAACTATATTTTCCCAAATAGCAAGTGAAGTATTACAGCTGTCTTCTAATAATATTGAAGTTAATAATTATGATACTTTTAAAATATTAAACTCCGGCCCAACAGTTGCATCAAGAGGATCAACTGTTGGTGGTAAGGCTGTTGAAGTGGCATGCAACAACTTTATTAACTTTCTTAAAGCTGAAGTTAGTGCTTACTTTGGTATTGAGATTCAGAAAGTTAATTATGAAGATGGGAGCTTTTATAATAATAAAAAACTTCTTACTTCGCTTTTAGAGTTCTGCAAGCTTTTAAGTGACAAAAAGGAAGTAAGAGCATATGGGAGATTTGATATGCCTAAGATTGATTGGAATGAACATACTGGGCTTGGAATACCATATGTTTCCTATCATTATGGAGCACATGTATGCTATTTAACTGTAGATTTAGTTACTGGTATGACTGCTGTAGATAAATACTTTGCTATACATGATATAGGTAAAATACTGAATCCAGTAGCTTTAAGGGGACAAATTAATGGTGGTGTTGCAACAGGAATTGGCTATGCACTTATGGAGGACCTGGAAATTAGCAATGGTGTGATAGAAAACAATAATTTTGATGGATATTTAATTCCTACCTCTCAGGATGTGCCAGAGATTTATAGTGAAGCCGTGGAAAGTATAGATAGGCTTGGGCCATTTGGAGCTAAAGGCACTGGTGAACCAGTGTTAACGCCGGTGCCAGCATGCATTGGAAATGCTATAAGGTTTGCAACTGGTAAGAGAATTACTGATCTTCCGTTTAGTCTAGAAAAAATAGTGCTTGGTAAGGAGTTGAGTAAGCATGGATACAATGTTTGTAAAGCCTAAAGGGTTAGTTGAAGTATTTGATTATATAAATAAGGACCAATGCACATTGATAGCTGGTGGCACTGATCTAATGGTTGATAAAAGAAAGGGAAAACAGTATGCAGAGCCCTTCATTGATATTTCAAATCTTGAAGAACTTTTAAAGATTGAAGAACTGAAAAATGAAATTACTATTGGAGCTTGCTGCACCCATTCAGAAATTGAAAAAAATGAACTGATAAAAAAATGGCTTCCAATGTTAAGTAAGGCTTGTAGCTTAGTTGGGTCAACTTTAATAAGAAATAGAGGTACTATTGGTGGAAATATAGTGAACAATGCAATTTGTGCTGATAGTATTCCTCCGCTATTAATCTATGATGCAAAAGTTAATATTGAAAGCATTAACGGGGTACGTTGCATAGCTTTAAAAGACTTTTTTTTAGCAAAAGGTTTAGATTTAAACTCAAATGAACTTTTGAAATCTATTAAAGTTACACCAATAGATGGATACAGATGGAAGTTAATTAAAGTAGGAAGAAGAAAATCTTTAGCTATATCTAGATTAACACTTGCAATAGCGCTTAAAGAAAGAAATGGAATCATTGAAGATATAAGAATTTGCCCTGGAGCTATGCTGCCAAGGCACGGTAGGCTTTGGAATACTGAAAGTTATTTTAGGGGCGAAAGATTAGATTCAAAAGCTATTGAAGCTATTGCAGAGTGTTCAACTGCAGAAGCAGTGTCGCTTAGCGGCAGAAGGTGGTCAACAGAGTATAAAGAATCAGTACTAAAAGGACTAATTGTAAAGACACTTGAAGAATGGAGGAATTAACTTGGCTATAAAATTTAAGTTAAACGGAGAAGAAATTGAAAGGAATGTAATAAAAACAAAGCCTTTAGTCGATTTTTTAAGAGACGATATGGGGCTCACAAGTGTAAAAAAGGGTTGTGAAGTTGGTGAATGCGGTGCATGCACTGTGCTATTAAATAATAAGGCAGTAAACTCTTGCATGGTAATGACAGGTCAAATTGAAGGGTTAGAGGTTATTACCATTGAAGGTGTAAATGATAAAGTACTAATGACTCTTCAAGAAAGAATGATGAGTGCTGGTGCAGTTCAGTGTGGATACTGCACCCCAGGAATGATAATGGCAATTCTAGGATTGCTCTATGAAAGCATACAGCCTTCAAGAGAAGAGATTATTAGAGCTATAGATGGGAACTTATGCAGATGTACGGGGTATAGACAAATAATTGAAAGTGTAGATAGCTTAATATTAGAGGACATATCTCATAGTTTAAATTTATAGATGAACAAAGGGGTGAAGAGGATGCTAATTAAGTTTAAAATAAACGGTGAAGCTCGAGAAGTAGATGTCTCCTATGATGACAGATTACTTGATGTTATTAGAGAGGATTTAGGGCTAACTGGTACTAAAGAAGGGTGTGGAGAAGGCGAATGTGGGGCCTGCACTATAATTATGGACAATAAGAATGTAGCATCATGCCTTTTATATGCCTATCAAGCTGACAATAAGGAATTGTATACAATAGAAGGTAAAAACCAAATGGAAGAGCTTGAAATAATAGAAAATGCTTTTGTAGATGCGGGGGCTGTACAATGTGGATATTGTATTCCAGGAATGGTTATGTCTACAAGAGTACTTTTAAATAGAAATTTGAGTCCCACAGTTGAGGAAATAAAGAAGAATCTAGAGGGAAACTTTTGTAGGTGCACTGGATATGTAAAAATAATTGAAGCTGTACAATTAGCGGCTAAACGTATGAAAGAGGAGAGGTGATGGTATGGAGCAGATTATAGTAGCAAAAAATTTTGGTGAACTACTGGAAAACTTAGATAATGACAAGAGAAGAATAGTTGCTGGATGCACAGATGTGATGGTGGCATTAAGAAATGGGAAGCTTCAACCCAAACCTATATTAGATATAAATGAAGTTCAGGAAATTAAGCAAGTTTTTGAAAAAGAGAACAAAGTTTATATAGGAAGTAATGTAAGCTTAAGTACAATAATTGAAGACAAATTGGTGGATGATAATTTTAAAGTTTTAGTAAAGGCCTTAAAAACTATAGGATCAAGTCAGATAAGAAATAGAGCTACATTAGGTGGCAATATACAAAATGCATCCCCAAGTTCAGACGGTATATTGGCATTGATACTGTTGGATGCTGAGCTAATTTTAAAAAGTTTAAATGGAGAAAGAATAGTTAAAATTATTGATTTTATAAGTGGAGTAGGAAGGACTGAGTTAAAGGCAAATGAATTTATTGAATATATAGTTCTTGATAAAAAATATAGCTCCTTTAACTGTTATTTTGAAAAAGTTGGTTTAAGAAATGCAATGGTTATATCAATAAGTTCCATTGGAGTTTTAATTAAGCTTAGTAAAAATATCATAGAAGATATAAGGATTGCATATGGAGCAGTGGCTCCAAAGGTTATTAGAATACAAAAGGCTGAACAATTTCTAATAGGAAAAGAATTAAATAAAAATAATTTAACAAAAGTTCAAAAAATAATTGAAGAAAGCATTTCTCCTATAAGCGACATAAGGTCAAGTGCGAATTACAGGCTTGAAGTAAGTAAAAATCTTATTTTAAGATTACTAGATATAATTTGAATATGTAGTGCAATAAAATATATTAAGGAGAATAAGAATGAAAATATTAATAAAAAATGCCTTGATATTAACTATGGATGAAAAGTTTTCTAAGTTCAAAGGATATATTGCAATTACAGATACTAGGATTGAAAAAATCAGCAAGTCAGAAATAGAAGGTGCTTTTGATAAGGTAATAGATGCAGATGGAAAAATAGCTATGCCTGGATTTGTTCAGCCTCATATACACCTATGCCAGACTCTTTTTAGAGGTACAGCTGATGACATGGAACTTTTAGATTGGCTAAAGTATAGAATATGGCCGCTAGAAGGAGCGCATGATGAAGAAAGCATATATTATTCTGCTATGCTTGGAATCAGTGAACTAATAAAAGGTGGAACCACTTCTATTGTAGATATGGAAACTGTTCATTATACAGACAATGCTATAAAAGCTATTTATGACAGTGGACTTAGAGCAATTACAGGAAAAGTTATGATGGATTATGGAACGGAGGTTCCAGCAAGTTTAATGGAAAGAAAAGAGGATTCCATAGCCGAAAGTGTAAAGCTGCTTAAAAAATGGCATAAGGCTGATGATGGAAGAATTGAATATGCTTTTACTCCTAGATTTGTAGTTTCATGCTCAGAAGAGCTTTTGTTAGAGGTATCAAAGCTTTCAAAGGAGTATGGTGTAAAAGTGCATACCCATGCATCTGAAAATCGTGGAGAAATTGCTTTTGTTCAGCAGGATAGGAATATGAGAAACATTAACTATTTAAAAAAAGTAGGACTTTTAAATGAGAATCTTATATTAGCTCATTGCATATGGCTTAATGATGAAGAGGTAGAGCTTATAAGTAAAAGTAATGCAAAGGTAGTACATTGTCCATCCTCAAACTTGAAGCTGTCGTCAGGAATTGCTAAAATTCCTGAGCTATTAGAACGTGGAGTAAATGTTGGAATAGCTTCAGATGGAGCTCCTTGTAGTAACAATCTTGATGCATTTATGGAAATGAAATTAAGCTCATTAATTCAAAAAGTCACTATTGGTCCTAAAGCTATGGATTGTAAGCAAGTTTTATATCTAGCAACTATGGGAGGGGCTAAGGTCATGGGTAAGGAAAAGGAAATAGGTTCTATAGAAGAAGGAAAAAAAGCAGATATTATTATACTTGATCTTAATAAGGTGCATAATGCACCTAGTTTCAATGAAAATGAGGAAAGTCAAATAGTATTTTCAGGTAAGACTGAGAATGTTATAACAACTATTATTAATGGAAAAGTTGTAATGGAGGATAGAAAGCTGCTTAATTTTGATGAAGAAAACATAATTAAAATGTGCAATAGAAGTATTGAGAAAGTGTGGAACAGGGCTAAAATAAGTATTAATATATAAGGGAGGTTCATATGTCTATAAATGAAGTTTTGCTACCTAACACAGTTGAAGAAGCTAAGATGTTGTTAAGTCAAAAGAAAAATATCAAGCTTTTAGCTGGAGGAACGGATTTGCTATTAGGGCTGAACAGAGGAGAAGTCAAGGCTGAATATTTAATTGATTTAAGCAAAATTCATAGTATTAAGGGCATTAAAAACTTTGAGCATCACATAATTATAGGGTGTATGACATCTTTTACAGATGTTAAAAATTCAAGTATAATAAATGAAAAATTCTCTGCACTAGCTGATTGTGCGAATATGATGGGGTCCCCACAAATAAGGAATAGAGCTACACTTGGAGGAAATGTAGCAAATGCAGCTGCATCAGCTGATGTAGTACCTTGCTTATTGGCTATGGATGCAGCTTTTCACATAGAGAGTGATAAAGGAAAGAGATTAGTTAGATGTAAGGATTATTTTAATGAATATGAAAAGAATAAAGTAAAGGAAAACGAAATATTAACAGAAATAATCATTAATAAAAAGTCCGCAGTGACAGGCTTTTATAAATTAGGTAAGAGAAATGCACTGGCTATATCAAGGTTATGCGCAGCCGTAAGTATAGAAGTTCAAAACAATATAATAAAAAATATTACATTAGCACTTGGTGCAGTAGGAAGATTCCCTTTTAGAGTAAGTGAAGTTGAAGTATTTCTTAAGGGAAGGCCTATATCCTACATCTTTAGTTCAGAAGTTCTAATTATGCTTGAAAATATAGTCTTTGAAAGCATTAAAAGTAGAGCTACTATGCCATTTAAAAAAGAAGCTGTTAAAGGAGTATATAAGCAAGCTGTGATAAATGCATTAGAAAGAACTGAACTTGGAGGTGGCTTATATAATGAATAAAGTATCTATTAAGGTAAATGGAATTGTTTTTGAAAGAGAGATAGAATCTGATTTAAGACTTATAGATTTTATTAGAGATGTTTTAAAGTTTAAGGGTACTAAAGAGGGGTGTGGAGAAGGTGAATGTGGAGCTTGTACAGTAATAATGGATGGAATAACCGTTAATTCCTGTCTTGTTTTAGCTGCAAGTGCTCATGGTAGCCAAATTACCACCATAGAAGGTGTTGGAAAGGATCAATTAGAACCAATACAAAGAGCTTTTATTGAAGTGGGAGCAGTGCAATGCGGCTATTGCATTCCAGGTATGATTTTAAGTGCTAAAAGTCTTTTAGATAAGTATTCAAGGTTAGAAGAAATTGATGTTAGAGCAGGAATATCAGGAAACTTATGCAGGTGTACTGGTTATGAGAAAATAGTACAGGGAATCATGCTAGCTCAAGAATACATGAAGGAGAGGAAGTAGTATGCTGGAGTTTGTTGGAAAGAGCATAAAAAAGGAAGATGCTTACAATAAGGTGAGAGGAAAGGCTATATATCCTGATGATATAGAATTCCCTAACATGCTCTATGCAGGTGTTCTAAGAAGTAAAATATCCTTTGGAAAAGTACTAAGTATTGATTACTCAAAAATTAAAAATTTACACGGCATAGTACATGTTATTGACTATAGTATGATACCTGGCGAAAAAAAACATGGAGTAGTTTTAAAAGATCAGCCATTCTTAGTTCAAGATATTGTAAAGAGAGTTGGAGATCCAATTGTATTAGTTGTTGCGGAAAATAAAAGTATTCTAAAGAAGGCTTTATCACTAATAGATGTAAAATACCAGGAATATAGAGGTATTTTTAATATTGATGAAGCACTCCTTAAGGATGCTCCAATAATAGGTGAAAATTCAAATATTCTTTATGATTTGAAAATTAAAAAAGGGGATATAGATAAGGGATTTAAGGAAGCCAAATATGTGGCGGAAAATTGGTACTGCACTCCAGCTATAGACCACGCTTTTCTTCAACCAGAAGCTGCTGTAAGTAATATTAATAAAGATGGCATAATAGAAATATATGTGGCAACTCAGTACCCTCACTATGATAGAGAAGAAGTGGCTAGGTGCTTGGGAGTTTCTCAGGATAAAGTTAGAATTATCAATACTGCTATTGGAGGAGCTTTTGGAGCAAGGGAAGATATAACTCTTCAAGCACACGCAGCATTAGCCTGCTATTATACAAAGAGGCCAGTAAAAATTGTGTATTCAAGAGAAGAATCTACTGCAACCCATTGTAAGAGGCATAGTTTTAAAATGTATTATAAGACAGGCGTAAGAGAAGATGGAATGCTTTGTGCTGTAAAGGCAAGAATATATGGAGATACAGGTGCCTACTGCTCTTGGGGAATGAATGTGCTTAGAAAGGCAGCAGTTCATGCAGTTGGACCCTATGAAGTAGAAAATGTAGATATAGAGTCTTTTGCAGTTTATACAAATAATTCTTTTGCTGGTGCAATGAGAGGATTTGGCGCTGCACAAGCTGCAATAGCGTATGAAAGTCAAATGGATATTTTAGCGGGCCTTTCCAATATACATCCTCTTAAATTTAGATATATGAATGCAGTAAAAGTTGGAAGTATTTTACCTACTGGTCAGTGCCTCGAAAGCAGTGTGGGAATAAAAAAATGTATTGAAGAAGTGGCTAAAGGAGAAGCTGTAGAATTATAGTAGGGGGGGTAAGCAATGAAAAAGAAGGGTATTGGGTATGCTTGTATGATTTATGGTACAGGTTATGGAAATGGATTTCCTGATGAATCTAGGGCAACAATAGAGTTATTAGAAGATGGGCTTATCATGGTATCAGTAGAAGCAACGGACGTAGGGCAAGGTGCTAAAAATGTTATGAAGCAAATTGCTGCAGAAACTCTTGAAATTCCTATAGATTTAATAGCAGTACAAAACAGTGACAGTACTAAGATGGAAGATTCGGGAACAGCAGCTGCTAGCAGACAAACTTATAATACTGGGAATGCTGTTATGGATGGATGTAAAAATTTCAAGAGACAATTTATTGACCCGTACATAAAAGAAGATAAAATTAAAAAAGAAAAAAACTACAGCACTATTTTAAGATGGCTATATAAGAGACTAAATGAAGTTGGAATGGAAGTTAAAACTGCAGGATACTTTAAGGCAAAAACTTCTTCTGTTAATTTAGAAACGGGACAGGGAAATCCTTATTGGCCATATACATTTTCAGTAAACCGAGCTGTTGTAGAAGTTGATGATGAAACAGGAAAAGTGGATGCTTTAGAGATCACAGCTTGCCATGATTCAGGTAAGATAATAAATCCAATTATGGCTCAGGGACAAATAGAGGGCGGATGCGCAATGGGACTAGGGTATGCACTAATGGAAAAAGTGGAATTCAAAGAGGGGTGCATAAAAAATCCAAACTTTGCTGATTATATAATTCCTACCAGTATAGATGTTCCTAAAATAAAAACTTATTTTATTGAAGAGGATGAGGTAACAGGGCCCTATGGAGCTAAGGGACTAGGGGAGCCATCAATGATTTCAACTGCACCAGCAATTTTGAATGCTATATATGATGCAGTAGGTGTAAGAATTTTAGATTTACCTGCAACCTGTGATAAAGTGCTGCTAGCAATAAAAAATAAGGAGAAAAACAATGGCTGAAATTAAAAAAATTGTAGACATAGCCATGGGAAGAGAAAAGGCGCATTTAGTTTTAAAAAATGTATTGATTATTAATGTTTTTAGCCAAATAATTGAAAAAAATGATATCGCAATTTGTGATGATATGATTGCTGGTATTGGAAGCTATGATGGAATAGAGGAAATAGATTGTGAGGGAATGTTTGCAGCACCAGGCTTTATAGACTCTCATGTTCATATTGAGTCCTCAATGGTAACTCCTGAAGTATTTTCTCAGATAGCCTTAAAACACGGGGTTACAACAGTAGTTGCTGACCCACATGAAATTGCTAATGTTATGGGTGATAAGGGTATTGATTTTATGCTAGAGAACAGCAAAAAAAGTGTAATGGATATATTTTTTATGCTTCCATCATGTGTTCCTGCAACCGAGTTTGAGGATTCTGGAGCTGTTCTTAATAGTTATCAGCTGAGCAGGTTTATTCAAAATGATAGAGTACTTGGCTTAGGGGAAGTTATGGATGTTCAAGCAGTAACAAATGCTAAAACTCAGATGGTCGATAAATTAGAGTTGTGCAGGGACAAGAATATTGATGGCCATTGTCCTAAAATTAGTGGGGAAGCACTTAATGCTTATTTAAATTGTAGAATAAAAACTGATCATGAGTGCTCTAGCTTTGAAGAGGCATTGAGAAAAGTTGAAAGAGGCATGTTTGTAATGCTTAGACAAGGCTCGGCTACAAAAAACCTAAAGGATCTACTGCCAGCAGTAAAAAATGAAAACTATCATAGATTTTTATTTTGTACAGATGATAGGCATATTGAGGATTTATTATTAGAAGGTTCTATAGATAATTGCATTAGACTTGCAATTGAGGAAGGGTTAGATCCAATAAAGGCCTATATTATAGCTGCGTTTAATGCAGCACAATGCTATGGCTTGAATGATAGAGGAGCTATTGCTCCAGGGTTTAAAGCAGATATAGTTGTATTTCAAGATTTAAAAAATCTTGAAATACAGTACGTATTTAAAGATGGTAAGAGAAATGATAAACCAATGCATTTTACCAATATAAATATGAAATCCACAATGAATACTCAGTATATAAGTAGTGACCTTTTTAGAATAGAAGCTAGGGGAGAAAAAGTTAACGTGATTAAGCTAATTTCTCGTTCTGTAGAAACTTTAGTGGAAAAGAGAAAAATATATATTGATGGTGGATATATCTCTAAAGTAGATGGAGAGGATATTTTAAAGATAGGTGTTTTTGAAAGACACAAGAATACTGGAAAATACTCTATTGGTTTTTTAGAAGGCCTAGGTCTTAAAAATTGCTCTTTAGCACAGACAATATCTCACGATTCACATAATATTGTAGTAGTTGGTGATAATGATAAGGATATGGAAATAGCAGTAAATACTCTTATTGCAATTGGTGGAGGAATTGTGTTAGTCTCACAGAGAAAAATACTAGACTCGCTAAGTCTTCCAATAGCTGGTTTAATTACTTCTGAAAATCCATATGAAGTAAATATGAAAGTTAAAAATTTAAGCGATATAGCTAGAAAGTTTGGAGTAAGCAAGGATTTTGATCCATTTTTAACTCTTGGTTTTATGGCTCTTTCTGTAATACCTAAATTAAAGATAACATCAAGGGGCCTATTTGATTTTGATAAATTTAGTTTTATAGATTTATTTGCGAAGGAGTAGGTGAAATGTATATAAGAGGAATAATTCTTGCGGCAGGTAAGTCCTCAAGAATGGGAGAAAATAAACTTCAATTAAAAATACATGACATTCCAATGATAGATATAGTAATACAAAATGCAAAGAAGTCAAAATTAGATGAGCTCATAGTTGTATACGGAAAATATGACTTAATAACGGATATTACTAAGGTATTTAATTGTAATTA
The DNA here is from genome assembly GCF_026012015.1 of Clostridium omnivorum. NCBI lineage: Bacteria > Bacillati > Bacillota > Clostridia > Eubacteriales > Clostridiaceae > Clostridium > Clostridium omnivorum. Next base: position 206,721 of record NZ_BRXR01000001.1, on the reverse strand, counting down.
TGAAAAAGGAATGAGTACTTCAGTAAAGTGCGGGTTGGAAGGTTTTAATGGAGATGGAGTTATGATTCTTCTTGGAGATATGCCATTTATAGAAACTAAAATAATTGATAAATTGTATACAGCGTTTACTAACAGCAGCAAAAATATAGTTGTACCAATGTATAGAGGTATGAAAGGGAATCCTGTAATTATTGGTAGAAAATACTTTCATGAGTTAATAAATAATACTGGAGATAAAGGTGCTAGGGAAATAATTAATAATCATCAAGATGATGTTGAAAGATTAGAAATAGAAAGTGACAAGATTTTTGTAGATATTGATAATACGGAAGTATATAATAATATGCTAAAAAAAGCGTTGGTATAAACCAACGCTTTTAAAAATTACTCTTTTCATCAATAATAAAATTTGTTATGCTCCTTAGGCTTTCCGTATCATTTATATTATTATAGTAATCAATTAGCTTAAAAATAATAAGTTCATCAAATCCGATAATTTTTAGAGAAATTAATTCTAGAACTTCGTTTTTTAGGTTATCCATATCATTAGTATTTGAGTCTGCATTGTAAATATCAAATAAACTACTTAAAACATCTGATAGAACTCTTTCATTCTTTCTCTTCTTACCGAATTTAACTGCTTCGTCGAAGTACAATCTAGCAAGTTCAATATCTTCAATTAGCAGATATGAATTTGCTATTTCTCTGTATATCTGACATGTATATTCACTATCTTCAGTTTGCTTATATAAAGATAAGTAAGTAGAGCATTTGTCTAAAAGCTTTTTTGTGCTTTTTCTATCTTTAAGTAATAAGTATATTTCTAATAAATTGCATATTATAATTAAACTGCGCTCAATGTTATTATTAGTTGCTGATAGTAGAAAAGTATGCAAATCAATTGCAGACTTATACTGTTTTAATTCTTTATAACAATTAGCCTTTAATGTTAATAGTTGAAACTTATCATCTTCACCTATGTTTTTGAAAATATTCTCAAGATTTGTAAGCTCAGTTAAAGCAGATTCTAGCTTTCCAAGTTTTTTATAAGCTAGTGCGTTATTGAATTTGAAATTAAATAATAAATTCGTAGATAAATTGTTAGTATGAAGCAAAGCCATTTGATTATAATCTATAGCTTCGTTGTATCTATTTAGTTTCATACAGGTATATGATAAATTTGAGAGTATCTCAATTTCTTTACAGATATCAGATATTTTAGAACAGTTTTCTAAAGCTTTTATATAATAAGTGTACCCTTTATAATAGTCAAAGATAGAAATTAGAATGTTACCAAAAAGCTCATATATTATAACTTTTTTTTCTGGAAGATTATATTTTAGAAAGAAGTCCTCTATATTTTTAACAGTATTAGAAAGATCAAAGTTAGGATTCTTCTCATTTAGTTTAATAAACTCTATGTATTTATCAGCTATTATGTTTGCTTGATCCACAGTATCTTCTAGTAAATATTCCTCTGAAACTTGAAAAGGTATATTATTCTCTTTACAAAACTGATTTATGTTGCTTGCTACAATCTTAGCAACCTTTGGTGTTAAATTCGCTTTATCATTTTCTATAGCACTTATTAAATTTCTGGTTACATCTTCTCCAACAATCTGAAATTGTTTTAAATTAAGGCTTTTTCTTATTCTTTTTATTTTTTCACCTGGGGATAAAATTTCAAAGCTTTCCATAGCATACTCCTTGTTACTAATTAATTATAATATAATAATTGTTTATAAAATTAAATTAGACATATATAAAAAATAAATTAAGAAATAAGTAAATAACAAAATATTGTAAAATACAATATTTACTAAATGGTGTAAAAGTGGTAAAATATTCTTAGCGATAATATGCTGTGTAATAAATATTATGGAGGCGAAGAAAATGTCAAAAAAACTAACTAAATTACTAGCGCTAATGTTGTTATTGTTGTCTTTTGGTTTTGGGTTTGTACGCCAAAGTGGTTCTCTTAAAGTTGCAGATTTAATAGATCCAGAACCAAGACATATAGCTAAACAAGTGGCAGATCTAATAGATCCAGAACCAAGGCATGTAGTTAAACAAGTAGCAAATCTAATAGATCCAGAACCAAGGCATGTAGTTAAACAAGTAGCAGATCTAATAGATCCAGAACCAAGGCATGTAGTTAAACAAGTAGCAGATCTAATAGATCCAGAACCAAGGCATGTAGTTAAACAAGTAGCAGATCTAATAGATCCAGAACCAAGGCATATAGTTAAACAAGTAGCAGAGCTAATAGATCCGGAGCCAAGACATGTAGTTAAACAAGTAGCAGAGCTAATAGATCCGGAGCCAAGACATGTAGTTAATCAAGTAGCAGAGCTAATAGATCCAGAGCCAAGGCACGTAATAATTAATATTGCATAAATAGATCCAGAATCAAGAGGTCATGTAAGCGAAAATATTGTATAATAGGGGATCTACAATAAAATAAATTTAGTATAATATGTAAAGTTATTATAAAAGATATCCAATATGGATATCTTTTATATTTTAATTTATAATTATATTGTAATGCAACTATAGTATAAGTTTCAAGAATTTAATTGAAAAGAAGTAAAAAAATAAATAAATTTCAAAGTATTCTCTTGATACAAATTATTTTCAACCCATTAAATTATTTGGCAGACCCATTTGAGAGTATAACTTCTCGAAAGAGGTATATTTATTTTTTATTAGATACATTAAATTTGAAACAACAAAGTGGGTTAGTTCATCTAAGTTTAGTTCAGAACTTAAATCTCCTTTATTCTTTTCATGTTCAAAAAGCATGCGCATCTTTTGAAAAAATTCCAGCATTCCAAAGGAAGATTCGTCTCCGTAGCCTTTAGTTTTTGCAATTTCATAGAAAATTGATATATATTTATCTAAAAAACTTTGGAGTGAAATGTATATTTCATTTAATTTGTCCCTTAGACTTTTATCTGAAGGAATTAGAGTATCAACTAAGCTTAATGTGTTTTTCCAATCATCCATAAAAATTTCGGATACAAATTCTTCTTTATTAGGAAAGTAATTATAAAAAGTACCTATTGCAATACTACATTGCTTTGCAATATCCCTAATATTAAGTTCTTTATAGTTTTTTTCAATAAGAGTTTTTCTTCCTTCAATAATAAGTTTTTCTTTTACATTTTCTATTAACTTAGGCACTATATCATCCTTTCGTGAACCTTGTTCAAATTATATACCTTATAATAACATATTGTCAATAAAGTGTTATTATATTGACAATATGTTATTATACCAAAACAATAAAAGCATTGAAAAAATCAATGCTTTTATTATAAAATTAATAGGCTCTTCCCCAATAAACTAGCTTCTCAGCAGGTTTTCCGCAGCAGATGCATTTACTATCTACTTTTTCTTGTTCAAATGGCATACAACGTGATGTTGCTCCAGTTTGTTCTTTAATTGCATCTTCGCATGCACGATCTCCACACCACATAGCTTTTACAAAGCCTGTCTTTTCATCTAAAAGTCTCTTGAATTCATCTAACGAAACAGCTATACTTGTTTTTTCATTTTGAGCTGTTCTAGCCTTTTCTAGCAAAGAATTTTGAATATCTTCTAAAACTTCAGCGACCTTCACTTCTAGCTCATCTAAGGAAACAAAGATTTTTTCTCTATTATCTCTTCTTACAAGTACTGCTTGATTTTTCTCAATATCCTTAGGACCGATTTCAAGGCGGAGAGGAACACCTTTCATTTCGTATTCGCTAAACTTCCAACCAGGCATTTTGTCACTATCGTCAATTTTAACCCTTGCGATCTTAGTTAGCTCTTCTTTAAGTTCACCAGCTTTTTCTAGTACTCCTGGCTTATGCTGAGCTACTGGTATTATTACCAATTGAATTGGAGCGATTTTTGGAGGAAGAACAAGACCACTGTTATCTCCATGTACCATTATCATTGCTCCAATTAGCCTTGTTGTCATTCCCCAAGAGGTTTGGTGAACATATTGGAGTTTACCATTTTTATCAGTGTATTGAATGTTAAAGGCTTTGGCAAAACCATCACCAAAATTATGTGAAGTACCGCATTGCAGTGCTTTTCCATCATGCATTAAGCTCTCAATTGTGTAAGTAGCTTCTGCTCCAGCAAATTTTTCTTTTTCCGTCTTTCTTCCTTTAACAACTGGAATAGCAAGGATTTCTTCACATAGAGTGGCATATATATTTAACATTCTAGTTGTTTCCTCTTGGGCCTCTTCAGCAGTAGCATGGGCAGTATGCCCTTCCTGCCATAAAAATTCAAGAGTTCTTAAAAATGGGCGAGTAGTTTTTTCCCATCTAACCACAGAACACCATTGATTGTATAGTTTTGGCAAATCCTTATAAGATTGAATAATCTTTGAATAATGATCGCAGAATAAGGTTTCAGAAGTAGGACGAACACATAACCTTTCAGTTAATTCTTGATTTCCTCCGTGTGTAACCCAAGCAACCTCAGGTGCAAATCCTTCTACATGATCCTTTTCTTTTTCAAGTAAACTTTCTGGAATAAACATAGGCATATATACATTTTCGTGCCCTGTTTCCTTAAACATCTGGTCTAAGTTTTTTTGAATATTTTCCCAAATGGCATAACCATAAGGACGAATAACCATACATCCTCTTACAGTAGCATAATCAACAAGTTCAGCCTTTTTAACAACATCAGTATACCATTGCGCAAAATCTTCATCCATAGATGTAATTGCCTCAACAAATTTTTTATCGTTTCCCATGAACTTTCTCCTTTCAAAATATGTTTCAAGAAAATATAAAAAGCCCCAGTCCCGAAAGGGACCGAGGCTAAGTCGGCGGTGCCACCCTAATTGATACAAATGTATCCTCTTAAGTAAAATAACGGTTTTAGCCGCTGCAATTTGTTTCACTGCAGAACTCTGAGGCGGGTTCAAAATACGCTTTTAGAAATCTCACACCACTGATTTCTTCTCTGAAAAAAGCTACATCCTTACTATTCCTCGTCTTAGTTTATTAATATAATATTATTAAATAAAATAATAAAATAAAAAAATAGTAATGTCAAGACATTATATAATTATATTAATAAGAAATGTAAAATTAATGTATGAATTGACCGTTTTTATTTAGTTCAATATAATAGAATAGATAATTGAAATGTTATTTTAGTAAAATATACATTTGGAGGTAATTTTATGTTTAGAGAAATGAGAAAAAAGCAAAGAGAAATAACTGAGGAAGAGAGTATAGAAATATTGAATAATGGTGAATATGGTATATTAGCAACTATAGGTGAAAATGGATATACCTATGCTACACCATTAAGTTATGTCTATTATAACGATGCTATATACTTTCACTGTGCAGTAGAAGGAAGTAAACTAGATAACATAAAATATAATGAAAAGGTGAGCTTTTGTGTTGTTGGAAAAACAAAGGTACTTCCTGATAAGTTCAGTACAGAATATGAAAGTGCTATAGTTTTTGGTAGAGCTACTATAATAGAAAAAGAAGAGAAAATAGAAATATTAACAGCTTTAATTGAAAAATATTCACCTGATTTTAAAAAGGAAGGGTTAGAATATATTGAGAGGGCGGCAGGTGCCACTTCTGTAGTTAAAATAGGTATTGATAGAATAACTGGCAAAGCAAGAAGATAATTTTGGCGAAGTTATAAGATAATAAACAATGAAACACCACTGTTATTTTGCAGTGGTGTTTTTTGGTATTAACTAATTATTATTTTTAAGTTGTTCAATTCCGAATTTTATTCTTTTTACTGATTCTTCTTTACCTAATATATCAGCCAGTTCAAATGCTCCACCTGGGGTCATAGCTTTTCCAGAAAGAGCTGTTCTCATAGGCCATAAAAGCTGACCATTTTTAATACCTAAAGTAACAACTAAGTTTAGTACAGTATCTTCAATTGTTTTCAATTCCCAATTTTCAATTGCTTCTAGTACTGGAAGTACTTTTTCTAAATTTTCTAGAGAATTTTCTATAGTTGTCTTCATTTTTTTATGTACATAAAGTTCGTTTGAATATTTAGGAAGCTCATCAAAAAAGTCAACTTTTTCAGATATGTCACTCAATATTTCAGTTCTTGTATGCAAAAGTTCGCTTATTTTTAATAAATTTATATTAGGATTTTTAATAACTGCTTCATAGTAAGGCTTTGCTATAGCATTAAATTCCTCTAGTGAAAGTTTCTTTATATATTCTCCATTCATCCATTTTAATTTAACAGGGTCAAAAATTGCAGGAGACTTATTTATATTTTTATAATCGAATTTTTCAACTAGTTCTTGCAGTGTAAAAATTTCTTGATTATCTCCAGGATTCCAGCCTAGCAGAGCAATATAGTTAATAACTGCATCCTTTAGGTAGCCTTTTTCCATCAGGTCTTCAAAAGATGCATCTCCATTCCTTTTGCTAAGCTTGTGTTGAGCATCCTTCATTATTGGGGGACAGTGTACATATACTGGAATTTCCCATCCAAAGGCTTCATATAGACGATTATATTTTGGTGAAGAAGAAAGATACTCACTTCCTCTTACTACATGAGTTATTCCCATAAGATGGTCATCAACTACATTAGCAAAGTTATAAGTTGGATATCCGTCAGATTTTATTAGTATCATATCCTCTAAATCTGAATTATCTACTGAAATTGTTCCATATATTACATCGTCAAAGGTAGTGGTTCCAGCAGTAGGATTGTTCTGCCTTATAACATATGGAATACCTTTAGCTAAGTTATCCTCTATTTCTTCTTTAGACAAGTGAAGACAGTGCTTATCATATTTTGAGATTCCTTTTGAATCTTCAGAGCTAGATTTTATAGAGTCTAATCTCTCTTTTGTACAGAAGCAGTAGTAGGCTTCACCTTTTCCTACTAGCTGTTTTGCATATTCTAAATACATGCCTTTTCTTTCGCTTTGTACATAAGGTCCATAATCGCCACCAATATCGGGTCCTTCATCATGGTTAAGCCCAGTAAGCTTCATGGTGTTATAAATAACATCTATGGCACCTTCAACATATCTTTCTTGATCTGTGTCCTCAATTCTCAAAATAAAGGTACCATCTTCATGCTTAGCAATTAAATATGCATATAATGCAGTCCTTAGGTTTCCTACATGCATGTAGCCTGTAGGACTAGGGGCAAATCTTGTACGCACCTTGTTTGTTTTCATATATTTCACTCCCATATTTATATTAATTAATTTAACTTTTTAAAATGTTATATAAAATAAAATCCTCTCATCAATAGATGAAAGGAATGAATTGTACGCTAGTATTATGATATAATAATGTGTTTTTTATGTCAAGGCTGTACTAGTGATTTATAGAATTAGCGAAAAGTACATAGAGTTTTTCTTTCAAAATTTATACTATAAATATATAATTATGAGGAGAGAAATTTGAATTTGCAGAATATAGGAAAGGTTAGCTTATGAAAAACACAATAAAAATTGGAGAATGCGTTATACCCTACGAAATAAATTATAAAAATAAGATAAAATATATGAGAATATATGTAAGTGCTATTGGAATTAAAGTGAGCGCGAGAAAAGGTACAAATAAAGCTGTTATAGATGAGTTTGTTCATAAAAAATCAAGGTGGATACTTGAACACTATAGTAGGTTAATAGAATTAAATGTAAATGTTATAAAGAAAAGATGGATTGATGAAGGAACTCTTTTATATAGGGGTAAAAGTTATGAATTAGCAATAATTGAATCTAATGAATCAAAATGCAAATTAAAATTCTATAATAACAAGTTCCAAATATTAGTTGCAGAAAGTTTAAAAGAAGAGGAAAGAAGAGAGATAATAGAAAATTTGATAAAAGGGTGGTTTAAAAGCGAAGCTAAAAAAATAATTGATGAAAAACTTCTTTTCTATAGCAAAAAAATGGCTGTTTCATATAATCAATTTAGAATTAAAGAACAGAAGACAAGATGGGGAAGCTGTTCTATAAGAAAAAACTTAAATTTCAATTGGAGAATAATTATGGCACCTGAAAAGGTAATTGACTACGTGGTAATTCATGAATTGTGCCATTTAATACACTTTGATCATTCAAAAGATTTTTGGAAGCAGCTTTCTTTTTATATGCCTGAATACAAAGAGCAAGCAGAGTGGTTAAAAAGTAATGGAATACACCTTCATATATAGAATGCCTTGTGCATTCTTTTTTTTATAACTAGTTAAATATCAAATTAACAAGTATGGATAAAAGCGGAATGTGGCATGAAACTTGCTTTGTTAATTGTTGGGAGGTGATAATGTGAAGAAAATTAAGCACTTAAGGTGCTCAAAATGCGGAAAGACCTTCGATGAAGATGTTATGTATCACTGTGATGAATGCGGACCGATAGGAACTTTAGATGTTGTTTATGATAATGCCTTTATTGAAAGAACTCTGACCAAAAATTACCTTATAAATAATAATAGAAGAGATATATGGAGGTATATGCCAATATTACCTCTGGAAGGTGAAAGAGGAATTTCACCTTTACAGGTTGGGTGGACACCATTATACAAGGCAGAAAGATTAGAAAAGCTTTTAGGTGTACGAAATATATACATAAAGGATGATGGAAGAAATCCAACAGCGTCCTTTAAAGACAGAGCGTCAGCTATAGGAGTTGCAAAGGCTATTGAACTTAATAAAAAAATAATCTGTGCTGCTTCTACTGGAAATGCAGCTTCATCACTTTCAGGCTTTGCAGCTTGTATGGGAATAGAAAATTATATTTTCGTTCCTGCTAACGCTCCAGAGGCTAAAATAACTCAACTTTTAATATATGGAAGTAATGTGATTTTGGTAGATGGAGATTATGATACTGCTTTTGATTTTTGTACAAAAGCAGTAGATAAATTTGGATGGTACAACAGAAGTTGTGCAATAAATCCATATCTAGTGGAGGGAAAAAAGACTGCAGCTTTTGAAATATGTGAGCAATTAAATTTTGATGTGCCAGATAAAGTAATAATGGCTGTAGGTGATGGCTGTTCCATATCTGCAGTATGGAAAGGGTTTGAAGAATTTTATGCACTAGGATTAATTAAGAAAGTGCCTAAAATGGTTTCTGTACAAGCTGAAGGAGCTAACCCTGTTAATAGAGCATTTAGAAGTGGCAAAAAATGCTTCGATTATGTAACTCCTAATACCATAGCAGATAGCATATCAGTTGGAATACCAAGAAATGGATATAAAGCATTAAATTGTTTGACTCAAAGTAAGGGTATTGCTATAGATGTATCAGATGAGGAAATACTTAATGCAATGACGTGCCTTGCTAGATTCACCGGAGTATTTGGAGAACCTGCTGGAGTTACAGCATTTGCAGGTCTTGTGAAGCTTATTAAAAATGGGGAGATTTGCAGCAATGAGAGTATAGCACTAATAGTTTCAGGAAATGGGTTAAAGGATATAAAATCTGCAATGAAGGCTGTAATTAAGCCTGATAAAATGAAACCTGACTTGGAGCAGCTAAGTAAGTATATTAAAAGTAATGAAAAATAAATTAAAATATGGAGGGGTATTATGAGAAAAATTCCATTTGGTCCTAATTATGATGAAATGCTGAATCCAGAAAAAATAGATTCAGAAATAAGAAAGGAAGCCTTAAAGGCTCTTAAGGATAGTGAGCTAGATCCAATAAATTTATTCAATATTACTTGGAAAGATGATAACAACAATGTAAGAAAAATAGTTTTGCCTAAGGAACTTACAGGTGTGGATGCAAATATTGTGGTTATGCTTGGAAAGGGATTTCCATCAGGTTCACATAAGGTAGGACCAGCGTATTCTACATTAATTGAAGGCTGTGTTGATGGTGATATTAACCCAGGTGAGCATACTATATTAGGTCCATCTACTGGTAATTTTGGTATAGGCGTATCTTATATTTGCAATTTAATGGGATACGAAGCAGTGGTAATTATGCCAGATAATATGAGTAAAGAAAGATATGAGAGAATACAAAAATATGGAGCAAAACTAGATTTAACCCCTGGCTCTGAATCTGATGTAATTCTCACTCTAGAGAGAACCTATAAGTTAAAGGAAAATCCAAAGAATAGAGCACTTGCACAGTTTGAACTTTTCCCTAATTATCGTTTTCACAGATATGTAACAGGTAACTCAGCAGTGGAGGCTGTAAAAGGTATAGGCAATGGAAGAGTTGCCTGTTATTGCTCAGCCCCAGGTTCAGCTGGAACTTTGGCAGCAGGAGATGAACTTAAAAAGGTATTTCCTGAATGCAAAATAGCGGCGCTGGAGCCTTATGAATGTTCAACTCTAGCAAATGGTGGTAGAGGACAGCACAGAATAGAGGGAATTGGTGATAAAATGTGCACTTTGATTCACAATGTGCTTAATACTGATTTTGTTGTGCTCATAAAAGATGAAGAAACTGTTCAGGGGCTTAAGGTTATACATGATGGAACAGAAGCTTTAGTTGAGCTTGGAATAGAACGTTCTACTGCAGAATACATGAAAGAACTTTTTGGACCATCAGGAATATGCAATATTCTTGGGGCAATAAAGATGGCTAAATATCTTAAATTAGGTCCTGATGATAATGTTGTAACGATTGCAACAGATAGTTTTGACAGATATAATTCTGTAATGGAAAATTTAAATGAAAGATATTTAGAGGTAGAGGGTTTTGTATTAAAGAGATGGGCAAAAGATATCTTTTTACATCAACAGGATGATTATGTATATGATTATAGAAGAAAAGATCACAAGGAAAAGCTATTTAATCAAAAGGAAAAGGATTGGTTAAAGTTTGGCTACACAAAAGAGTACTTAGATTCTATGAAAAGTGAAGACTTTTGGGAAAACGAATATTCAAAGGTTTTGTATTACAACAAAAAAATAAAAGAATTAAGATAATAAAAGCTGCTGTGATGTATTTAATCACAGCAGTTTTTATTATTCAAAAACTTTTGCCTCAAGTTAAGCACAATTACATTTTCTAATAATGAGAAATTTTTTGCAAAGTGAGAATTATATTAGGTATAGATTAATATCTATAAATATAGATTTTTATAAATGTAATAAGAAAGGAAGAAGAATATGCTTTACAGTCTTATTGACATACAGGAATATGTACTAAAACTGGCAGAACTGATAGCTGAAGTATTAAGAGTAGATGTTGAGATAGTAGATAAGAATTTAAATAGAATTGCAGGAACAGGAAGGTATAAGCTAGTTAAAGCTGCAGCAAAAGATAGAGAAAGCTTTATCCAAATGAGGACTATAGAAACTGGTAAAAAGCTAGTGGTTGAAAACCCAGGATTCAATAGGCTTTGTAAGGAATGTCCAAAGAAAAATAGCTGTATAGAAAAATTTGAATGCACTACACCCATATCAATAGAAGAGGAGGTTATTGGAGTTATATCACTTATATGCTTTACTGAGAATCAAAAAAAAGTAATTTTAGATAAGTTTAAAGAATATACGGATTTCTTGGATCATATTTCAGAACTAATAGCAGTAAAAGTTAAGGAACATAGCAGAGATACTAAAACCTTATGCCACAAAGAACAAGGAAAAGGGGTAGTATACTTTTCAAATATTATTGGAAATAGTGAGGTCATGAAGAGGGTTATCGAAAAAGGGAAAAAGATAGCTAGAGGAAATGCAAATGTGTTAGTGGTGGGTGAAAGTGGAACTGGAAAGGAGCTTTTATCCAGAGCTATACATTTTGAAAGTACAAGGGGAACAGGGCCTTTTATTGCTATAAACTGTGGAGCTATTCCAGAAGCTCTTTTAGAGAGTGAGCTTTTCGGATATTCATCTGGAGCTTTTACTGGTGCTAATAAAAGCGGAAAGATTGGGAAATTTCAGCTGGCAAATAAGGGAACTATATTTTTAGACGAAATAGGAGATATGCCTTTGCAGCTTCAGGTAAAACTTTTGAGAGTGCTCCAGGATAAGATAGTAATTCCTATTGGAAGTAACAATCCTATATCAATTGACATAAGGATAATTTCTGCTACTAACAAAAACCTTGAAGCAATGGTCAGAGGTGGAAAGTTTAGAGAGGATTTATATTACAGACTAAATGTAATACCTATAGAACTGCCGCCCCTAAGAAAAAGGAAAGAAGATATCCCTGTACTAATACAATATCTTTTGAATAGATACTGCAGTGTATACCATGAAAGAAGGCCAGAAATAAGCACTGAGGCTATGGAAAGGTTGGCTCAATATCCTTGGATTGGCAACATTAGAGAACTTCAAAATGCTATTGAATATATTGTAAATATGCTTCAAGGTGATTCAATTGTAGGACTAGAGCATCTTCCAGATAAGCTTCTGTTAAGCAATGAAGAAATTAATGTAAAAAATGATTTTAACTTGGAAAGAATTGAAAAGCAAACAATTCTTAAAGCCTTAGCACTATATGGAAACAGAACAGATAATAAGAAAAAAGCCTGTGAAGCTCTTGGTATTAGTTTGGCTACACTTTATAGAAAATTAGAAAAATATAATTTAAAAAATATGATATGAGTAAAATTGGCACGGGTTTTGCTTTGTTATATTGTGGTAAATAAAAATGTTTGGGGGAAAATATATGGAGCTAAAGAATCAAATATCAGAGCTTAGTGAGAAGTATAAAGATGACATGGTGGCTTTCTTAAGGGATATGGTGAGTATACCAAGCACTAGCTGTAATGAAAAAAAAGTAATTGAAAGAATTAAATACGAAATGGACAAGGTAGGCTTTGATGAAGTGATCATAGATAAGATGGGCAATATTATTGGGAGAATAGGCAGTGGTAAAACTGTTATTGCAATGGATGCACATATTGATACTGTTGACGTAGGTGACTCATCGCTTTGGGAAGTTGATCCCTTTGAGGGAGAACTAAGAGATGGAATAATTTATGGAAGAGGGGCCTCAGACCAAGAGGGTGGAATGGCATCTATGGTTTATGCAGGAAAGATAATAAAGGAACTTGGTTTAACAGATGATTATACTTTATACATAACTGGCACGGTTATGGAGGAAGACTGTGACGGCCTTTGCTGGCAGTATATTATTGAACAAGACAACATAAAACCTAATTATGTAGTTATTACAGAACCAACTAATTTAAATATTTATAGAGGACATAGGGGAAGAATGGAATTGATTGTTACTACAAAAGGATTATCCTGTCATGGGAGTGCACCAGAGAGAGGGGTAAATGCAATATATAAAATGGTACCAATAATACAGGGAATAGAAAAATTAAATGAAAATTTAAAAGAAGATCCTTTTTTAGGGAAAGGAACAGTAACAGTCACTCAAATATTTTTTAAATCTCCGTCTCAATGTGCAGTGCCAGATGAATGTACCATACAACTAGATAGAAGACTTACTGCTGGAGAAACTTTGGAATCAGCTGTAGCAGAAATCAAAGCTATTAAAGGTGCTGAAGATGCTATTGTTGAGGTGTTAACTTATGCTCAGCCTAGCTATACTGGATTGGTTTATCCTACTGATAAATATTATCCCACTTGGGTAATCGATGAAAAGCATGTGCTTATAGAATCAGCAGTGGAAACCTATAAAGAAATGTTTAATGAAGAGCCAAAGGTAGATAAATGGACTTTTAGTACAAATGGCGTTTCTATTATGGGTAGGTTTGGTATTCCTACTATTGGATTTGGACCAGCTAATGAAGTGTATGCTCACAGTCCTAAAGACCAGGTTCCAGTTCAGCATTTAGTTGAAGCCTGCAAGTTCTATGCTGCATTCCCGAAAACATTACTAAACAATCTTAAATAGAAAGAAATCTAATTATTTATATAGAGTAGGGGGATAAAAAATGGATACAAAATTTAGAAAGAAGCACTTAATAACATGTCAAGATTGGAGCAAAGGTGAGCTTGATACAGTTTTCGAAGTTGCAAAGTACTTAAAACTGAAGCATGCACTCAATGAGCCTTGTAATTTACTAAAAGATAAAACTGCATTTTTAATGTTTTTTGAAGAAAGTACTAGAACAAGAAATTCAATGGAAGCAGGTATTACACAGCTAGGCGGCCATGCACATTTTCTAGACACTAGCACAATGCAGATCAACCATGGTGAAAGTGCTAAAGATACCGCAGAAGTGCTAAGCAGTTTTGGAGATGCCATATGCGTTAGAAATTGTTTTTACGGAATAGGAAATGAGTATTTAAGAACCCTTGCAAAGTATGCTAATGTTCCCATATTAAGCTTACAAGATGATATATATCATCCAATGCAGGTTTTAGCAGATATGATGACTATTAATGAGACATTTGGAAATCCAAGAAAATTAAAGGTTGCTATTTCTTGGGCTTATGCAACTAGTCATGCTAAACCATTATCTGTGCCACAATCACAAATACTTATGTTCACTAGATATGGTATGGATGTAACTGTAGCAGCACCAAAAGAGTTTCCGTTAATGAGTAATATTGTAGAAACAGCAAAGGAAAACGCTGAACTAAATGGAGGCAGTTTGAAATTTGCAGACAACATGGAAGATGCATTTAGAGATGCTGATATAGTTATACCTAAAAATTGGGGAGGCTTCTTAGGGGTTGAGGATCCAGCTACAGCTGAGGGAAAGGCACAAATGAAAATGAACTTAGAAAAATACAAGGACTGGATTTGTGATGAAAAGTTAATGTCTATCACACAGAAGCATTCAATATATATGCATGCTCTTCCAGCAGATAGAGGTAAAGAGGTTGAGAATTCAGTAATAGATGGTCGACATTCTGTAGTAATACAGGAAGCTGAGAATAGAATTCATACTGCAAAGGCAGTAATGGCTTTAACTATGGGAGGAAGATAGGTGAATGTATGATCTGGTAATAGTCAATGCAAATATTGTTGTTTTTGACGATAATTTTAGTTTAATAGAGAATGGCTTTTTAGTTATAAATCAAGGAAATATTCAAGATGTTGGATATATGACGGATTATAAAGATGAATTCTTTGAAGCCAATGAAAAATATAATGCAAATGGTAAATTGATTATGCCTGGATTTATATGTACACATACTCATATTTATAGTGCCTTTGCTAGAGGAATGGACTTAAAGGGCAATAGTCCCAAAAACTTTAAAGAAATTCTAGAGCAGCTTTGGTGGAGACTTGATAAAAAACTTACTTTAGAAGATATATACTACTCAGCTCTTGTAACAATTATCGAGAGCATAAAAAATGGAGTTACATGTATTTTTGATCATCATGCAAGTCCAAATTGTGTTGAAAAGAGTTTGGATATAATAGAGAAGGCCTTTGATTTTACTGGGATGAGAGGAGTTCTATGCTACGAGGTATCAGATAGAGATGGTAAAGAAATAGCTCTTAAGGGAATTGCTGAAAATTCAAGGTTTATTTCAAAATGTAGATCTAGAAATGATGATATGATAAAAGGTTTATTTGGACTCCATGCAGCTTTTACTTTGAGTAATGAGACCCTAAAATTAGCTAGTGTGGAAGGCAATAGACTTAAATCTGGGTTTCACATACATGCTGCAGAGGGAGTAGAAGACTTAAATTACTGCGCTCAAAAATATAATTGTGGAGTAGTTGAGAGATTAAATTCCTTCAATATTTTAAATAGTAATTCAATTTTAGCTCACTGTATCCATATTAAACATGAAGAGAAAAAGTTTTTGAAAAAATGCGTAACTGTGCATAATCCAGAATCCAATATGAATAATGCAGTTGGTTTTTGTGATGCATTAGATCTCACGAAAGATGGAGTAATGGTGGGTCTTGGTTCGGATGGATTTAGTCACAATCCTTTTAGAGCTATGGAGGTTTGTTATGTGCTTCATAAACATGAAAAGAAGGATCCTAGAGTGATGGGCCCAAAAGCTGTGATTGATTTAGGTATAGTTAATAATTGCAAAATAGCATCCAGATACTTTAATAATGAACTTGGCGTAATAAAAAAAGGTGCTAAGGCTGATTTAATTATAGTTGACTATAATAGTCCAACACCTTTAACAAAGGATAATATTTGCGGGCATATAGTTTTTGGAATAAATTCAAATATAATAACTCATACAATTATTAATGGAAAAATTGTAATGAGGGACAGAGTGATTGACGGTATGGATGAGGAGGAAGTTTTTGCTAAGAGCAGAGTATTAGCTAAAGAATTATGGAGGAGATTTTAAGGAGGTAAAAGTCCAAATGGACTTCTACGGGGAAACCAACAAGAATAGTTTACCCAGTATTTCCAGTGATAAGGAGGGGTTAAGGTGGCAAATTTAGCTGTTAATTTTTGTGGAATGGAATTTATAAATCCAGTTATGCCTGCAGCTGGTCCGCCAGTTAGAGATGCAGATTGTGTTTTGGCATGTGCAAAAGGTGGGGCAGGAGGACTTGTGACAAAGACAATATCAGTAAAGGCTGCAGAGGTACCTAGGCCATGTATGGAGGAAATAAGTGGAGGATTTTTGAATACTGAACTATGGTCTGAACTTCCTCCAGAGCAGTGGATACAAGAGGAATATGTTAAGTGCAGAGTACCGGGGTTGCCTCTGATAGTAAGCTTAGGTTATACAGCAAATGAAATTACAAGCCTTGTTCCAAAAGTATCTAACTTTGCAGATGCATTAGAAATATCAACTCACTATGTAGGAAAGGATATAAATCCTATAATAAAATCATTAAAAGCTGCTAAGGAGTCAGGTCTTCCAGTGTTTATGAAGATAAGCCCAGGCATTCCGGATGTAGGAGAATTCGTTAAAGCTCTTGAAAGTGAGGGTGCTGATGGATTTGTTGCTATCAATTCTGTTGGCCCTTGCCTCCACATTGATATTGAAAATGGTAATCCATTTATGGGCAGCAAAATGGGTTATGGATGGTTATCTGGTAAAGCTATAAAGCCTATAGCTTTAAGACATGTTTATGAAATAGCTAGTAATGTAAGTGTTCCGGTCATTGGAGTTGGAGGAATAAGCACTGGCAAGGATGCCATAGAAATGATGATGGCTGGTGCTAGTGCAGTACAGATGTGTACAGAGCCAATCCTAAGAGGGCCTAAAGTTTATGGTAAAGTTGCGGAGGAAATGAATAAATGGCTGGATCAGCATGGCTATGTGAGTGTTGAAGACATCATTGGTTTAGCAATAAAAAATATGAGAAATAGGTCCTTTAGCACCACCCCAATATACCCTGAAGTGAATAAAGAAATGTGTATTAGTTGTGGCATGTGTGTGGAGAGCTGTGCTTACCAGGCAATTAAGTTAGAGCCTAAAGCATGTATAGATATTTCAAAATGCTTTGGATGTGGGTTGTGTGTTACAAGATGTCCTAAAAAAGCAATTAAATTGTAGACTTATAGAGGAGTAAAATTTACTCCTCTATTTAATAATCTTAAATTATTTTGCAAGGTGGTGTTATTATTAAAAAGCTTATTAAAAATGGGATAATTGTGAATTATGATTGTATACTTAAAGGTGATATCCTTATTGATAATTCAGAAATAATAAAAGTTGACAAAAATATTGAAAGTAATTGTGAAGATATTGTTGATGCAAAGGGTAATTATGTTTTTCCTGGTTTAATAGATGCTCATACCCATCCAGGGCTTCCTGAAGATTTAGGCTTTAAAAAAGATACGGATGATTTTTATACAGAAACAAAAGCTGCCCTAAAAGGGGGAACAACTACTATATTTGACTTTGCTGAGCAAAAAAAAGGTGAAAGACTTTTAGATGCATTAGAAAAAAGAAAAAGTAGATATAAAAACAGTTCAGGGTGCAAATATGAGTTTCATGTAGCAGTAACATCAGTTGGAAAGGATACTTATGAACAACTTAGGGAAATAAAGGATGCCGGTATTAACAGTATTAAAATATATACTACCTATGATATGAAGCTTAAGCATGAGGAAATATTAACCTTGTTTGATTATTGTGCTAAGCTCAATATTACCGCTTTAATACATTGTGAGGAAGATTCGATTATAAGATATAGTTCCAAGAACACCAGCTTTCCTATGACAAGGCCAAAGGAAGCTGAAGAAAATATGGTAAATACAGTTATTAATTTTTCAAGACTTACAGGATGCAGAGTGTATATATGCCATGTGTCTTCTAAAGATAGTATGGAACTAATAAAAAGGGCTAAGGAAGATGGACTGCCAATTATAATGGAAACATGTCCTCAGTATTTAATTTTTGATGATAGCATATATAACATTGAACAAAAAGAAAGAACAAAATATATATTATCGCCACCTTTTAGAGAGGTGAGTCATAAAGAGCCTTTGATAAAGGCATGCTTAGATGGTACAGTAGATTTAATATCAACAGACCATTGTGCATTTTTATTCAAGGAACATAAGGAAAAGTATTGTTTAAATCTTGAAAAAGCTGCAAAAGGAATGCCAGGAATACAACTTAGAAGCAGTATAATTTATAATCTTTTAGTTGTTAATTATGGATTGGACATAAAAGACTATGTGAAGCTTTTAAGTTATAATCCAGCCAAGATTTTTGGCCTAAAGGATAGAGGCTATATAAAACCTGGTATGAAAGCGGATTTAGTAATATGGAGTAATGAAAAATTTAAAGTGAATATGAGAGATATTATAGAAGGTACGGATTATTCTCCCTATGAAGGCTTTGAACTTATTGGTAAACCTTTGTATACAAATATTGCGCTTTAATATAGTTAAAACATGTTAAAAAAATATAAAAAATAAATATTAGAATTATTCAAATTACTACTTATTTGTTTCATTAGTTTATTGTATAATAATTATACTCAAGAAAAGGTTATAGGGGGATATATGAATACAATAAAAAAATGGCGGACAAGATTAAGTTTAGTTTTATTGACATGCCTGTGGACTTTCGCTATGTATTCTGATAAAAAAAATGAACCTGTATATTCTAATACTATTATGAAAAGACACCTTATAGTTATTTCTATAGATGCTTTGAGTTCAAATGACTTTGAACAAATTGCAAAACTTTCTAATTTTAAAAAGTTAATTGATAATGGCAGCATTGTAAGAGAAGTTACAGGTGTTTATCCGTCATTAACATATCCTTCGCATACAACCATAGTTACAGGTGTTTATCCTTATAAACATGGAATAATTAACAATAAACTAAAGCAGATAGGAGTCAAAGAGCAGGATTGGTACTGGTACAGTAAGGATGTTAAGGTACCTACACTTTATGGTGCTGCTAAAAATAAGAACATGGAAGTCGCTGCTTTAGGCTGGCCTGTTACTGCAGGTGCTGATATTAAATATAATATTCCGGAAATATGGTCAAATGAAGCTCAAGAGGACCAATTTGATCTATTTAGGAAATATGGAACTGCCCCTCTTGTAAATATGATGAAAGAAAAGTATGGTAAAAGTGTTATAGGAAGAAAGCAGCCAGAGCTTGATAATTTTATTGCTGATTCAGCAGCATTTATTATAAAGCAGAAAAGACCGGGATTAATGCTGATTCACTTATCAGAGCTAGATTCTAAAAAACATGCTTACGGAATCCATAATGAAAAAGTTTTAGAAGCTTTCAAAAGGCAGAATGAAAGACTAGGTAAGATAATTAATGCAGTTAAAAAAGCAGGAATAGAGAGCAGTACAACATTTGTAATTACTGGTGATCACGGTTTTTCTAATATTAATAATAAAATAAATGTAAATTCAGAACTTCGAAGGCAAGGACTGATAAAGGTAGATAATAATTCAAATGTTTTAGATTGGAAAGCTTATGTAAATGCTTGTGATGGTTCGGCTTATGTATATATAAAAGATAAGGATGATGTTGAAACAAAGAAAAAGGTGACAACCATCTTGAATGATTTACTAATGTCTAATTATTCAGGTGTTGAAAGAGTCTTTAATAACTCAGATATATGCAAACTTGGAGCAGATAGGAATGCTGAATTTATGCTTGAGGCTAAAGAAGGGTATTATTTTTCAAATGATTGGCAAGGGGATAATTTAATCGAGGTAAGTAAAGCATCAGGTACTCATGGCTACTTGCCAACAAAAGCGGCACTTCAAACAATGTTTATAGCTTCTGGAAGCGGAGTTAAAAAGGGTATCAATCTTAGATCCATGAATATGGTAGATGAAGCACCTACCTTAGCAAAATTGCTTGGAGTAGAACTTAATGATGTGGATGGATATGCACTAAATCAAATATTAAAGTAAAAAGTTAGCTGCAGATTGCTTAATCTGCAGCTAACTTTTTAGTAACTATATTCAATGAAAAAAACTATTGATATAATAAAAGGATAGGAACATCTATTTGGTTTTTAACAAATTGAAGAGAGGGAGCTGATTGTATGGCGGGAAAGCTTAAATTTATACATACTGCTGACATACATCTGGGTAGTATACTGCATCTAAGTTGTGATCCACGGGAAGATATATTAGATTTAGTAAATAATTCAACTTATTATGCATTTGAATATATATGTAGTTTTGCTATTGAAAATAATGTAGACTTTATTATTATCTCAGGAGATCTTTATGATAAGGAAGCAAGGTCGGTGAGGGCCAGCAAGTTTTTTATAGAACAGTGTGAAAGATTAAGGGAAAATAATATAAAGGTTTATCTTATCTATGGTAATCATGATCCACTTACAAAGGAAACAGATATATTTCATATGCCAGATAATGTTTTTACCTTTGATAGTAATAATGCAAATAGTATTGATTATTTCAACAGAGATGGGGAATTAGCAGCCAGAATAGTTGGACAGTCCTATAAAACTGCAGCTGAATCAAGAAAAATGCATAAAACATATGTAGTACCTGATAATTCTGTATATAATATCGGGCTACTGCACACTCAACTGAATAGTAACAATAAAAACTATGTTCCAAGTACTAGCATTGAACTAAAAGAAAATGTCAATATTGATTATTGGGCTCTTGGCCATATACATAAGTTTAATATAGTCAATAAAGATACACCTACCATAGTTTATCCAGGAATACCTCAAGGTAGAGACATAGGTGAAGAGGGTATGGGAGGAATAATTTTAGCTGAGGTTGAAGATAAAAGTTTAATAAATCTTCAATATATAACTACATCCTTAGTGGTATGGAAAAAGGTTGAAATAAAAATAGACGAAGATAAAGAAAATATTCCGGAAAATTTAAGTGATCTTGAAGATATAATGCTTAAAAAAGCTGAGAGTATAGTAGAAGAATATAATAATATATCAAAAATAAATGGAACTATAGAAAATCCTCCATTAAAAGGATTTGTTGTGCAATGGATTATTAGTGGTATGGGTGCTATAAATGATATTATTAAGCAAAGTAGGGATGAGATAGTTCAAGTATTAACAAAAAGCTTAAATGATAAACTTTTAAATAATTTACCATTTATTTTGTCAGACTCTATAGAATTTAAAACCTCCACTTTTGATTTAAATATTGATAAAATCATAGCTGAAAATCAAATTTTTCGTGAAGTAGACAAGGTAGTACAGTGCTGCTTTAGAGATGATAAAATGAAAATGGATTTATTAAAAGCTATGGGAGATGTTTACGAATATTCGGATGATGTTGAAAATTACAACGAACAAAAACTTCAAATTGATGAAAAAGAGCTTAGTGAAATTATATTAAAGGCAAGGCAGTTAGCTTTTGAAAAACTTTTAGAGAGAGGTGACTAATTTGAGAATTAAAAGGCTTTATATAGGGGATTTTGGAGTGTTCAAAAATCAAACTTTGGATAATTTAAATTCAGATATAATTGTAATTGGTGGCTTCAATAGGGCCGGAAAGTCCACTTTTCTCGAAATATTAAGATATTTAGGCTATGGTATACCAAATGGTTCTAAGTTACCTAAACCTACTGTACAATATATGATAGATTCAGATATTCTTAATGAAGACGGGTGTAAATATAATGTTAGGTTGCAAGGATACAGCGAACCAAAGGTTACAGCGCTTAATAATTTCAGTGAAACTACTATAAATGAACTCTATGGTAATATAGATTTCTATACATATAGCCAGCTTTTTACTATTACCTTAGATGAACTTCAAAAGGTAAATTCAAAGGAGGCTGAAAGATTACGTACTGTACTTATGGGGGCAGGCTTTGAAGAGATAGTCCAAATTCCGTCTATTACTACTGAATTAAAAAAAGATGCAGAAAAAATTGGGGGGAAAAATGGAAGTGTTAATACTAAACTATTTAAACCTTATAATCAGAAAATTATCGATTCTATAAAGATAAAGCAGGAAGAAAAACGAAAAATTAATTTATATTATGAAAAAGTTAAGGATTTAGAAGTAACTGAGCAGAATATAATTAATGAAACTATGGAATTAGAAACTTGGGAAAATAAGCTATTTCTTTTAGATATAATAAAAAGCAGTATTGATAAGTACCAAATTAAGATAGAATTACAGGAAGAAGTGGACGAATTAAAGAAGTATAATACTGAAGAATTTTGTAAAATTAACAAAACATATTCGGTTGAAGGTTTAGAAAATTTAAGAGATAGATACTATAATATAAAAGAAAAATACAATGAAGTTGTATACTATTTCAAATCTAATATTTTAGAGGATATATCAGCGGCGGACATTTTAAGAAAAGTTAGCGATAAGATATTTAATTATGAAAAAAGACTTCCAGGAGTAAAAGAAAAACTACAAAAATATTTTAGTCTTAAGGAGTTATATGAGGAAGAAAAAAATAAAATTATAAGTGAATGCAATCTTGTTAATGAAGAATTCAAGGGAAACCTAAATAGTGTATTAAATATAAAATGTGATGATTTATCTCAGGATAAGCTTCTAAAATTGTCTACTATGTATAACTCATTAAGTAACGAAATAAAACAGCTTGATAGCGAAATTGAAGATATTAATTTTAAAAGAACTATTTTAGAAAAGCAAGTTAAGGATATAAAGCTTAATAATAATGGTGATTTTATAAAAAAGTATCTATTAATTTCTTTAGGAATTGCATTGATAGGTATACTTTTAAGTATAGTTAATAGTGTAGCTGGACTTAGCATTAGTCTAGTAGGGGTTGTAAGTACGGCCTTATATATGGTTATAAGGTATATTTCAAGTAATGGAAATGAAGCAAAGAATAGAGTGCTTATCAATGAACTAAAAGAATTAAATATTGTAAGAGAAAGTAAGAATTTAAAGTTATCAAAAATCGATACTGAATTTGATAGAGTTAATGAAGAGATATGTTACTATACAAAACAACTTCAACTGAAAGAAGATATTTCTTTAGAGGGGTTAAGGGACTACCTTAAAAATATACAATCTTTAAAAAAAGATATAGTTATTTTGTCTCAGAGAGGAAAAAAGTTAGCAGAGTTGCAAGAGGAAATGGTAAACGAGTTTAAATCCATGGAGGCAATTGTATTAAATTTGCAGTATTTAAAAGGTATGGAGTTTGATAATATTTTAAGTAAAGATGATAAACCCAATAAGAAGGGTTTATTGGATAAAGAATTGGAGTATATGGACTATAGATATATGGAATATAACCAATATTTTCTCTCGGATATAGAAAAATTAATTGATGATTGCAAGTTTTTAGAAAAGTATGACCACATATTAAATGAAAAACAAAGCTTAGAGAGCATTATAAAAAATATATTATGCTCAAAAAACTTTGATGATGATATAGTTACTATGCTGGATAACTTTATATACGGATACAAGATGTTTATAAAATATATAGAGGCTAAAGGAAAGCTAAGTATAATAACAAGGGAAATACATCAAAGTTTTGGCACAGATAAAGCAAGGATGGCATTGAACAGTTACTATTTTAACTCGGATGAGGCAGTGGAAAATACTACACTAATAAATAAAATATATAATGAAGTAAGTTCAAAAGAGCTGCTGCAGAGCGATTATGAAGCTGCTCGAATAAAGGTTGAAGAAATTCAGTTAAGACTCGATAGTGAAAAGGATAAAAGACAATATCTGAGAGAGGAAATAAAAAGGCTCTCAACAGTAGCTAAATTAGAAATGGCACAAAGGGAAATTGATCAAGCTAGAGCAGAATTAAAAATATTGGCTGAAAGATATGCAGTAAATAATGTTGCTGCTTATATATTAGATAGAGTACAAGAAAATTTTATAGAAAACGCTAAGGAAACTATGCTAAAAGGTGCTAGTGAAATGTTTGAAGAAATTACAAATGGTGAATATGTAAATATAATGCCAGTTGAGGATATCACTAAAAATGATTATGCAGTTGCTCTTGAAGATGATAATATAGAATCATCAACAGACTTTTTAAGTAGAGGAACAGCAGAACAGCTTTTCTTATCTGTTAGGCTTTCTAAGCTAAAGGAAATAAGGACTGCATTGCCTGTAATTTTAGATGATCCATTTGTTAATTTTGATAGTCCGCATGTAGATAAAGTAATGAAAATTCTTGATAGACTTTCAAAAACTAATCAAATTTTCGTTTTAACTTGTCATCCTCAGATGATAACAAATATTATGAAATGCAATGCAAATGCTCAGTATTATAAACTTGAAAAAGGAAAAATTTCCTCTTCTGACGCAAATAAACTAATTGAATATTTATCGAATAAGTAATAAATTATACTTATATTAAAAAATAATATATATTTATAGATTTAAAGAGGTGAGATTCTTGAGGATAAATCCAATTACACTGATATTATTGCTACTTTTAATTTTACCTGTATTAAAAGGATTCATTGTAAAGTTTTCTTCTAATAATTTAAAGCAAGGAATTCAAGAATTGAGTAGTAATGTATCATTTATTGCAGCCATATTTATAGGAATTTATTTTTATAGGAGAGTATTTGTACAGCATGATAGTTTTTTATATAAGTATATTGTTAATATTTCACCTAAAAATCTAATGGATTATTTTGATAGTAATCCAATTATGACATACGCTATAATAATACCACTTATAATTCTATTATTCTATAAGCTTTTAAGTCTGGCATTGGATTTTGTCAATAGATTTACATTTTATCCGCTAGCAGATAATATAGAAAATGTTTTAGAGCATAGAAGCGATTTTAGTAAAAGACTTATTGGTGCTATTTTTAGGGTTCCTAAGTCTATATGCTATATTCTATTTGCAACTTTTTTACTGAATGCAATATCAATACTAAATATTAATATAGGGATATCACAATATTTAGAAACATCGACCTTATACAATTACCTTTGTAAAGAAGTTGTTATTCCTGTTTCAAATTCAAAGATTGCAAAACAATTACCAAATATTATAAATAATTCTTTTAAAGTTGTAGTTAAGGAAGTAGATGTTTCTGACCCAAAGAATGAAAGTAACGGAAAGAGAGTTATAGTATATTATAATGGAATAACTCTGGACGAAGGAGTAAAGTCTAACAGCAAAATTGATAATTTGGCAAGGGAATTAACTGCAGGAGAAACTTCAGGTAAAGGAAAAGCAAAAATTATTTATAATTGGGTTGGAAGCAATGTAGATTATGATCATGATAAAGCGGAGCAGGTCTTAAATAATGATTTTAACATAAAATCAGGGGCAATACCAACTTTTAATACAAGAAAAGGAATTTGCTTTGATTACTCTTGCCTTTATGTAGCAATGTGTAGAGCAAATGGCTTAAAAGTAAGAATTATAACTGGAGAAGGGTTTAATGGCGTAAGCTGGGTTAGTCACGCTTGGAATCAAGTTTATATACAAGAAGAGTCCAGATGGATTAATGTAGATACAACTTTTTATAAGGGAGGTAACTATTTTAATAGCAGAAGATTTGACATGGACCATAGAAATGCAAAAATTGCGGGAGAGTGGTAATTTAAATATAAAAACATTGTAAAAGTTAGATGCTTTTTCTTCCATTATAGTTTATAATAGGAGTATAGTAACTACAGAGGTGGAATTTATGTCAAAAAAAAGAACTAGCATTTTTAGGAGAACAAACACAAAAAAAGCGTTAATATACGGAATTATTTTTTTAGCTATAGTGGTTAGTTTATCATATATTATTAGCAACAAATTTTCAAATAAAAATAATGTAGTAGTAAGCGCTGCTAATGTGCCTAAAAAAGTTGAAATTAAGACAAATTCAAATGAAAAGCCAAAGATAGAAAATCAAGAAAATGTAAAAACTACTTCAAATAATTTAGTACAGAAAAACGAAAATATAAGTAATGCTAAGGAAACAAAGAATGATAATCCACCACAAAATAATGTACAGGCTTCATTTATAAACCCATTCAATAAAGATGGGAAAAAAGCTGCATATTTAACTTTTGATGATGGACCATCAGCTAATACTCCGCTAATTCTAGATACGTTAAAGAAGTACAACATTAAGGCTACATTTTTTGTAATAGGTAAAATGGCTAATGAAAATAAGGAAATGTTAAAAAGAGAAAAGGCTGAGGGACATTCAATAGGAAACCATACTTATTCCCACGATTATAAATATATATATGCAGATCCGAAGAATTTTTTGGATGATTTAAATAAGAATAATGAAATAATAGCTAGTATATTAGATGGATACACAACAAAAATTATTAGATTTCCAGGTGGTTCTTTTGGCGACAAAAGGGCTCCATATAGAGAAGCAGTTGAAAAGGCCGGATATCATTATGTAGATTGGAATGCATTAAATGGTGATGCAGAAGCTACTTTAGTACCAGTGGACAAGCTTTTAGTTAGGCTTAAAACCACAGTAGGAAATCAAGAACATGTAGTTGTTTTAATGCATGATGCTCCTGGAAAAACCACAACAATTCAGGCTTTACCTCAAATCATTGAATATCTAAAAAGCCTTGGATATGAATTTAGAACATTGTAATAGATGGTGCTTAAACTTATTAATGCTTAAGCACCATTTTTATAATTACTTACAATTAGGTTTATTGCTTTTTCACAATCTTTATCGGAGTTGTCTAACGCCCAAGCGGTATTAAAATATATTAATGCTTTTTTATTGTTTTTCATCATAGTATAACAGTATCCAAGATTAAAAAAGTATCTGCTCTCTTTTTTCTTAGAAATTGCAGATTTTAATAGTGATATAGCTTTATCATATTGGCTTAGTTTAATAAAACATACTGCAGCATTATAAAAGGCAGCTGCTTCATTTTCTTTAGTTTCAATTGCCTTTTGATACATAGCAATAGCTCTTTTATAGTCTTTGGTATTATAAAGCTCATTTGCTTTCTGAAAGTAACTCATGAAATTCCTCCCATGTTAAATTTAAATTAATAAGTTTATATTGCAATTTTATTTTTTATTTATGAAAAATATTCCATTTAAATACTGTCCAAAGGTAATTTAATTATTCAGTTAATCAGAAAATTCTTATATGAATAATTTATTGCGTATAACAAAAAATAATTTTACAAAAATATATAGTGGAAACGTTTAGAAAGTGCAAGAATTCAAAATTGTAGAAATTTAGACGTTATTGAGTTAAAAATACTCAAATATTCAATAAAAGATATACTTATCTTTTTCTATCATCAAAATAGACTGTTCTATTTAATTTTAAAATTAAAAATTTATGTTATAAAATGTATCAGTGCATCAGAGATATTTAACAAAATATTATATTATAATGGTATAATGGTAAGTTACCTAGTATATTTTAGCTTAATAACCACCAAACTAACCTAATGAAAAGATTACATTATGATTATATGAATTTTGTGATAAAAAACGACTAAATTAGCGAAAATATGAGCTTGATTTATAATTATTACCGTATATAATATTTCCTATGTAGGTATATAATGGAGGAATTTTAAAATTGGATAGTGAAGTAAAAAACATGCTCAAGAAAGTAGCACTATTTGATGTGATTGTAGGAAGTGCTTTGTTTATTCTTGTAACCATAGTTTATGGATTAAATTATGGGATCATGTGCACTTTAGGCTTATTAGTAGGTGCTTTGAACTATAATATAAATGGTATTATAATAAACCATTTGCTATCAAATGAGCATTTCAAACATAATATATTTACTTCATTAATAGGCTTTTTAAGAGTATTTATTATATGTTTGATAGCAATAATAATCTATAAGTACAATAGAATGAATGTACTTGCGTATGTGCTTGGCTTTTGTTCTCATTTCATTTCTTTGGTGCTATATGGAATTAGTGTTAGAAATAAGTAGAGGAAGGAAGTGATAATTTGGATAATGCTTCTCATTCATTGTTTGATATAACATTATTTGGTCATGTTTTTGGAGTATCAATCAATTTAGTAATCCAATGGGTTATTATGTTGATTATAACAATAGTGATCATTATATCAACTAGAAATCTTAATAAAGTGCCAGGTAAAAGACAAACAGTACTTGAGATGTTTGTATCTAGCATTAATGGTGTTGTTAAAGAAATAATGGGAAAAGAATACTTGTTTTTTGCACCTTATATAGGAGCTTTAGGGTTATTCTTACTACTAATGAATCTTACAGGGTTAGTGGGATTTGAACCTCCTACTGTTGATTACAGTGTATCATTAGGTATGGCTCTAACAACATTCATAATAATTCAAGCTTATGCAATTAAGAAGAATGGATTACTACACTATTTTACTGCCTATGGAAAGCCTTTTGTTTTTTTAGCACCTATAAATGTACTAGAAAGGTTCCTGCTTCCGTTATCCCTTAGCCTAAGATTATTTGGTAACATGATGGCTGGAGCTGCAGTAATGAGCCTAGTATATACTTCATTAAACCATATAGGATGGGTAGCACAGCTTGGAATTCCAATTCCCGTACATGCATATTTTGATATATTTGATGGTGGAATTCAAATGGTAGTATTCACAATGCTTACTATGGTTAATATTAAAATCATATCTGAGCATTAATAATTAATTGTTCAATACTAATATTTTTAACAACTTTTACAAAGTATAAACAATAATGAGAAAAAATTTCTCAATTATTTAATATTCAAATTACTAATATTTTTTAAATTTAAGGAGGATTTTAAAATGCAAGGAATAATAGCAATAGGTATAGGAATGTCAGTTCTAGTAGGTATAGGAGCTGGAATTGGAACAGGTCTTGCAACTTCAAAGGCTGTTGAAAGTGTAGCTAGACAACCAGAAGCTAGTGGTAAAATAACAACTTTATTAGCACTTGGTAGTGCGTTCTCAGAAGCTACTGCAGTTTATGGATTTATTATAGCATTCTTAATGTTAGCAAAGCTTTAATTAAGTGCCAAATCGCACCAAAAATTTAACCCTGAAGGGGGGGCTTTTAGGTAGATGGAAATAAATTATTTGACAGTAGTTGCTACTATGATTAACTTTATTATTTTAGTTCTTATTGTTACTAAGTTTCTTTTCAAGCCTGTAAATAATGTTATTACAGTCAGAGAAAATGAAATAAGTGATAGAATTCAAAAATCCGAAGATGATGAAAAGAAAGCAGAACTATTAAGAGTTCAAAGAGAAAAGGAATTGAAGGATGCTAAAAGCGAAGGTAAAGGCATAGTAGAAGAATTCAAGCATAAAGCCGAAAAAGTATCAGAAGATATTATAGGTGATGCAAAAAGCGAAGCTGATCAGTTAATGGAAAGGGCGAAAAAAGAAACCGAAAGAGAAAAACAAAAGGCTGAGGAAGAAATAAAAGCACAGGCCATAGAGCTTGCTATTATGTTATCTTCAAAAGCACTTGAAACTACCATTGATGAAGCTCAGCATAGAAGACTAATAGAGGATTTCATTGCTAAGGTGGGTATTTAAATATGTATGAATATTTGGATAGAAGATACGCCCTTGCCTTATATGAAGTAGCTGAAAATAAAGGCAAAGTTGATGAGTACTTAAAATTTGTTGAAGAGATTGCAAATCTTATTAATACAAATGAGGAATTACAGCAGCTTTTAAAACATCCACAGTTAAGTACTTCTAAAAAGAAGGAACTATTTAAAACAATATTTGTAGGAAAAATTGAAGAAGAATTATTGTCCTTTCTACTTTTACTTATAGAAAAAGATAGAATTTTTCAGCTCAATGAAATATTGGACCAAATGAAGAAAATTTACCTAGAAAAGCATGAAACTGTAATTGCCCAGGTAAAGACAGTAGTTCCGCTAAATGAGGTAGAAAAACAACAATTAGTAGATAAGCTTCAGAAAAAGTATGGCAAGACTGTACTTTTAAATGAAGAGATTGACAAGTCAATCATAGGTGGTGTTTATCTAAGAATTGGGAATGATATTATTGACGGAACAATTAAGTCAAAGTTCGAGGAAATTAGAAGTTTGACTCTTAAACGAGAATAGAGGTGAAACAATGAACATTCGACCTGAAGAAATTACTTCAATTATAAAACAGCAGATTGAAAAGTATGAGAAGAAGTTAGAAACAGTAGATTCAGGTACAATAATACAAGTTGGAGACGGTATCGCGAGAATTTATGGGCTTGATGACTGCATGGAAGGTGAGCTGTTGCTATTTTCAAATGGTGTTTATGGTATGGCTCTAAACCTTGAACAAGATAACGTTGGTGCAGTTTTATTCGGTGAAGAAAAAGGAATTAAAGAAGGCGATATAGTTAAGAGAACTGGCAGAGTTGTAGAGGTTCCAGTTGGTGAAGAACTACTAGGAAGAGTTGTAAATGCACTAGGAGCGCCAATAGATGGAAAGGGGCCAATAAATACTACTCATACAAGAGAAGTAGAAGTTAAGGCTCATGGAGTTATAGAAAGACAATCAGTTAAACAGCCTCTTCAAACAGGAATAAAGGTTATAGACGCTGCTATTCCAATAGGAAAAGGTCAAAGAGAACTTATAATAGGTGATAGACAAACAGGAAAAACTGCTCTTGCAATTGATACAATTATTAATCAAAAGGGCAAGGATGTTATATGTATTTATGTAGCTATAGGACAAAAGCAATCCACAGTAGCACATATTTATAATACTTTAGGTGAAATGGGAGCAATGGATTATACTATTATAGTATCTGCATCAGCTTCTGAATCAGCACCATTGCAGTACTTATCACCATATTCTGGATGTACTATGGGTGAATACTTTATGCATCAAGGAAAAGATGTTCTTATTGTATATGATGATTTGTCTAAGCACGCAGTAGCCTATAGAGCTATGGCTCTACTACTTAGGAGACCACCAGGAAGAGAAGCATATCCTGGAGACGTATTCTATCTTCACTCAAGGTTACTCGAAAGAGCTGCAAAGCTTTCAGATGAATTAGGTGGAGGTTCTATAACGGCTTTACCAATAATAGAAACACTAGCAGGTGACGTTACAGCTTATATTCCTACTAACGTTATTTCTATTACAGATGGTCAGATATTCCTTGAATCAGAATTGTTCTTTTCAGGACAGAGACCAGCTGTTAACTCTGGTATATCTGTATCAAGAGTTGGTGGAAGTGCTCAAATAAAAGCAATGAGACAAGTTGCAGGAAGCTTAAGATTGGAACTTGCTCAATATAGAGAACTTGCAGCCTTTTCTCAGTTTGGATCAGATCTTGATA
The DNA here is from genome assembly GCF_026012015.1 of Clostridium omnivorum. Classification (NCBI taxonomy): domain Bacteria; kingdom Bacillati; phylum Bacillota; class Clostridia; order Eubacteriales; family Clostridiaceae; genus Clostridium; species Clostridium omnivorum. The sequence continues at coordinate 175,225 of NZ_BRXR01000001.1, read as the reverse complement.
AAGAAGCTAAGAAAAGACTTGAAAAAGGTAAGAGATTATCAGAAGTTCTTAAACAAGGGCAATATGAGCCTATGCCAGTAGAAAAGCAGGTAATGATTTTATATGCTGCAGTAAATGATTTTCTAACTGATATAGATGTAGATAGAATTAAAGAGTTTGAAAAGAGTTTCTTTGAATATATGGATACACACAATAGAGATTTAGGAAAGGCTATACTTGAAAAAGGAAGTCTTGATGAAGAAATTAAGAACTCTTTAAATGAAGCTATAAAAGAATTTAAAAAAGTGTTTTTAGCAGAGGAATAAAAAACCGCTGCGGGAGGTAAGGTATGGCAGGGTCAGGACTTATAGGAATTAAAAGAAGAATTAAGTCTGTAACTAATACTAAAAAAATAACTAAGGCCATGGGACTTGTTGCCACCGCTAAATTAAGAAAGTCCAGAGAAAAACTAGACATAAATAATAATTATTATGATTCTTTTGAAGGAATTATTAAAGATTTAGTTGATAGCCACGAAGGTTATAACATTTACAAGAGTGGTAACGAGAGCAGCAAAAAATTATATATAGTAATTACTTCAGATTCTGGTCTCTGTGGAGGCTTTAACGGTAACATAGTTAATAGAACTATAGATCAATTGAAGGTGCAAAACGGTAATTACTTGCTAAATGTAGCAGGGGAAAAAGGTATTGCATATTTTGAAAGGTTTAAATTTAATATAAATAAAAAGTATGTTGATATTTCAGATTTACCAACTCTTAAGGAAGCTAGAGATATTTCAAATGATGCTCTAGGGCTTTATGAAAATGGAGAAGTTGGAGAAGTTATTTTAGTGTATACTAGATTTATTTCTCCTGTTAAGCAAGAAGTGGTTTTTGAAAAGTTACTTCCTCTTGGAACAAAAAGTGAAGATGAATACAACTATGAAAAATATATAAAGTTTGAACCTGACATAGATTCAATTTTAAATAATGCTGCTCCAATTTATATTAAAGAAAAGATATTAAATTTAATGATTCATTCTAAGAGTAGTGAGCAATCTACTAGGATGTCTGCAATGGATGGAGCAACAAAAAATGCCAATGACTTATTAGATAAATATAAGTTGCAGTATAATAGAATGAGACAAGGTGCCATAACTCAAGAAATTTCAGAAATAGTAGGCGGAGCAGAGGCACAAAAGTAAGGAAGTAAAGGTCCTAAATGGGCTTTTACGGGTAACCCGCTAATGGAAACTGAAAGGCATGGGTTACTCGGTGTTTCGACTGAGAGGAGGAAAGCTGATGTCCAAAAACATTGGTAAAGTTGTGCAGGTTATAGGACCTGTAGTGGATATAAAATTTGATTCAGACAGCCTTCCTAGTATTTATAATGCTATTGAGATAACAATGCAAGATGGGAAAATTCTAGTAGCAGAAGTAGAACAACACGTAGGTGATGATATTGTTAGAACTATTTCCATGGAAGGGACCGATGGTCTAAGAAGGGGAATGGAAGCTGTAGATACAGGTAGTCCAATATCAGTACCAGTTGGTAAAGATGTTCTAGGAAGACTATTTAATGTTTTAGGTGAAACCATTGATGAAGGCGAAAAGGTTAATGCTGAATTAAAATATCCTATTCATAGAACTGCTCCAAGTTTTGAAGAGCAGTCAGTTCAACCAGAAATGTTTGAAACTGGTATAAAAGTAATAGATCTTATTGCTCCATATCAAAGGGGAGGAAAAATAGGTCTATTTGGTGGTGCAGGTGTTGGTAAAACAGTTCTTATACAAGAATTAATTAACAATATTGCAAAAGAGCACGGTGGTATATCAGTATTTACTGGTGTAGGTGAAAGAACAAGAGAAGGAAATGACCTTTATCGTGAAATGACGGAGTCTGGAGTTATCGAAAAGACTGCTATGGTATTTGGTCAGATGAATGAACCACCAGGAGCAAGAATGAGAGTTGCTCTTACAGGTTTAACTATGGCTGAATACTTTAGAGATCAAGGCCAAGATGTACTCTTATTTATAGATAATATTTTTAGATTTACACAAGCTGGTTCAGAAGTTTCTGCACTATTAGGTAGAATACCTAGCGCAGTTGGCTATCAACCAACACTTGCTACAGAAATGGGAGCCTTACAGGAAAGAATTACTTCAACAAAACAAGGATCAATTACATCAGTTCAGGCAGTATATGTTCCTGCTGATGACTTAACTGACCCGGCACCAGCTACAACTTTTGCTCACCTTGATGCCACAACAGTTCTATCAAGATCAATAGTGGAACTTGGTATATATCCAGCAGTAGACCCATTGGATTCGACATCAAGAATACTTGATCCAAGAATAGTTGGTGAAGAGCATTATAAAATTGCTAATGATGTAAAACATATACTTGAAAGATACAAAGAACTTCAGGATATAATTGCTATACTAGGTATAGATGAATTATCTGATGAGGATAAACTAGTAGTATCAAGAGCTAGAAAAGTTCAAAGATTTCTTTCGCAGCCATTTACAGTAGGTGAACAATTTACCGGTATTCCAGGCAAATTTGTTACTGTAAAAGAAACAATAAGGGGTTTTAAAGAAATAATGGAAGGCAAGCATGATGATTTGCCAGAAGCAGCTTTCCTTTTTGTTGGAACTATAGATGAAGCAAGAGAAAAAGCTAAGGCTATGATGGAAAGCTAAAAGGGGAGATCTTAAATGAAAGATACTTTAAAGCTTAGTATACTTACACCAGATAGAGTTTTATTTAGTGGAGAAATTAAAGAACTAATGACAGAAAACGAACTTGGTCGTATTTCCATACTTCCAAATCACGTTGCTATGATTTGTTCCTTAATTCCTACAGTAACAACATTTATTGAAGAAAATAGCAATGAAAAAAAGGTTTTTTCTTCTAGTGGAGTACTAAAAGTTAAAGAAAATGAAATCGAAATGCTCTGTGAAACTGCTGAATGGCCAGAAGAAATAGATATTGAAAGAGCTGAAGCATCTATGAAAAAAGCCGAAGAAATTTTGGAAAAAAGTAGTGGTCACGAAAATAAAAGAGCTGAACTAAAACTCAGAAGATCAATGATGAGAATTTTGGCAAAACACTAGGTAAAGGTCTAAATGATCTATGAATCATTTAGACCTTTTAATATTCTTATACATATTTAAAAGTTGAATAAAAGGTATTAAAGTTATATAATAATTAATATATTTTAATTATAAGTATCTTTTTATTAATACAAATTGGAACATATTTTTTTGCAATGTATAGCATATATTATCTAGTTGCTTATTACTTATAATAAACAGCATAGGTATTGTTCATTTTGAGAGGGGGGTAATTATATAGCTTTTGGGGCTATATTTTATATGGATAGAGTATTAAATGTAGGATTAGATGTTGGGTCTACAACAGTAAAACTAGTTGTCTTAAATGAAAATCATGTAATTTTATATAGCAGATATGAAAGACATTTTTCTGATATAAAAAATACAATTATAAATTTGCTTACAGATGCGTATAGTAATTTTACAGATAAAAACATTACAATGATGATTACAGGCTCTGGAGGACTTGCAGTTTCAGAGTGGCTGGATGTACCATTTATTCAGGAGGTAATCGCAGGAACAACTACTATTGAAAATTTTATTCCTCACACTGATGTAGCAATTGAACTTGGAGGAGAGGATGCAAAGATTACCTATTTTGAAGGTGGAGTAGATCAAAGAATGAATGGAACCTGCGCTGGAGGTACTGGTGCGTTTATAGATCAGATGGCATCTCTTCTTCAGACGGACGCCATAGGATTAAATGAACTTGCTAAAAACTTTAAAACAATTTATCCAATAGCATCTAGATGTGGTGTTTTTGCTAAAACTGATATACAACCGCTAATAAATGAAGGTGCATTAAAGGAAGATATTGCAGCATCAGTATTTCAAGCTGTTGTTAATCAAACTATTAGTGGACTAGCATGTGGTAAACCTATAAGAGGACAAGTGGCCTTTTTAGGAGGACCATTATACTTTTTATCAGAGCTTAGAAATAGATTTATTGATACTCTTAAACTAGGGGAATCAGAGGTAATCTTTCCAGAAAATTCTCAGCTTTTTGTTGCAATGGGTGCTGCTCTAGCATCAAGAAATCAAAATAAAATATCTTTTAAAAATATAATTGATAGAATTCCTAATTTAAAGGCTGCTGAAAATTATGAAGTTCCAAGATTAAGACCTCTCTTTATTAATAAGGACGAATTTATTGAGTTTAAGGAGAGACATAGTAAAAACACCATTTTGAAAGGTGACTTAAGTAAATTTAGTGGTAATTGCTATTTTGGAATTGATGCGGGTTCTACCACAACTAAAGCAGTGTTAATTGATGATAATGGAACACTTTTGTATTCCTATTATGGGAGCAATGAAGGTAGTCCATTAAAATCTGCAGTAAAAATATTAAAAAACATTTATAGTGTTTTACCTAAGGATGCTAAAATAGTAAATTCCACAGTAACTGGCTATGGAGAAGCTCTTTTGAAAACTGCACTATCTATTGATATTGGTGAGATAGAAACCATAGCTCACTATAAAGCTGCTGATTTTTTCCTTCCTGGAGTTGACTTCATCTTGGATATTGGTGGACAGGATATGAAGTGCTTAAGGGTCAAGAACGGCGTAATTGATAGTATATTATTAAATGAAGCTTGTTCTTCAGGTTGTGGTTCATTTATTGAAACTTTTGCAAATTCATTGAACTTAAAAGTTAGTGATTTTGCTGAGCAAGCGCTGACATCAGAAAAGCCAGTTGATTTAGGTTCACGATGTACAGTGTTTATGAATTCTAGAGTAAAACAAGCACAAAAGGAAGGGGCAAGTGTTGGAGATATATCTGCTGGACTTTCCTATTCTGTTATAAAAAATGCACTTTATAAAGTTATTAAGGTTAGAAACCCAGAAGAGATGGGTGATAAGATAATTGTTCAAGGGGGAACTTTCTACAATGATGCAGTTTTAAGAGCCTTTGAGCTTGTTTCTGAAAGGCAGCCTGTTAGACCTGATATAGCAGGATTAATGGGAGCCTTTGGTGCAGCGTTAATTTCAAAAGAAAGATATGAAGCTGGATATACAAGTACACTTCTTAAAGAGTATGAAATTGATGAATTTGAAACTAATGTAACCTTAAGAAGATGTGGACTTTGCGGTAATAATTGTCTTCTTACAGTGAATACTTTTGGGGACGGAAAAGAGTTTATATCCGGAAATAGATGTGAAAGAGGCTCTGGAATCGAAAAGAAAACTGAAGATATGCCTAATTTATATGATTATAAATATAAAAGGATATTTGGTTATAAAGCTCTAAAGAAGGAAGAAGCTAAAAGAGGAGTAGTTGGGATTCCTAGAGTATTAAATGTATATGAAAATTATCCATTTTGGCATACTTTCTTTACTGAGCTAGGCTACAGAGTCGAATTGTCACCAAGATCTTCTAAGGCAATTTATGAGATGGGTATTGAAACAATTCCGTCTGAATCAGTATGTTATCCAGCAAAATTGGTTCATGGACATATTATGAGTTTAATAAATAGGGGTATTAAATTTATTTTCTACCCTTGTATACCTTTTGAGAGAGTAGAACAACAAAATTCAGACAATCACTATAATTGTCCAATTGTTACTTCTTACGCTGAGACAATTAAAAATAATGTTGATATTTTAAAAAGCGATGAAATAAACTATATGAATCCTTTTTTACCTTTTGATGATAAAAAACGCTTATTAAAAAGACTTAAAGAAGAGTTTTCTGCACTTGGAATACCAAAAGAAGAAGTAAGTATTGCTGCAGAAAAGGCATGGCAGGAACTAGAAACATCGAGAAATGATATAAGAAAAAAAGGTGAAGAAGTATTAAAATATCTTAAGGATACAGGAAAAAAAGGAATAGTTCTTGCTGGTCGTCCTTATCATATAGATCCAGAAATTAATCATGGAATTCCTAATATAATTACAAGCTTTGGCATGGCAGTGCTAACAGAGGATTCCATAGATCATTTAGGTGAAATTGAAAGACCACTTAGAATAGTGGATCAATGGATGTACCATTCTAGATTATACGCTGCTGCAAGTTTTGTGGCTAAAGAGAATAACCTAGAATTAGTGCAATTAAATTCATTTGGCTGCGGTCTAGATGCAGTTACTACTGACCAGGTTCAAGAGATATTGTCCTATTATGAGAAAATATATACCGTACTAAAAATTGATGAAGGTAATAACTTAGGTGCAGCACGTATTCGTATAAGATCACTAAAGGCTGCTATGGAAGAGAGAGATAGAAATGGATTTAGACCAAAGAGGATATCTTACCCTCCTGAAAAAGTAGTATTTACTGCAAAGATGAGAGAGAAGCATACTATAATAGTTCCTCAAATGTCTCCAATACATTTTCAATTTTTAGAGGAAGCCTTTAGGGTTTCGGGATATAATTTTGAAGTGTTATCTTCAGTAGATAAAGGAGCTGTTGAGGAAGGACTTAAATACGTCAATAATGATGCTTGCTATCCATCTATAATGGTAGTTGGTCAAATTATAGAAGCTGTTAAGTCTGGAAAATATGATGTAAACAATCTTTCAGTTATGATATCTCAGACTGGTGGAGGATGTAGAGCTACAAACTATATTGGATTTTTGAGAAAGGCTTTGAAAGATGCAGGGTACGAAAATATACCGGTTATTTCTTTAAATGCAGTAGGAATGGAGAAAAATCCTGGATTTTCAATTACACCAGGACTACTAAATAAAGCAATGATGGGGCTTGTTTACGGAGACCTATTAATGCGAGTATTGCTTAAAGTTAGGCCTTATGAAAAAATAAAAGGTTCAGCCAATTTACTATATGAGTCTTGGGTAGATAAGTGTAAAAAATCGGTTAGATCAGGAGATAAAAAGTCTTTCAAGGAAAATATCAGAAAGATTGTAGAAGACTTTGATAACTTAGAAATTTTAGATATTAAAAAGCCAAGAGTAGGATTGGTTGGAGAAATATTAGTAAAGTTCCATCCAACAGCAAATAACAATGTTATTGAGGTTGTTGAAAATGAAGGCGCTGAAGCTGTTATGCCAGATCTTATAGACTTTTTACTGTATTGCGCTTACGATTCTAACTTTAAGCATGATTATCTCTCAGGTACTAAAATGCGTCAGGTGTTAAGTAATGCTTCAATTATTGGTATAGAGTGGTACAGAAGAGAGATGAAGAAAGCATTGGAAAAGTCCAATAGATTCGAAGCACCTAAAACAATTGCTGATCTTGCTGAAGGAGCAAAACCTATTCTTTCACTGGGAAATCAAACTGGTGAAGGATGGTTCTTAACCGCTGAAATGGTGGAACTTATCGAAAGCGGAGTGAAAAATATTATATGCATGCAGCCTTTTGCGTGTCTGCCAAATCATGTAACTGGCAAGGGTATGATTAAAGAACTGAAATATAGATATCCAGGTTCTAATATTACTGCAATAGATTATGATCCAGGTGCCAGCGAAGTAAACCAGCTTAATAGAATTAAACTTATGCTTTCAGTTGCATTTAAAAATCTTCCAAATGATGAGGTTATTTCAGCAATTGAAGAAGCTGCAAGTGATAAAAAGTTAGGTTTTGAAATGTAAATATAATTATAAATGTAAATCCATGGATGTTAAAATAGTCCATGGATTTTTCATTTAGAAGGAATGGTAATAAAAATGGTTTTAGTGAATTATTTGCTTAAAATTTATAATAACTAAAACTATAGTTTTTACTTTTCGCTAAATACCCATAACTTGTATCCAAGATAATTTGTAGCTTGTGCTAAAGTTGTAACTAAAATTTTTGATAAGTATATTCCTATATTGAAATTTGTTATTAGCACCTTCATAGCTATTATTGTTATAGAAAGTGAAACCAAGTTAACTATTACAAACTGAATTAGCTCATGCATGCTCTTTTTATTAGCTCTCTTGTCATCAAAAGTCCATTTTTTATTTAGCATAAAGCTATTCATTACTCCAAAACTGTAGCCAATGATTTGACAAAGGCTGTAGCCGAGTCCTAAAACCGACTGACTTAATGTAAACATTAGAAAATCAACAACAGTATTAATTACCCCTACAATTGAAAAGCGGGATATATGTTTTAGTTTTCCAAAGATAATACAATTAAATACTTTAGTTAACTGATTCGATGAAACTCGCATATGGTTCACCCTTTCATTTTTGTTACTTGTTTTTAAAGTATTACATTCTCTTTATTAAGAATTATAGCTATAAATTATAGAATTAGTGTCAAAGAAGTATGTGAATTTTATGTGATTACTGATTAAAAAAGAAGTAAATTATACAAATTGTATACACTATTAATTATTAGTTACTGTACAATTCAAGTTTTTTTGATGCTTTTTTTGAATTATTTCTTGCAAATATGACTTAAGTTATATAATATAAGTATTGTAGGATATGCGAATGAACATATATGATATACAAATAGCTATATATTTAAATAAAGCATAAGAATAGCTTTATAAAAGTTATTATGTGCATATTTGTCCAAGCATTAGAATTAGTGTATTTGAAGGGAGAAGTTTTTATGAAAATATTAGTAATAAATTGTGGCAGCTCTTCATTGAAATATCAGCTTATTGATATGAAAAATGAAATGTGCTTAGCACAAGGATTAGTTGAGAGAATAGGAATGGACGGTTCTGTTTTAACACAAAAGGTAGCTGGAAGAGAAAAGTATATTGTAAAGAAAGAAATGAAGGACCACCAGGATGCAATAAAGCTAGTGCTTGACACCTTAGTAGATGAGATGAACGGAGTAATTAAATCAGTAGATGAGATATCATCAGTTGGACATAGAGTTGTTCATGGCGGAGAAGCTTATTCAAGTTCAGTACTAATTGATGAAAAAGTTATGAAGGCTCTTGAAGATTGCTCAAAGCTTGCTCCACTGCATAATCCGCCAAACATTATTGGGATCAATGCTTGTAAAGCTCTTATGCCTAGTACTCCAATGGTAGCGGTATTTGATACAGCGTTCCATCAAACAATGCCTGAACATGCATTTATATATCCACTTCCTTATGAATTATATGAAAAAAATAAAATTAGAAAGTATGGATTTCATGGAACTTCTCATAAATATGTATCACAGATGGCTGCAAAAATGCTTAACATGGATATAAAAGATTTAAAAATAATATCATGCCATTTAGGAAATGGAGCAAGTATTGCAGCGATAAAAGGAGGTAAATCTATTGATACAAGTATGGGTTTTACTCCACTTGCTGGACTAGCCATGGGAACAAGGTCAGGAGATATTGACCCAGCAATTATTACTTATATGATGGAGGAAATGGATTTATCTGCTAATGAAGTTTCTAATATAATAAATAAAAGGTCAGGAGTACTTGGAATATCAGGATTAAGCAGTGATTTTAGAGATCTTGGAGCAGCAGCTGATACAAACAAAAGAGCTAAGCTTGCACTAGATGTATTCCATTATAGGATAAAGACTTGCATTAGTGCCTATGCTGGAGCTCTTGGTGGTGTAGATTGCATCATATTCACAGCTGGAATTGGAGAAAATTCTGCCAGTTCAAGAGAAGCCTGCTGTGAAGGTTTAGAATTCCTAGGAATTAAAATTGATAAAGAGAAAAATAATATACATGGAGAAGCTGCTGATATAAGTTCTATAGATTCTGATGTTAAAATACTTGTTATTCCAACCAATGAAGAACTAATGATAGCTAGAGATACAAAGGAAATAGTTGAATTTAATAAATAACCATTTAAACACCTGCACATAGTTTTATGCAGGTGTTTATTAATAAATTTAAGAAATACTATTGACAGATTTTACGTTATGGTTATAATATAAATAAATAACATAAAAGCTTTGATAAAGAGGAGTAAGGATTAAGGAGTATTAAGAGAGGAAAGCTCATGGGCTGTAAGGCTTTCTATACAAATTTTCTTGAAGGTAGCTTTGGAGCTTCTTTGCTGAGATTAGTAAGCAAAGACGGTTTGCTTAACCGTTAAATTTTTAAGAGCCTATCGACTTTGTCTGTAGGAAAAAAGGTGGTACCGCGAGTATGTCTTCGTCCTTTTAGGATGAAGGCTTTTTTTATGTTAATAAGCTTTGAATAATGCAGCTAAATTTATTCGTGTTATTTATAGTTTTTAATTTCTTATAAAAATATATTTTATTGGAGGAATTTAAATGGATGAATTAAAAAACATTTCAACTACTTATAATCCAAAAGAATTTGAAGACAAAATTTATAAAACTTGGGAAGAAAAAAGATATTTTACTCCTGAAGTTGATAAAAGTAAAAAGCCTTACACTATTGTGATGCCACCTCCAAATATAACTGGAAAGCTTCACTTAGGTCACGCTATTGACAATACCCTTCAAGACATATTAATAAGATTTAAGAGAATGCAAGGTTTTAGTACTCTCTGGTTACCAGGCGAAGATCACGCTAGCATAGCTACTGAAGTAAAGGTAGAAAATGAATTGTTAAAACAAGGGCTTAAGAAAAAGGAAATGGGAAGGGAAGCTTTCCTTGAAAAAGTTTGGGAATGGACCGATGAATATAGGGAGAGAATAAGGCAACAACTTAAAAAGATGGGAGTATCTGCTGACTTTACAAGAGAAAGCTTTACTATGGACGAAAACTTGAATAAAGCTGTTAAAACTGTATTTGTTAAACTTTATAATGAAGGTCTTATTTACCAAGGTAATAGGATAACAAATTGGTGTCCAAAATGTAAAACTGCTCTTTCTGATGCCGAAATTGAGTATAGCGAGATGGCAGGACATTTTTGGCATATCAAATATCCGGTTGTAGGAAGTAATGAATCTTTAGAAATTGCTACTACAAGACCAGAAACAATGCTTGGAGATACTGCTGTAGCTGTAAATCCAAAGGATGAAAGATATACCCATTTAGTAGGAAAAACTTTAATGCTTCCTTTAGTGGGCAGAGAAATACCAATAATTGCTGATGATTATGTAGATTTAGAATTTGGAACAGGTGCTGTAAAGATAACACCTGCTCATGACCCAAATGATTATCAAGTAGGAAAAAGACACAATCTTCCTGAAATAGTAATGCTAAATGAAGATGGAACTATTAGCAGCAATGGTGGAAAATACGCTGGAATGGATAGATATGAAGCTAGAAAAGCTATTGTTAAGGATTTAGAGGAGCAGGGCTATCTAGTAAAGATTAAGGAACATGTTCATAATGTTGGATGTCATGATCGTTGTAATACAACTGTAGAACCAATGATATCAAAACAATGGTATGTAAAGATGGAGAGTCTTGCAAAGCCTGCAATAGATGCTGTAAAGGATAAAAAGGTAAAATTTGTACCTGAAAGGTTTGAAAAGACATACTTTAACTGGATGGAAAATATTCAGGATTGGTGTATATCAAGACAGCTGTGGTGGGGACACAGAATCCCAGTATGGTATTGTAAGGACTGCGGTGAAATGATAGTAACTGTAGAGGAACCAAAAACTTGTACTAAATGTAATAGTTCAAATTTAGTACAGGATAAAGATGTACTAGATACTTGGTTTAGTTCAGCATTATGGCCATTCTCAACACTAGGTTGGCCTGACAATACAGAGGACTTAAAGTATTTTTATCCAACAAGTACACTTGTAACTGGATATGACATTATATTCTTTTGGGTTGCGAGAATGATATTCTCTGGAATTCATAATATGAATGAAGTTCCATTTGATACTGTTTTAATTCATGGACTTGTTAGAGATGCTGAAGGAAGAAAAATGTCCAAATCATTAGGAAATGGAGTAGACCCATTAGACGTAATTGAACAATATGGAGCTGATGCATTAAGATTCATGCTAATTACAGGAAACGCACCAGGTAATGATATAAGATTCCAAATGGAAAAAGTTGAAGCAGCTAGAAACTTTGCAAATAAAATTTGGAATGCATCTAGATTTGTTATGATGAATCTAGACAGAGAGATTATGAACAAATATAAAGATAGTACTAGTTATACAGAAGCTGATAAATGGATACTTTCAAGATTAAATACTATTGTTAAGGAAGTTACAGATAATCTTGAAAAGTATGAAATAGGTATAGCTTCACAGAAGTTATATGACTTTATCTGGACTGAATTTTGTGACTGGTATATAGAATTGGCAAAACCTGTACTATATGGTGAAGATGAAGCTCAGAAGGGAGTAACCTTTAATGTGCTTTATAAGGTACTAACTACAAGTCTTCAGCTTTTACACCCAATTATGCCATTTATAACTGAGGAAATATACACTCACTTAGCTACTGAGTATGATTCTATTACAATATCAAAATGGCCTGAGTACAATGAGGCTCTTAATAATAAAGAATCAGAAATTAACATGGAATATATTATTGATGCAATAAGAGCTATAAGAAACGTAAGAGCTGAAATGAATGTGCCACCTTCAAGAAAAGCAAAATTGATGGTATATGTATCAACTGAAGCAAAAGAGGCGATTGAAGGAGGAACAGTTTATTTTGAAAAGCTTGCATCTGCTGCTGCAGTAGAATTTATTACATCAAAGGAGCAGGTTCCAGAAAATGCTGTATCCATTATAGCTAAAGGAGCAGAAATATTTATTCCTCTTCTTGATTTAATAGATAGGGAAAAAGAAATTGAAAGACTGAATAAAGAAAAAACTAAATTAATATCAGAAATTGAAAGAGTAGAAAAGAAGCTTTCAAATGAAAAGTTTGTAAGTAAAGCTCCTGAAGCAGTTGTTCAGGAAGAAAAGGCAAAAGGCGAAAAGTATAAAGAAATGTTAAATGCTGTGATTCAAAGAATTGAAAGCTTATAATTATTAACAACAGATGAAGGTATAAATTCTAGATTTACACCTTCATCTTTGTTTAAATATTTTAAGTAGAGATTTTTAAGGAAATTGACTGATTTAACTCTTAAATGAGTAATATAAATGAAATAAAAGGTGACAAATATGAATTATGATGAGGCAATGGCTTATATAAAGAATACCGCAAAGTTTGGAAGTAATTATGGTCTCAGCAGAACTGAAAAAATACTAGAGCTTTTAGGAAATCCTCATAAGAAATTAAAGTGCATACATATTGGTGGTACAAATGGAAAAGGTTCAACTACAGCAATGCTTGAGGCTATCCTAAGAGAAGCAGGCTTTAAAACTGGAATGTATATTTCTCCATTTATAGAGGAATTTGAGGAAAGAATACAGATTAATGGCGAAAATATTCCAAAGGAGCATTTGACCTCGGTGGTAACAGAGGTATCCAAGGCTGTTGATGATGTAATAAATCTTGGATTTGATCAACCTACCGAGTTTGAAATAATAACCTGTGCTATGTTCTTATACTTTTATAAAATGAAAGTTGATTATGCTATCATTGAAGTTGGACTTGGAGGAAGACTAGATTCAACAAATGTAATTACCCCAATATTAAGTATTATTACTTCCATAAGCTACGACCATATGGCTATATTGGGAGATACATTAGAAAAAATTGCTTATGAAAAGGCTGGAATTATAAAAGATGAGATACCATTAATATTATATCCTCAGACTGAGGAAAGTTTACAAGTTATAAGGGAAAAGTGCATTGAAAAAAAATCTGATATGATACTTGTGCCACATGATTGTGTAAACCTAAAAGAAATTACAATGAATTCAAAGGGTGAATATCATCAAAAAATTGTAATTAAAACTGTGAAGCATGATTATAGCTTAAATCTAGCTCTATTAGGAAAACATCAGCTGCTGAATTGTGCTACTGTAATATATGCTGTTGAATATCTGATATCCAAAGGTGTACAGATTGATAGGAATCACATATCCTCAGCTCTCGAAAAAGTTAAATGGCCAGGTAGAATGGAGATTATGTCTATAAATCCATTAGTTATTATTGATGGTGCTCATAATATAGATGGAATTAGAAAACTTACTGAAAGTGTTACAACTTATTTTTCTTATAATAATTTGGTGCTTATTTTAGGAATTTTAGCGGATAAGCAGGTGGAGCAAATGGTTCAAACTATTGTTCCTAAAGCAAAAAAAATTGTTGCTGTTACTCCAAATTCTAATAGAGCAGAATTAGGGGCAGAGCTGGCTGAAGTGATAAAAAGGTATAATAATAATGTTGAAGTAGTAGAAGATTATAGTGAAGCACTTAAAATTGGGATGAACAGCTGTGAAACGGAGGACATATTATTAGTATGTGGTTCTTTATACATGATTGGAGGAATGAGAGGAATAATTAAGAAGGGTGATTACTTCAAAAAAAAATAAATACTCTTCTAATTAGCACTATATAAGTAATAAAACTACTTTGTAGAAATAAAAATAAACTAACGGGTTCTGTTTAATATTATATTAAACAGAACCCGTTTTAATTACCCATTTGTTTTATTAATTATTAATGCTTCTAAAGCTCTAGCAAATTGGTCTGGGCAAGAGGTGTCTCCTTGACATTTAATGCCTTTTAATTTTGATATAGCTTCTTCAACTTCCACTCCCTCAAGTAATCTGGACATTCCTTGAAGATTTCCATTACAGCCATTTACAAATGATACATTACAAATCTTATTGTCAATCACCTCAAAATTTATTGCTTTTGCACATACACCGGTTGGTTTATAACTATACATCTTATACCTCTCTTGCTACAAATTATCATATAAATTATATATTGAAAAAGTTAATATTGTCAAACATGTCCATTAACAGATTAGGAAATATTTCATATTATATAGTATTATGGGGGTGATTGAATTGAACTGCCTTTATGTTTGTAATACATCTTCAGATTGTATATCGAAGGTAGATTTAACAGTATTTAAGGAAGAAAATAGAATACCAGTTAGTGCAAATAAGCTAATAAGAACAGGGCCACATGGTATTAGCGTTTATAATGATGAACTTTTAGTAGCAAATAGTTATGGAAATAGTCTTTCAAAAATCAATATAAAGACACAAAAAGAAATTGAATGCTTTTATATTGGATCTCATTGTAATGATGTAGCTGTAAATCAGAGCGATGCATATGTAATATGTGGAGAACTTAATAATGTAATTGTTTTTAATTTAATTAAGAATAAAATTGTTGAGGAAATTCCTTGTGGTAATCTACCCCATAGTATTAGTAAGAATAAAAGTAATGATCTTATTGTTATTTCAAACATGGAAAGCGATAGTGTTACAGTAATTGATACAATAAGTATGAATGTTATAAAAAATATTAAAGTTGGACCTTATCCAACAAATGCAATATTTACATCGGATAATAAATGGATTTTAGTTTGTGAAAGTAATTTAGGTTCCAATAATAATGGAAGTATTTCTATAATTGACTTAAAAACTTATGAAGTTTGTGGCAGAATTTGTGTTGGAAATTCACCTGTATACATTTGTTCAGAAGGTAATGAAGGATATGTATCTAATTTTGGAGAAGGTACAATAAGCGTAATTGATTTAGAAGTAAAAAAAGAAAAAGGTAAATTTTATGTAGGAGGAATGCCTAGAGGAATTATAAAACATGAGAATTATCTATATATAGGGGATAATTATAATAATCTATTGCTAAGAATAGATATATTAAAGAAAAACAAAAAAGCCATATCCATAGGCGGCGAACCTACAGGAATGACTCTTATTTAGTCGGCTATTAAAAGTTGAACAATTTTATTATAGAGATCGGAAGAATTACTCTTCCATTTATCACAGAGCTCTCTTGCCTGTTTATTTGAGGCCACATTGAGTTTTAAATCTATTAAAATTACATTGTTTTCAAATGCACGTAGATTTACTATAAAATTGTTTGAACCTTCTATTGTATAGTCAGCTGAAACAGTAACTTCTTTTTTGATGTTCTGTAAATGATTTTTTAAATATGCATCTATAGCATCTTTCTTATTCTGAGAAAGCCTGCTCTCAAATAATGAAAGAACTTTGTTTCCTTTATCAGTGATATTCAGTCTGTGCTTATTATCATCCATAATTTGAACTAAAAAACCGGAGGACAATAGCTCGCTAATATACTGCTGCAAAGTAAAATAATTAATAAAATTATTTTCCAAAATAATCTGTGTAATTTGATTTTTTGAGATAGGAAACTTTATCTTATTGAAGATGTATAATAAAAGAAGCTTATGCTCAGCTAATTCTAAAGTATCTTCAAACATGTCTTATCCCCCTTTAAAATTTAGCTATACTTTATTATAACATAAAAAGCACCGAAGTAAATCGGTGCTTTTTATGTTATTTATGGTGTTTTTCCGTTTAGCATTTCGTTTTCTGCCATAGAGATAAGTCTTTTTACCATCTCTCCGCCAACTTTACCACAATTTTTAGAACTAACGCTTCCCCAATAATCCTCAGACCCTTGATGAACGCCTAAATCCATATCTTCAGCTATTTCATATTTCATATTATCTAATAAGGAATGTACCTCTGGAACAAGCTGAGTTCTTCCGCTTCCTGTTCTTCCTTGAGCCATTTTTATTCCTCCTTTATATGTATTTGTATATATATTTTGTGTCCCCGTTGAAAGTTTATACTGTGGAATCAAAGCCATATAAGGATAACATATCCACCATCATTAATAAGTGTTATATATTGTAAATAAAAAATCATATAATCATATTGAAAGAATACAATTATATAGAAATAAAAAAGGAGGAGAAATATGAAAAACACAGATAGAAACAGTGTGAAAAAAATATTATTAGCATTGACTCTTCTGCTTGTAAGCACAGTTGTGTCTATAGGAATTAACTATAAATATACTGGTGTTTTTAAAATTGAAAGCAGAAAACTTCCAATTTATTGTGTAGATTCTAAAGATAAAAAAGTTGCTATTACTTTTGACGTAAGCTGGGGAAATGATAATACTGATAAGCTTCTAGATATTTTGGACAAATATGATGTAAAGGCCACTTTTTTTATTGTAGGGGGATGGATAGACCAGAACGAGGATAAAGTAAGTGAAATAAAAAAACGAGGGCATGAGATAGGAAATCACAGCAATAAGCACCCTGACATGACTAAAATGTCAAGAGATGGGATAATACAAGATATAAATACCTGTGATGCCAAGTTAATGAAAATTATTGGAGAAGATACAAAATTGTTTAGATGCCCTGAGGGGGCTTATAACAATTTAGTAATTGATGCTGCAGAAAGCACAAATCATTATTGTATTCAGTGGGATGTTGACAGTATTGACTGGAAAGAAAATGGCGCTGATATTGAATATAATAGAGTTATGAAAGCAGTAAAGCCTGGTTCTATTATTTTATTTCATAATAATGCAAAGTACACTCCTGAGACACTTCCTAAAATAATAGAAAATTTAAAATCACAAGGATATAGCTTTGTTAAGGCGGGAGACTTAATTTACAAGGAGAACTATAAAATTGATTTATCTGGCAAACAAATACAAAAATAGATATTGTTGAAATATATATAATTAATGTATTATAATGGAAGCATACTATTTCTTTAATCGTTTAAAATAATCCTAAAAATTATATATATAAAAGGTAATATTTTAAACTTTATTTGAATAATTATATTTTGTATGATAATTGAAACTAAGGGAAAGAGGGGTTATGATGGACAATTTAATGTTAAACAATAAGATCTATTTAGAAGGAAAAATTGCAGGTGAACTAGAATTTAGCCATGAGATGTATGGTGAGGGTTTTTATACTTTTAAGCTTGAAGTACAAAGGCTAAGCGATGCAAAGGATAATCTAACTATTACTGTATCTGAAAGACTTATAACTGGTATGGACTTGAAGATAGGTACAGATGTAATTGTTGAAGGACAGTTAAGGTCTTATAATAAATTTCAAGATGGGGCCAATAGATTAATACTTTCGGTTTTTGCAAGGAATGTAGAGTTTTGCATTGAAAAGAGTAAGAATCCTAATCAAATATTCCTTGATGGTTATATATGCAAGCAGCCTGTATATAGGACTACCCCTTTTGGTAGAGAAATTGCAGATATGCTATTAGCAGTAAATAGAGCTTATAATAAATCTGACTACATCCCTACTATTGCTTGGGGAAGAAACTCAAGATTTTGCCAAACCTTAAAAGTAGGAGATAATATCAAAATTTGGGGGAGACTACAAAGCAGAGAATATGAGAAAAAAATATCTGATACAGAAACAATTAAGAAAATAGCATATGAGGTTTCCATATCTAAAATGGAAAAGGCAAATAAAGAAGATGGAACAACCATTTCCTCTGAAGATATGCCTTTGGAATAATTGTAAATTATAAAAGCAATGAGCAGACATTTGCTCATTGCTTCTATTTTCTTAGGTCATCTAAAATTTGAGTTTTATCTTTTGTTTTATCATCTACTATTTTAATTATTTTTGCAGGTGTTCCTGCTACTACTACACCTGATGGCACATCCTCTACTACTACAGCACCAGCAGCAACAACAGAACCTTTGCCAACTTTAACACCTTCTAGGATAACGGCATTAGCTCCTATAAGCACATCATCTTCAATAATACATGGATCTTTACTTGGTGGTTCTAAAACACCAGCTACTACAGCTCCAGCACCAAGATGGACTCTCTTGCCAATTTTACCTCTTGCACCTACTACAGCGTTCATGTCAATCATGGCACCTTCGCCAATTTCTGCACCTATGTTTATCACAGCACCCATCATTATAACTGCATTATTGTCTATTATTACTTTATCCCTTATAATAGCGCCTGGTTCTATTCTTGCATTAAAATTGGAGTAATCCGCAAGTGGAATGGCTGAGTTTCTTCTGTCATTTTCTAATTTATATTTATTTACTTTTGATTTATTCTCTTCTAAAAAGCTAATAATTTCTTGATGCTCTCCAAATAAAACATAGAAGTTGCCTTCGCCAAATGCGTTTATATTGCGAAAATCACAATCTTGTAGATTACCCTCTACGTATGCTTTTACAGGAGTGGTTTTTTGTGCTTCTTTTATGAATCGTGCTATTTCATATGGATCGGTCAAATTATAACTCATTTCTATTCCTCCTAGGTTTGATTATTTAGATTGTTGTCTACATAAATAATAGTAAAACTTATACTTTATAATTATAATAAATAATGGAAATAAATTAAAGGGGGAAATCTAAATAAAACATAAGCTTTTAAAAAGCATTAAATAAGTATATAATTAAGCTGTCTTGAAAATGGCATTTTACTAATATAGAGAGTGAGGTAATATATTATGACTGAGCTTAAAAAAGGGTATGTTCAAATATATACTGGCAACGGGAAAGGAAAGACCACTGCAGCAGTGGGGCTAGCAGTCAGAGCAGCAGGAAATGAGTATAATGTATATATGGTTCAATTTTTAAAGGGATCCAGCACTGGTGAACTAAAAAGTGCAGAGAAGCTAGCACCATATTTTAATATATTTAGATTTGAGAAAAAGAGAGGATTTTTCTGGACTCTAAATGATGAAGAAAAAGCAGAGCTAAAATTAGAAATACAAAAAGCGTATGATTTTTGCTGTACCGTACTTAAGGAAAGAAAATGTGACATACTTATAATGGATGAGGTAATGGGAGCTTTACATAATAATTTAATAACAGAAGAGCAATTACTGCAGCTTATAGATTTAAAACCAGAGAACATGGAACTAATACTTACTGGAAGAAACGTTCCTTCTGAAATAGCAGCGAAGGCTGATCTTATTACAGAGATGAAGGATATTAAACATTATTTTGATATAGGAGTCCCTGCTAGGGAAGGAATAGAATATTAACTAGTTTAAGAGGTGATTCATCATAGATTGCATATCAAATAACGTAAATAAAATTGAAATATCAGGGATAAGAAAATTTTATAATAAAGTAGCTTTAGTGCCAGAAGCTATTTCATTAACCTTGGGCCAACCAGATTTTAAGGTTCCTGATAGAATTAAAAAGGCAATGATAGATGCTATTAATGAGGATAAAACTGAATATACCTCAAACATTGGTCTTTTTCAATTAAGAGAGCATATTGCTCAGTATCTTTTATCTTTTAAAATAAAATACTCGCCTGAGGAAATATGTTTAACCATAGGAGGAAGTGAGGCTTTATTAGCTGTATTTACAGCATTAGTCAATGCTGGAGATAAGGTGCTAATTCCTAATGTTGCTTACCCTGCCTATGACAGTTGCATAAAATTATTGGGAGGAAATGTAGTAAATTATCCATTAAACCAGGACTTCACTATGGATATTTCTTCTCTAGAAAATATAATTGATAATGAAAAACCTAAAATTATGGTTTTGTCTTATCCTTCAAATCCTACTGGTGCTACACTGTCAAAGGACGATAGAGATAAATTGCATAGCATTATATTAAATAAAAATATAATGGTTGTAACAGATGAGATATATAGTTCTCTTTGTTTTGAAGAAGAATATTATTCTATTTCGCAATTCTCAGATATAAGGGATAAAGTTATTTTTGTAGGCGGTTTTTCTAAAATGTTCTCAATGACAGGCTTAAGACTTGGATATCTTTGTGCAAATAAAGAAATAATGAAAAGTGTGCTGAAGGTTCATCAATATGCAGTGTCTTGTGCACCTTCAATTTCTCAATATGGTGCACTTGAAGGATTAAAAAATTGTTTAGATGAAGTGGAAAAAATGAGATGTGAATTCCAAAAAAGAAGAGACTACGTATATAATAGATTAAAACTAATTGGTTTTGATGTTGTTATGCCTAAAGGTGCCTTCTATATATTCCCTTCTGTAAAGAAATTTGGATTCAGTAGTGAGGAGTTTTGTGAGAGACTTTTAAATGATGCAAAAGTTGCTATAGTACCTGGATCGGCATTTGGACCAGGAGGAGAAGGATTTGCAAGAATTTCTTATTCCTATAGCATGGAGCAGCTGAAAGATGCATTGGATAGAATTGAAAAATTTATTAATGATAAACTATAAATCTCTAAGTACAAAACCCCGGAAAGTTTATAAAACTTCCGGGGTTTTGTACTTAGATGTGCATATAACTTTCAATAATGTTATCCATTGAATAGAGTCCTTCTGTTTTTTTGTTAATAAATTGACAAGCTTTAAGAGCACCTACTGCGAAAACTTCCCTAGACATAGCATAATGGCTAAGTTCAATTATTTCTCCTTGGCCAGCATAGATTACCTCATGATCTCCTACAATACTTCCACCTCTTATTGCGTGAATTCCAATATCCAAAGGCTGTCTCTTACCTATTCCATCTCTGCCATATACGAATTTAGTGGATTCAGGTATTGAATCCTTAATGGAATTAGCTAATAAGATTGCAGTTCCACTTGGAGCATCAACTTTTTGATTGTGATGTTTTTCAATTATTTCTATATCAAAATCCTTATAAAGAACGGGAGAAATTTTCTTTAATAAATTATTTATAAGATTGATTCCT
Source organism: Clostridium omnivorum (assembly GCF_026012015.1). Lineage (NCBI taxonomy): Bacteria > Bacillati > Bacillota > Clostridia > Eubacteriales > Clostridiaceae > Clostridium > Clostridium omnivorum. The sequence continues at coordinate 153,754 of NZ_BRXR01000001.1, read as the reverse complement.
AAGGACATGTTTGAGGATCTAAATATAGCTTGATGCTTAGATGCACTATTTATTATGTTAAGCTGTTCTTCGGTATAACCTGTAGTACATAGTACTAAAGGAACATTATTCTCTTTGGCATAGCTTAGCAAATCAGCTAAAGATTCTGGTCTTGAAAAATCTAGAATTACATCAACTTTTTCAGTTACTTCTTTTATTGAAGTAAAGGTGGTATATTCCATACTTACAGGGTTTTTATCTACACCAACAGCTATTCTAAGATCTGGAAAGTTTTTTATAGTTTGAGATATCATTGCGCCCATTTTACCACCGCAACCATTTAATAATATATTTATCATAGATTTACCTCCTTGTAATGTTTTAAGCATAAAATGTTTAACAATTGTATTATCTATTTGTAATTTAAGAAAATACAATTGTTAATAATATGCTTAGAAAATAGATATTTTGGAGCTATTCGCCTAGCTGCAAGCCATAAGAATTTAATTCTTTCTTCAATATAGAAAGGTTACCTTCTGTCATATCACAAAGAGGGAGTCTTAAGCTGCCTACTTTCATACCTAGTAAATTCATTGCTGTCTTTATAGGAATTGGATTTGTTTCAATAAAAACAGCATCATTTAAGGCTAAGGTATCTAGCTGAATTTTAAGAGCAGATTTTAAATCACCCTTTAGAAAACTATCACACATATGGTGGATTTCCTTAGGTATAATGTTTGCAAGAACTGAAATTACTCCTATACCTCCAACTGCCATTATAGCAACTGTCTGGTCATCATTTCCAGAGTATATATCCATTCTATCTCCGCAAAGAGCTTTTATTTGAGCTATTTGACTTATGTTTCCACTGGCTTCTTTAACAGCTACTATGTTGTCAAATTGGCATAGTTCTTTTAGGGTCTTAGGCAAAAGATTCATACCAGTTCTTGAAGGTACATTATATGCTATGATAGGTAAGGATACGCTGGTTGCAATAGCTTTAAAATGTTCTACAAGTCCTTTTTGTGTAGTTTTATTATAATAAGGAGTTATAACTAGTAGTGCATCAACACCAATACTTTCTGCCCATTGACTCATTTTGATGGATGCTGCAGTGTTGTTAGACCCAGTACCTGCTATAACAGGAATTCTTTTATTAACCTTACCTACAGTGAATTTTATTGTTTCTTTTCTTTCATCTTCTGTCATAGTGGATGCTTCACCAGTAGTACCGCAAATTATTATAGCATCAGTTTTGTTTGAAATATGCCATTCAATTAGTTCTCCAAGTTTTTCAAAATCTACTCCTCTTTCGTTAAAAGGGGTTACTATTGCTACCCCAGAACCTTTGAAAATACTCATAAATATACCTCCTTTTGCTGAGCCTATTTTATAGGATCGCAAGTGTTAATACTTAATATTAAAATAAATGTCTCAATATACTACAATATATGAATTTTTAAACTTTTTGTTATTTACTTTCGTTTATAATACTTTCTGCAATTTGTATTGCATTTGAAGCAGCACCTTTTCGAATATTGTCTGCTACAACCCAGAGGTTTAATCCATTATCGATGCTATAATCTCTTCTTATTCTTCCTATATATACTTCATCGTGTCCTTCAGCATTTATAGGCATTGGATAAACATTGTTCTTCACATCATCTTGTAAAATAATGCCTTTTGAATTCTTATATAGTTCAAATATGTCTTCAATTTCAAAAGGATTTTTAAGTTCTATGTTAATACTTTCACTATGTCCGTAGTAAACTGGAACTCTTACTGTTGTAGCTGTTATTCTTAATTTATCGTCATGCATTATTTTTTTGGTTTCTTCAATCATTTTAATTTCTTCCTTCGTATAGCCATTTTCTAAAAATACATCTATATGTGGAAGAATATTATTTGCTATAGGATGAGGGTATTTTTTAGGGGAAGCACCGTTTAATCCTTCTTTTAAGTCTGAGTAACCACCAAGACCTGACCCGGATACTGCTTGATATGTGGAGTAAATAATTCTCTTAATTCCATATTTATCAATTAATGGTTTTAGTGCAACTACAGCTTGAATTGTGGAACAATTTGGATTGGCAATTATTCCTTTATGCCACTTTATATCCTCAGGATTAACTTCTGGCACTACCAAAGGGACTTCAGAATTCATTCTCCATGCGCTGCTATTATCAATTACTACTGCGTTATATTTTGCAAATATAGGCGCAAAAGTTAAACTTGTGTCACCTCCTGCGGAAAAAAGAGCAAAGTCAATTTGTTTATTTGAAATATTATCCTCAATAAGCTCTTCAACAACGATTTCCTGATCCTTAAAAGTAAGCTTTTTTCCTGCTGAACGTTTTGAAGCAAAAAAATAAAGGTTATTTACAGGAAAGTTTCTTTGTTCAAGTACTTCTATGAACTTTCTTCCAACCATCCCTGTAGCTCCAACTACTGCAACATTGTATTTCATATTTATTCCTCCTTTAAAATTATTTGGCCTCGGAAACACTGGATAACTTATTCATGTCGGTTCCCATAGGCAAGTCTCTGGGGTAGTTTATCTAATTATCATTAGATAAACTACCCGTTAAAGGTCATTTAGACCTTTAACCCCGAAAAAATCCATTTGGGACTTTAGCCTCCAAAAAAATCTTTACTATATTATATAACTAAAGATAAAAAAATTACATACAATTATCATAGAAATTTTAATAAAATAATGTTTCATATTTATTGTGGATATTATTTTATGATTATAGTTATATTAATAAGGAAGTATTATGTAATTAATAGTGTATAAAATATATTTATGAAAAATAAAATATATTAACACTCCTAAAAAAACGAAGGCAATAATTCATTGGTTGGAATATTTGAAATATAAAGACTCGACTGGTGGATATAAAAAACATGAAATCCTTCGTTGACAAGGAAATAATTCTATGATAATATGATAAAAATGAAAATTTGAAGTGAATCAAATTCAATAGTGAAACTATTTTGTAATATTGCATGCAATATTCTATATTGCTGAACATTCATTATTAAAATTTCAAATTGAAAATAGTTGTTCAATTGCAATAAAATACATATTTAAATGTTCACATATTGACAAATATTCAAACTATTTATAAAATAAAATAAAAATTAAAATTTTCTGTTAATTTTAGAAGGATTTTTTAATTTTTAGTTGAATTATTATATACATATCAGCGTATATGAGCAGTCGTAAGATTGCTTAATATATATAATAAGTGAAAAACTTATTAAAAACATAAAAGGGGGAATTTAGATGAATAGCAAAAAGATAATGGCTACAGTGCTAGCAACAGCAGTAGTAGCTACAACAGTTTTAGCTGGTTGCGGAAAAAAAGCTGCTTCTGATACTAGCAAAACTGAAATCGACAAGGATCAATATGTAAATGCGTTCCTTAAAGCTGAACCTCAAACACTTGATATTTCAAAGGCGAAGGATTTATATTCTTCACAAATTCTTCAAGAAGTAACTGAAGGCCTTACTAGACTTGAAAAAGATGATAAGGGTAAAGAAGTTACAAAGCCAGCAGGAGCTGAAAGCTGGACAAAATCTGATGATGGATTAACTTGGACATTCAAAATCAGAGATATGAAGTGGTCAGATGGAAAGGCTGTATCCGCAAAGGATTATGAATACAGCATAAAGAGAACATTGGATCCAAAAACTGCTGCTCAATATGCTTTCTTCCTATATCCAATAAAGGGAGCACAAGAGTATAACTCAGCTAAGGATGATGCAAAGGCAGCTGCACTAAAAGATGCAGTTGGAGTTAAGGCTACTGATGACAAGACTCTTGTTATCACACTTGCTAAACCAACAGCATATTTCCTAGATACTACAAACTTTAAAGTTTACTTACCACAAAGACAAGATGTAGTTGAAAAAGCTGGAGATAAATATGGTACTGAAGCTAATACTCTAGTATTCAACGGACCATTCAAAATCAAAGAATGGGTTCACCAAAACAAGTTCACTCTTGAAAAGAATGCTGATTACTGGGATGCAAAGAATGTTAAGTTAAATACAGTTAACTTCAAAATTATAAAAGATGAAGAAGCTAGAATGAAAGAACTTTATAATGGATCTACTGATATCGGTGGTGTAAGAAAAACAGAGTGGATGCAAAAGTATGATCAAGCTGGCAAGTTTACTAAACTTGAAGGATTTGATGGTTCCAGCGTATACCAATTCTATAACACTAAGCCAGAATACAATGGACAAAAGAACATATTCAGTAATGTTAAGGTAAGACAGGCGTTCTCACTTGCACTTAACAGAGAAGATATAGTTAAGACTCTTTACAAAGGTCTTGGAAAACCAGCTTATGGATGGGTACCAAACGAAATTCTAATAGGTGGAGAAGAATTCAGATCTAAGGTTGAAGAACCAATAAAGAAGCTTGCAGATGCAAACAAAGATCCAAAAGCTCTATTTATAGAAGGTCTTAAAGAACTTGGCTTAGGAGATGATCCTAGCAAGATATCTGTTGAGTACTTATCATCAGGTACAGATGCTCAATCAAAAGAAATTTCTGAATACTATCAACAAACATACCAAAAAGCTCTAGGCATTAAGATGACTATTAAGTATGTTGAGTGGAATATATTCCAAAACATGACTGACAAGATGGAATACCAACTTGGTGGTATGGCTTGGGGTGCTGACTACAATGACCCAATGACATTTATGGATATGTGGATGACTGGTGCTAACATGGTTCCTACTGGTTGGGAAAGCAAAGACTATGATGCATTCATAGAAAAAGCTTCTAACTCAATAGATCCAAAGGTTAGAACTCAAGCATTTGCTGATGCTGAAAAGTTCTTCTTAGTTGACCAATCAGTTATTACTCCAGTAATTTACAGAAAGTATGCATATTATGAATACAAGTATGTAAAGAACGCAATGTTTGTTAACTTTGGACAATTGCAAGAGTTCAAGTATGCATATACTCAAGGAAGACCAGCTAAATAATAATATATAGAGAAAAATACAAATTAGTTGCAACAGGCACAGTCCTGTTGCAACCATTTATATTTTGGAGGGATGACAAATGCTAAAATTCTTAGCTAAGAGAATTGGCTATATGTTACTGACTCTCTGGGTAATAATAACTGTAACATTTGTACTAATGCATTCAATACCTGGAGATCCACTGACAGCTCAAGCTAGAAAGCTGCCAGAGCAAGCAAGAATAAACTTTTATGAAAAATATGGTTTAAATCAACCTTTAACTACACAATATAAAACATACTTAGTTAATATTCTACATGGTGATCTTGGACAATCTATGGTTTACCCAGGAAGAGATGTTAAAGAAAGTATAGCAACATATTTTCCTGCTTCTGCAAGATTAGGCTTACAGGGTGTATTTATGGGATTTGTTATAGGATGTACTCTTGGAATTATAGCTGCCTTTAATAGAGGCAGATGGCCTGATTATTTAGTTATTTTTATAGCGCTGTTAGGTGTTTCAATACCTAGTTTCGTTATAGCTGCATTATTACAATACGGATTTACTGTAAAATTGGAATGGTTGCCAACAACAGGTTGGGGCTCATTCAAGTATACAATATTACCTACCATAGCATTAAGTTTTGGTTCAATAGCAACTTATTCAAGATATATGAGAGCAAATTGTCTTGATGTTATTGGACAAGACTATATATTAACTGCTAGATCAAAGGGAGTTTCTAATATTTCCTTGGTTTGGAAGCATATAATTAGAAATGCTATATTACCTGCTATTACTATTTTAGGACCTCAAATCGCAGGTGTTATCACTGGTGCCTTTGTTATAGAAACAATATTTGCAATACCAGGACTTGGACAATTCTTTGTAGGCAGTGTTAATGATAGAGATTTTACTATGATTATGGGACAAACTATTTTCTTTGCCTTCCTATATATATCTTCTCTAATAATTGTTGACATAGTTTACGGCTTAGTTGATCCAAGAATTAGAATAACAGGCGAAAAGAGATAGGGGGTAAAGCGATGGCAGAATTATCAAGAGATAAGTTTCAGATAGTTGGTTGTGAAAATTCTGATGCTGAAAAAATATTAAGACCTAATATGACCTATTGGCAAGATGCCTGGAGAAGATTAAAGCAAAATAAGGTAGCGATAGCTTCACTTATTATATTAATTTTAATTGGTATCATGACAATAATAGGACCGTTTATAACTAAGTTTCCTTATGATGCTATAGATACCAATGCGGTTAATGCTAGCCCAAATGGAACACATTGGTTTGGAACAGATCTTTTAGGTCGAGACATGTTTGCCAGAGTATGGAGAGGTGGAAGAATCTCCATGATAATTGGTTTAGTAGGTGCTTTTTGTGATACTACAATAGGTGTACTCTATGGTGGTATTGCTGGATATTTTGGCGGCTTCGTTGATGATATTATGATGAGAATTGTAGAAATATTAGGTAGTATTCCATACTTAATAGTTGTTATTTTGATTTCCTTACTATTCCCAAATGCAGGTATAGGCTCTGTAATTATTGCTTTGGCATTTGAAGGTTGGTGTGGAATGGCAAGACTTGTTAGAGGACAGCTCTTACAAATAAAGGAGCAGGAATATGTTTTAGCTGCTCAAGCACTAGGAGCTAATCCTTCAAGAATAATAATGAGACACTTAATTCCAAATACCATAGGAGTTATGATTGTTTCAATTACATTTGACGTACCTCAATATATATTTGCTGAAGCTTGGCTTAGCTTTATAGGGCTTGGAGTTAAGTCTCCAGAAACAAGCTGGGGTGCCTTAGCTTCTGCAGGACAACAAAATATAATGTTCTATCCATATCAATTATTTTTCCCAGCACTATTTATCAGTTTGACAATGTTATCATTTAACTTACTAGGTGATGGATTAAGAGACGCTCTAGATCCAAGATTACGTCAATAGTTGTGGGGGAGGATAAATCATGGAAAAGATTTTAGAAGTAAAAGACTTAAGAGTATCATATCATACTTATGCTGGGGAAGTTCAATCCGTTAGAGGAGTAAGTTTTCATTTAAATAAAGGTGAAACATTAGCAGTAGTTGGTGAATCAGGTTGTGGAAAATCAGTTACAGCTAAGTCAATTATGAGACTTATACAAACTCCTCCTGGAGAAATAAAAAAAGAATCTCAAATTTTATTTGATGGTAAAGATATAACAAAACTTGATGAAAAAGAGTTAAGAGAAATAAGAGGTGCGGATATTAGTATGATATTCCAAGACCCTATGACTTCTCTTAATCCAACAATGACCATTGGAAAGCAAATTGCAGAAAGTTTAGTAATTCACAGAGGAATGAATAAGCAAGAAGCTTTAAAGGAAGCAGTTAAAATGCTTCAGCTTGTTAATATTCCTAATGCAGATAAAAGAATTAATCAGTATCCACATGAATTTTCAGGTGGTATGAGACAAAGAGCTATGGTAGCTATAGCGCTAGCATGTAACCCTAAGATTCTTATAGCAGATGAGCCTACAACAGCACTTGATGTTACTATTCAAGCTCAAATAATGGAGCTAATAGCTGACCTTCAAGAAAAATTAGGTACTGCAGTAATACTTATAACTCATGACCTTGGAGTTGTTGCTGACGTTGCTCATAGAATACAAGTTATGTATGCTGGTATGATTATTGAAAGAGGAACTACAGATGAAATATTCTATAATCCTCAACATCCATATACTTGGGCACTATTAAAGTCCGTTCCTAGATTGGATACTGGCCATAAACATGAATTGTATTCAATTAAAGGTACGCCACCAGACTTGTTAAAGCCTCCTGTTGGATGTCCATTTGCTTCAAGATGTGATTATGCTATGCCTATTTGTAAAGAGGCTATGCCAGAGGTAACTAAATTGAGTGATAGTCATGAAGTTCAATGTTGGTTAAAGCATCCACTGGCACCAAAGGTTGAGTTACCAGAAGGCATTGGAGGTGCAAAATAATGGCTAGCGAAAATTTAATTGAAGTTAGAAATCTTAAAAAGTATTTTAAAGTAGGAAAAGATGCTGTACTAAAAGCAGTTGATGATGTAAGTTTTGATATAAAAAAAGGAGAAACTTTAGGCCTTGTTGGTGAATCAGGCTGCGGTAAGACTACTTGCGGAAGAACAGTTATGGGATTATATTCTGCAACTGGTGGTACAGTAACTTTTGATGGAGTAGAAATTCATAGCTTAAACAAGCATGATAAGAAAAAATTTGCAAGAAGAGCTCAAATTATATTCCAGGATCCTTATGCATCCTTAAATCCTAGAATGACAGTTGGAGATATAATTGGAGAAGGTATTGATATACACAATTTGCATAAAGGACAAGAAAGAACTGATAGAATATTTAAGCTACTAGAGCTTGTTGGACTTAACAAAGAACATGCTTCCAGATTTCCTCATGAGTTTTCTGGAGGACAAAGACAAAGAATAGGTATAGCAAGAGCACTAGCTATCGAACCTGATTTTATAGTTTGTGATGAACCTATATCAGCACTTGACGTTTCTATTCAAGCTCAAGTAGTTAACCTTTTGATTAAACTTCAAAGGGAACTTGGATTAACCTACTTATTTATTGCCCATGACCTTTCAATGGTTAAGCATATCTCTGATAGAGTTGGAGTTATGTATTTGGGCACTATGGTTGAGTTAGCAAGCAGCCACGATTTATATTCTAAACCTTTACATCCTTATACACAGGCGCTACTTTCAGCGATTCCTATTCCAGATCCAGAAGTGGAAAAGAATAGACAAAGAATCATGCTGGAAGGTGAAGTTCCTAGTCCTATCAATCCTAAACCAGGATGTAGATTTGCGGCTAGATGTAAATATGCAAAACCTATTTGCAGCGAACAGTCACCTGTATTTAAGGAAGTAGAAAAAGAACATTTTGTGGCTTGTCATCTCTACTAGACGGTTGGGAGAATTATCTCCCACCGTCTTTTTTTATTTTTTGAAATAACTTTGATACAACTATTTTACATTTCATAAAGTGTGAAACCTAGCATATAGTAATTTTTTTATTCATATATATGAGTATGTTAACAGAATGTAAATAAATTATTACTATTAGAAAAGGAGTTGGTGAGATGCTTAAATACATACTCAAAAGGCTGGGAGCTAGTTTAATAACTTTGTGGGTTGTAGTAACTGTAACCTTTATACTTTCCCATGCCATTCCAGGAGGACCTTTTGATAGGGAAAAGCCTCTTCCTCCAGAGGTGAAAAAGAACATAGAAGAAAGATATAATCTAAATAAGCCTATATGGTGGCAATACGGAGATTATATTAAAAATCTAGCGAAGCTAGATTTAGGCCCCTCTTTTCAACAGAGAGGAGTTAGTGTTAATGATATTATAAATAGAGGTTTTCCTGTTTCTGCAAGATTAGGTACCGTAGCAATAATTCTAGCGCTCACAATAGGTTTAGTATTAGGAATAATAGCCGCTCTTAGGCAGGGAAAATGGCAGGATAATGCAACTATGCTTCTTAGTACCCTTGGGGTTACTATTCCGAGCTTTGTAATTGCTACCCTATTTATATATGTCTTTGCTGAGAAGTTAAGATGGTTTCCGGTATTTGGACTAACTAGTCCAAGACATTATGTGCTTCCTGCAATTGCTCTATCTGGTTTTTCTATGGCATTCATTTCAAGAATTGTGAGGTCAAGTCTTCTTGATGTAGTAAGACAGGACTACATAAGAACTGCCAAGTCTAAAGGACTTTCTGAAGGAAGCGTAATTCTAAGGCATGCTTTGAAAAATGCAATTTTACCTGTAGTAACTTATTTAGGACCGTTGGTAGCAGGGGTTTTGACTGGAAGTTTTGTTATTGAAAGAGTATTTACTATTCCTGGCCTTGGAAGATTCTTTGTAGATAGCATAGGAAATAGAGATTATACAGCTATTTTAGGTGTTACTGTATTTTACAGCTTGTTCTTGGTTATCTGTAATTTAGTAGTTGATATTCTATATGCTTTAGTAGATCCAAGAATAAAATTGGAAGGGTAGGGAGTACAATGGAAGGTTCTTATAATAAAACAGACTTTGCTTTTGTAGAGGGCAAAGATAAAAAAGCAAATGAAATTGTGAGACCTAGTGAAACTTATTGGCAAGATGCTAAGAGGAGATTAAAAGAAAATAAAGTTGCAATGATTTCTTTGGTAGTTATTATATTAGTTTTAGTTATGGCAGTAGTTGGGCCGTTTATATCTAAATTTGATTACGCTACTAATGAACTATTAAATGCTAATAAATGGCCAGATAAAATTCATTGGTTTGGAACTGATGATTTAGGAAGAGATATTTTTGTTAGGGTTATGTATGGAGCAAGAATATCTTTGTCAGTAGGGTTAGTGGCTGCTTTTATTAATCTTACAATTGGTGTAATATACGGCGGAGTTGCAGGCTATTACGGAGGCAACGTTGATAACGTTATGATGCGTATAGTTGACGTACTTTACAGTGTACCTATGATGTTATACGTTATCTTACTAATGGTGGTTTTGGGAAAAGGGCTTATAAATGTATTTATTACACTAGGAATTATTTATTGGGTTGGCATGGCAAGAATAGTTAGAGGTCAAGTGCTATCCCTTAAGGAACAAGAATTTGTGCTAGCTGCTAAAGCTTCAGGCGCATCTAAAAAAAGAATTATTTTAAGACATCTAATTCCAAACTGTATGGGTCAAATAGTAGTAACATTGACGTTGTCAATACCAGAGGCAATATTTACAGAAGCTTTCTTAAGTTTTATTGGATTGGGTGTTGCATCACCTATGTCAAGTCTAGGAACACTTTGTAATGATGCACTATCGACCTATAGAAGCTATCCTTATCAGATATTTATACCTGCACTAGCGATATGTATTACTATGGTAGCTTTTAATTTGTTTGGAGATGGGCTTAGAGATGCCTTAGATCCAAAGATGAGAAAGTAGGTGGGATATATGGATAATTTATTGGAAATAAGAAATTTAAGTACTTCTTTCTTTACACATGTTGGTGAAGTTAAAGCAGTAAGAGACATATCCTTTACACTACAAAAGGGAGAAGCAGTAGGTATAGTAGGAGAGTCGGGAAGCGGCAAGTCTGTAACTATGATGTCTATGATGAAGCTTCTTACTGATACGGGGAAGATTACAGAGGGAAGTATATTGTTTGATGGAGAGGAAATAACAGCTCTGAAGGAAAAAGAAATGAAGAAGATAAGAGGAAACAAAATTGCAATGATTTTTCAGGATCCTATGACTTCTTTAAATCCTGTATTAAAGGTTGAAACTCAAATGCTTGAAGCATTAAGATTACATAAGGGTTTATCTAAAGAAGAAGCAAGAGGTGTGTCGATTGATATGCTTAAATTGGTAGGTATACCTAGTCCTGAAAAAAGATTAAAACAATATCCTCATGAGTTTTCAGGTGGAATGAGGCAGAGGGTTATGATAGCTATGGCATTATCATGTCAACCTAAACTTTTAATTGCAGATGAGCCTACCACTGCCCTAGATGTTACAATTCAAGCTCAAATACTTGAACTTTTAAAAGACATTAAAGAAAAATTAAATACATCCATCATTTTGATTACTCATGACTTAGGCGTGGTAGCTGATGTATGTAATAAGATAAATGTTATGTATGGAGGAAGAATTGTAGAAAAAGGTGATAAAAGAGATATTTTCTACAATCCAAGACATCCGTATACATGGGGGTTGCTTGAGAGTGTACCAAATCCTAATACATTAATCAAAGAGAGGCTGAAACCTATAGAAGGGCAGCCGCCAGATCTTTTAAAACCTCCAATGGGATGCCCGTTTGCGCCTAGGTGTGCATATACTATGAATATTTGTTTGAATAAAATGCCTGAAGAGTTTAAATTAAGCAATACTCATAGTGCAGCTTGTTGGCTAAATCATCCTGGAGCACCTGTAGTCCAAGCAAAAGTGATAAGGAGAGAAAGGCATGAGTGAAGAATATTTATTATCTGTAAAAAACTTAAAAAAATACTTTCCAGTAAAAAAAAGGATGTTTGAAAAGAAAACTAGTTATGTAAAGGCAGTAGATGATGTTTCCTTTGATATTAAAAGGGGAGAAACACTAGGGCTTGTAGGAGAATCTGGATGTGGAAAGACAACTTGTGGAAGAACTCTATTAAAGTTATATGAACCAACAGCTGGAGAAATACTCTATAGGGGAGAACATATAGAGAATCTTCAGGAAAAACAGCTTATTAATTATCGAAGAAAGATGCAGATAATATTTCAAGATCCATATGCTTCCTTAGACCCTAGAATGACTGTAGGAGATATAATTGGTGAATCAATAGATATTCATAAACTAATGTCAGGAAATGAGAGAAGGGAAAGAATTCAAAACTTACTGGATGTTGTAGGCTTAAATATGGAACACATGAATAGATATCCTCATGAGTTTTCTGGAGGGCAAAGACAGAGAATTGGGATTGCAAGAGCATTGGCTGTACAACCGGAATTTATAGTTTGTGACGAACCTATTTCGGCTTTGGATGTATCAATACAAGCACAGGTAGTTAATATGCTAGAAGATTTACAACAGGCCCTTGGATTGACATACCTTTTTATAGCACATGACTTGTCCATGGTTAAACATATTTCTGACAGAGTTGGGGTTATGTATCTTGGAAAGATGGTTGAAATAGCGGAAAGTAATGAGTTATATACGAGACCTATGCATCCATATACACAGGCTCTTTTATCAGCTATCCCACTTCCCGATCCTGATGAGGCTGAGGCTAGAAGGAGAATAGTACTGGAGGGCGACGTACCAAGTCCTATTGATCCACCTCCAGGATGCAGATTTAGAGGAAGATGCAGATATGCTAAGGAAGTATGTAAGGAAGTTGATCCAGAATTAAAGGATATTGGTGGTAATCATTTTGTAGCCTGCCACTTGGTACAATAATAATTGATTTATTTCAAAGCTATGCTTTGAAAAAATAAAAAAAACAAAGTAGGGGGAATAAAAGTGACTAAAAGGCATTTATCAAAACTGTTAGCTATGCTTACTACTATTGCTATAACAGCGAGTCTATTTGCAGGTTGTGGAGGCAAAAAAGATCCAGCTTCACCAAGTGCAGATAAGCCAAAAGAAGAGCAATCACTTGTATATAATCTTGGACAGGAACCAGATACTATCGATCCAGGATTATCAACAACTATAACTGCTGCAACAGTTGCAAATCAAAACTTTGAAGGACTTATGAAATTTAACGCTGAAAACAAGCTTGAATGTGCCGTAGCTGAAAAAGTTGACTTTGATCAGGCAAATCCTACTAAATATGTTTTTCATTTAAGAAAAGACGCTAAGTGGTCTGATGGAAAGGCAGTAACTGCAAAAGATTTTGAATATTCATGGAAGAGAGTTTTAAATCCTGCTACTGCATCAGATTATGCTAATCAATTGTACTATTTGAAGAATGGTGCAAAATACAATTCTAAAGAGGCTAAAGCAGAAGATGTTGGGGTAAAGGCAACTGATGATTATACTTTACAAGTTGAATTAGAAAATCCAACTCCATACTTCCTTCAATTATGTGGACTTCCAACACTTATGCCTGTAAGACAGGATATAGTTGAAAAAGACCCAGATAAATGGACTCTTAACCCTCAAACTTATTTAGGAAATGGTCCATTTAAGATGACAGTTTGGGAACATGATTCAAAAATGGAATTTGTTAAAAATGATAATTATTGGAATAAGGCAAATGTAAAGATAGAGAAAATGAAGTTTACAATGATAGCTATAAACAGTTCAGCATTGTCAGCTTTTGAAACTGGTGAGGCAGATTATATAGACATAGTACCAAACAATGAGATACCTAAATTAGTGCAAGATAAGAAGATGGTAACTACACCCAATATAGGAACTTACTATATTTGTGCTAATGATATGAAAGCTCCTCTTGACAATCCAAAGGTTAGAAAAGCTTTGGCACTAGCAATTGATAGATCAGCGTTAATCGAAGCAGTATGGAAAGATGGAAGAAAAGCAGCTACAGGATGGGTACCTTATGGTATTAATGACGCTAAAGAAGGAAAGGCGTTTAGAGAAGTAGGGGGCGACTTCTATACTGATAAGGCTGATGTTGAGCAAGCTAAAAAGCTTCTGGCCGAAGCTGGATATCCTGACGGAAAGGGCTTCCCAGTATTTGAATATGCTTATAACAAGAGTGAAACCCATGCAAAAATTGCTCAAGCAGTACAGGATATGTGGAAGAAGAATCTTAATATAAATATAAAACTAAATGAAGTAGACTGGAAGGTATTTGTACCTCAAAGAAAAGAAGGTAACTTTGAATTATCTAGAAATGGGTGGGTAGGAGACTACTTTGATCCAATGACATTTATGGATATATTAGTTACTAAGGATGGAAATAATGACGCACATTACAGTAATCCGAAGTACGACGAATTGGTATTAAATGCAAAGAAGGAGAAGGATCCAGAAAAGAGAATGCAGATGATTCATGATGCTGAAAAGATACTTATGGATGATATGGCAATAATACCACTAGCATTTTATGTTGATGATGTATGTATTAAGCCATACTTAAAAGGCACAGTAAGAGTATCAAATGGTATGATATATTTTGATAAAGCTTATATAGAAGGTAAAACTGCTGCTAAATAAATAAAATAAAGTAGAAGCTAGAGAAATGTTTCTCTGGCTTTTATTTATGCTTAAATTATGAATAATAAACACTCCTAAGGTTAAAAATATCAGATAGTATTATTAGGAGGGTTTTTTATGGGAAAGACACCATTAAAAAAAGTTATAAAAGCAAAGTTAAAATCTAACAAAGAATTAACAGAAATAGAAAAAGTAAGGGAAAAAATAAAATATGAAATAGCAGATGAATTAGGTCTTAGAGATAAAGTTGATAAATATGGATGGAGTGGTTTAACTGCAGAAGAAACTGGAAGAATAGGAGGAATTATGACAAAGAGAAAAAAGGATATGCACCTTCCTAAAAATAAGGAGATAATGGATGGAGCGCAGCTATCTCTACAAAATACAGATGATATAGAAAAATAATTTCATATTGACTATTATGATAAAAATATATAATATTAGCTTGAATAGGAATAATTATAGAAGAAATACAAAGAGAGGAAGTATTTTAATTGAATCGCTATAAGGATTTTGCTAAAATATACGATGAACTTATAAATACAGATATAGATTATAAAAGATGGGCTAATGTTATACTTGAATTAACAAAGCAACTAAATGTTAATTTTGAAGATTATTTAGATATAGCATGCGGGACTGGAAATCTTACTAAAGAGTTATCCTGCAATTTTAAAAATACCTGGGCAGTTGATTTGTCTATGGAAATGCTAACTGAAGCTGAAGCTAAACTTAGAGGTGAGCGTAAAAAAGCTAAGTTTATTTGTCAGGACATAACATCTTTGCAGTTAAATAGAAAGTTTGATTTGATTACATGTTGTTTGGATTCTACAAATTACATTATTGATGAGGAACAGCTAGAACTATATTTTTCTGGAGTATATAAGCATCTTAAGGAAAACGGTATATTCATATTTGATATAAATTCCTATTATAAACTTACAGAAGTTCTTGGAGACAATATATTTACTTATAATAGTGATGATGTTGTCTATGTATGGGAGAATAGTCTTGAAGATGACATAGTAAATATGTATCTAACTTTTTTTATTAAGCAGGATGAACTATATAAAAGGTTCGATGAAGAGCATGAAGAGAGAGCCTATAAAGAAGAAACAATTGAATATTATCTTAAAAAAGTTGGATTTAGTGTTATTAAAAGACTAGATAATTATGAGTATAAGGATGTTAAAGAGAATACTGAAAGAATTGTTTATGTTTTAAAAAAATAAAAAATTAGCAAATGAAGATGGAGTAGGAGGATATTATGAGTGATAAATTAATAAGAGCGACAGCTCACAATGGAGATATAAGAATTATTGCAGCTATAACTACAGATTTGGTAAACGAAGCAACAAAGATACATAATTGTGCACCAACTGCTGCCGCTGCACTTGGAAGATTAATAACTGCAGGCAGCATTATGGGAGCAATGCTTAAATCAGAAGAGGATGTAATAACCATTCAAATGTCAGGAGGAGGAGAAGCTGGGACAGTTGTAGCAACATCTTATTCTGATGCTAGAGTAAAAGGTTATATTGGTAATCCTAATGTGGACTTGCCTTTAAATAGCAAAGGCAAGCTAGATGTAGGAGGAGCAATTGGAATAAACGGAAGTCTCCTAGTTATTAGGGATATGGGACTTAAAGAACCATATGTAGGTCAAGTCCCTATACAGTCTGGTGAAATAGGAGATGACTTAGCATATTATTTTACTGCATCTGAGCAAACTCCATCTGCTGTTGGACTTGGAGTGCTTGTAGAAAAAGATTTAAGCATAAAAGCTGCAGGAGGTTTTATCATTCAGATGATGCCTGGCGCAGATGAACTTGTTGCCGATTTGCTTACATATAGACTTGAGGAAATACCTTCTATAACGGATTTAATTGTTAAGGGAATGAGTATTGAGCAGATAGTAGATTTCATATTTGAGGGTATGGATTATAACATTGTCGGTAGTATGACTCCAAAGTTTTCATGTGATTGCTCTAGAGATAAGGTTGAAAGAGCTTTAATTAGTATAGGAAAAAAAGAACTAGATGCATTATATAATGAAGGTAAAGAAGAGGAACTAAAATGTCACTTTTGTAATAAAGCCTATAAATTTACTAATGAAGAGATAGGAAAACTTTTAGAAAAGTCTTCAAGATAAAACAATGAGTTATTCTGAGCAAGACTGCTTAATATTAAGCAGTCTTGCTATATCTTCACATAATCAAGCTTAATAGACTTAAAAATGATTGACATTAAAATAAAATTCTTATAATATAATAGTGCGTCACCCGCTTGAGAATACTTTCTAAAATATATAATTAAAGTAAAAAAGGGTTGACAGGCAAAAAGATGTAATATATAATAAAACATGTGTTAAGTGATATGGGCGCATAGCTCAGCTGGGAGAGCATCTGCCTTACAAGCAGAGGGTCACAGGTTCGATCCCTGTTGTGCCCACCATATTGCGGCTCAGTAGCTCAGTTGGTTAGAGTGCCGGCCTGTCACGCCGGAGGTCGAGGGTTCGAGCCCCTTCTGAGTCGCCAATTATATAATACACTATTTAAGATAAATTTTATGGCCAGATAGCTCAGTCGGTAGAGCAGAGGACTGAAAATCCTCGTGTCCCTGGTTCGATTCCTGGTCTGGCCACCAAAATTATGCGGGAGTGGCTCAGTTGGTAGAGCGTCACCTTGCCAAGGTGAATGTCGCGGGTTCGAGTCCCGTCTCCCGCTCCAAATATGGCGCTATAGCCAAGTGGTAAGGCAGAGGTCTGCAAAACCTTTATCCCCAGTTCAAATCTGGGTGGCGCCTCCAAAATGTGTCTGTAATAGCTTAGATATTAATTAATAATATCTAAGCTATTTTTATGCTTTTGTTCATTTTAATAAAGCAGTTTCTTGAAAATAGATTGAATAATTATAGTTTGAAGATGCTTCCTCTATCTATTAACTTTCCATTTCTAAGAAATAAAGGCTCCACTTTATGTTTTTTAAGAAAACTTATTACTTCATAACCGTATTTATAAAATTGAAGATTACCGTAAAATGCCAGTAAATTATCTTCAACTAGTCCACAGCATCCCCCAATAAAACCATAATCAAGCCCTGGAAGCAAGATATCGCCAGGTGGAAGTAATAATACATCAAGTTTTTCAGTATATAATGCTTTTGCAATGCCAGTATCGCTAGTAATAATTGCATTATGATTGATTATAGCAGTGGAACATTTTGAGTAGCCTTGCTTTATATTTATCATTTTTTTATTTGAAACAAGATTAAGTAAATTTGCATCTGTATATTTTAATAAATGAAGAAAAATCTCAGTTAGGTTCAAGGCATTTAGCATAATATCATCTGGATAATTATTAGATAAACTTTTACTTGAAAAAATAACATTTTTATACTTTGAAGATAGATAATCGCTAAAGTTTTTATCAATATCTTTATGAAGTACAATGGTGTTATCTTCAACAATGTTTAAAAGCATATCAGGATGTCCGCATACTGCAGTATACAGATTTTTACATGGAGGTACTTTTAAAATATTAAAATTTAAATTTTTAAGTGTATTTTCTTCCTCTATTGAAATTCTGTAATCAGTTAAAAGAGTTTTCAAAATAATCAGCTCCTATATTTTTAAATTTTATATATAGAGTCCTATTGTGTCAATGAATTTGGATAGGTTTTCCCATGTTGTCGATAATTGCTTTAATTATATTGCATATACACAAAGTTTAAACACATACTATTTGTAGAAGGGAGTGTGAGATATGCTACTTTTAACTATTGCATATGATAGCGGCATTATAGACATAATTGAGGACGTTTCAGAAATGAAAGAATATTTCGCATCGAAGAACATATTAATTGGGTTATCTGAAAGCAAAAGCGAAAATACTCACTTCTTGAAATTGTATTGTGAAGCTGATGATATAAATGAAAAAATAATAAATATGTTTAATATATATATTTCGAATATACTATATAATGTTGTTGTTGAAGAGTACTGCAAAAGGGATTTACAAAGTTTTATAGCAGATACTTATTTTTTTCTTAAATATGATGAAATGAAGGATATAAAGGAAATTAGTGCTAGATCATTAAAGGATGAAGGTTTATTCATGGATGAAAACTTAGTGTTCTGCATGAATAAGAAAAATGCAATTCTTAAAAAAATAATTAATTGTATAGAAGAAAATAAAGAAATTAATATAAAGGGATTTATCACATTTAGAATGAAGGAACTAAGAAAAGATTTAGAGTGTATAATTGATAAAATAGTAGAGAATTATATGGTAGAAAAAGAATACAATGAATTTATAAAATTATTAAAATACTTTGTTGAAATTCAAGAAAGTAAAATAGATGAGGTTAATATTATTGTAAAGGGAAATGGAGAATATTTGATCCAAGATGAAAATGGTAATGATATACTTGAACAATTATTTAGTGAATTGTCAGAAGCTAGGTACACTGGAACTGTAAGTGTTGAAGATATGCTAATCAGCGGGCTCATAACAAATGCTCCTCAAAGGGTTATTATTCACTGTGAAGAAAACTGTGACAATAAGGAACTTCTTGATACAATAAAAAATGTTTTCCTGGACAGGGTAACATTTTGTTCTTCATGTAAGATATGTGAGGGTATAAAAAATACGTTAAAGGTATAGGAAATTAGCCAGTTTATAAATTAACACAGATATAGTGTCATAAAAATGAATATTTTAGAAAAAATTATTGACATAGAAATGTTTGAGTGGTAAAATACTACTTGTGTTAAGAAGAAACAGCCGTTTCTCACCTTACAGCAATGCTAGTAAGGTTAGCAATTAAACTTTTTCGTGTTTAATATAAGGACGGCGTTTGCCGTCCTTTTTTAATTATTTATAAAGGTTTATATACTACCTTGTGATAAATCCTTTCTGGAGGTGAAAATTATTAGCAAAGATTACCTTTTAAATGAAGAAATTAGAGAGAAAGAGGTAAGAGTAATTGGTGAAGACAACGCACCACTTGGAGTTCTCTCAACTAAAGAAGCTTTGAAAATGGCTGAAGAGAGCGAATTAGATTTAGTTCTTATTGCACCTACAGCTAATCCGCCAGTTTGCAGAATAATGAATTATGGTAAATTCATTTATGAGCAATCAAAAAAGGATAAAGAAGCAAAAAAGAAGCAAAAAGTTGTAAGTATCAAAGAAATCAGACTTAGCCCTAGCATAGAAGATCATGACATAACTATAAAAGCTAATAATGCTAGAAAGTTTTTACAGGATGGAGACAAAGTTAAAGTCACTGTAAGATTTAGAGGTAGAGAAGCTGAACATTCTCACATTGGAAACAAAATATTAGATTCTTTTGTAGCTAAAATACAAGACATATGTGTTGTAGAAAAACAAGCTAAATTAGAAGGAAAGAATATGATATTGATATTAGCTCCTAAAAGAGCATAATCGAGAGGAGGAATTTATTATGCCAAAAATGAAGACTCACAGAGGTACTGCAAAAAGAATTAAGAAAACAGGAACAGGTAAGTTTAAGAGAGCTAACGCTTTCAAGAGCCATATATTAACTAAGAAGAGTTCAAAGAGAAAGAGAAATCTTAGAAAAACATCTTATGTTTCTGTTACTCAAGAAAAAACAATGAAGAAATTATTACCATACCTATAATAGATAAAGGTGCTTAAAAAGGAGGTTTTTTTAAATGGCAAGAGTAAAAAGAGCTATGAATGCTCGTAAATATCATAAAAAAGTATTAAAGCTTGCAAAAGGATACTATGGTGGAAAAAGCAAGTTATTTAAAACAGCTAATGAAACTGTAGTTAGAGCTTTAAGAAACGCATATGTAGGAAGAAAGTTAAAGAAAAGAGACTTTAGAAAACTATGGATAGCTAGAATAAATGCAGGTGCAAGACAAAATGGACTTTCATATTCTAGATTCATGAATGGAATAAAGCTAGCAGGAATTGACATCAACAGAAAGATGCTTTCTGAAATAGCTATAAATGATCCAAAAGCTTTTGCAGAATTAGTAGAAATAGCTAAAAAACAAATAAACGCTTAATATAAAAGTGCAGTTTTATGCTGCATTTTTATTTTTATATTCTACAAATTTCGCCCATAAATTAATTCTTGAAGGAATATAATAGAATATGAGGTGAAGTATATGCAAATTAAATTTAATAAATTAATGAGCTTTTCTCCTGTACAGATATTAGCTATTGGTTTTGCAGTAGTAATTTTAGCTGGAGCTTTTTTGCTTAAACTTCCTATTGCAGCTCAGGATGGTATATCTACACCTTTCATAGATTGCCTTTTTACATCCACATCCGCAGTTTGTGTTACTGGACTTGTTACTTTGGATACGGGAACCCATTGGACATACTTTGGTAAGACAGTAATAATAATCCTTATACAAATTGGTGGATTGGGATTCATGACTTTTGCCACTTTAATATCACTAGTGATTGGAAAGAGAATAACACTAAAGGAAAGACTGGTAATGCAAGAAGCTATGAACTCTTTTTCAATTCAAGGTATAGTAAAAATGGCTAAACTTGTATTGATTTTTACCTTTTTAATAGAGGGTATAGGTGCACTGATAATGTCAATAACTTTTATACCTGAATTCGGGCTCTTAAAAGGGACATATTATAGTGTATTCCACTCTATATCCGCATTTTGTAATGCAGGTTTTGATTTGATTGGAAACTTTAGAAGTTTAACGCCTTATTCTGATAATCCAATAATAATATTAACAATTGCGGTTTTGATTATTTTTGGTGGGTTGGGATTTTCTGTTTGGTATGAAATCTATAATTATAGAAAAACAAAAAAATTATCACTTCATTCAAAAGTTGTACTTGCTGTAACTGCAATATTAGTTATTGGGGGATCAATTTTTATGCTTTTATTTGAGTTAAATAATCCAGGGACAATAAAGAATATGAGTGTAAAAGGAAAAGTTTTATCATCGTTTTTTGCAGCAGTTACGCCAAGAACTGCTGGGTATAATTCGATATCTACATCGGATATGACTGGAGCTGGAAGATTTTTAACTGTAATATTAATGTTTATAGGAGGCTCGCCTGGTTCTACAGCAGGTGGTATTAAAACAGCTACTATAGGACTTCTAATTATGACAGTTGTTTCTGTTATAAAAGGAAGAGATGATACAGAAATATTTGAAAGAAGAGTTGGCAAGGATTTAATATATAGAGCTATGGCAATAACTATGATAAGTTTTGCTCTGGTTCTTGTTGTAACAATGATTTTATCCATAACTGAAGTAGGCGCAAGTTTAGAATATATAATTTATGAGGCAACTTCTGCATTTGGCACAGTTGGACTTACTCTTGGACTCACAACTAAGCTAACTTTTATTGGAAAGATATTAATATCATTTACTATGTATTGTGGTAGAGTTGGTCCAATGACAATAGCATTAGCACTAGCTAAAAATAGTAGTAAAAATTCTATTAGATACCCAGAAGATAGAATTTTAGTAGGATAGGGGTGTTTTCTGTGAAATATAGACAATTTGTTGTGATTGGCTTAGGCAATTTTGGGGCATCTGTTGCTAGAACTTTATTTGATCTAGGATATGATGTGCTTGCAATCGATTCTGAGGAAGAAGCGGTTAATGAAATTGCTGATTATGTTACTCATGCTGCTCAAGTGAATACTTCAGATGAAAAAAGCTTAAGAGATTTAGGAATAAGTAATTTTGATGTGGCTGTAATTGGAATCGGAAGTGATATACAAGCAAGTATTATGGCTACAATAATAGTGAAGGATCTAGGAGTAAAATATGTAATTGCAAAGGCAAGAGATGAGCTTCATGGCAAGGTGCTATATAAAGTGGGAGCAGATAGAGTTATATTTGCAGAAAGAGATATGGGAATTAGGGTTGCTCATAGTATTGTATCTTCAAATATTCTAGATTATATTGAACTTTCTCCTGATTATAATATAGCTGAAATTGAATGCCCTAAGGAATGGTATGGAAAGACTATAAAGGAAATAGATATGAGAGCTAATTATGGAATAAGTGTAATAGCTATTAAGAAAGAGCATAATATAAATATAGCTCCTAGAGCTGATGATATGGTTGAAGTAAAAGATGTTATTATTGCTATCGGTGGAGCTGATGAATTAAGTAAATTTGAAAACTTGATATCAAGATAAAGGGTGAATATATTGGATACAATTCAAAGTAAAGACAATTCGCTAATAAAAGAAGCGAAAAAACTTAAAGAAAAGAGGTATAGGCTTGAAAATTCTGAGTTTATTGCTGAGGGATTTAGGTTTGTAGTTGAAGCATTGCAGTCAGACTTTGAAGTTAAAGCCGTATTTATTTCTGAGAAAGAAAAGGAAAGATGGGAAAAATATAAGGTTGCTTCATATACTCAAAAGGAAACAAGGGTATATTGGGTTACTGATCAGATTTTAAAAATATTGAGCAGCACGGAAAATCCTCAGGGAATAGCAGCTGTTGTAAAGATTAAAAAAAATCACATAGTCAATAGTGAAGGATTTTACATACTTGTTGATAAGATACAAGATCCTGGAAATCTGGGGACCATTATTAGGACTGCAGATGCGGCAGGAGCTCTGGGTGTAATTGCTACAAAAGGAACAGCGGACGTATATAATGAGAAAACCTTAAGGTCTACAATGGGCTCTATATTTCATATTCCTATAATTGAGAGTATAGATATGAGCACAGTGAAAGAATTAAAGGATAAGGGATTCAAACTTATAGTCAGCACACTTGAGGAATCAGAAAATTTTTATAATGTTAAATTTACAGATAGATTTATTTTAACTGTTGGTAACGAAGGAAATGGTATAAGTGATGAACTGATGGCTTTAGGAGATATAAGGGTTAAGATACCTATGCCTGGAAATGCAGAATCCCTAAATGCCGGTGTGGCAGCATCAATTATGATGTTCGAAGCTGTAAGACAAAGATTGACAACTTCGAGCAAGTAAACTATAATATAGGCTATAAAACTTTATAAACTTAAACTATGAAAGAGAGAGTAGATATTAAAAAACTTCCAGGGAGAAAAGGTCATGGACTGAAAGCCTTTTTAAGTATTTTTGTATTGAAGTTCACTCTGGAGTTCTAATTGTGAAGATAGTAGCAGTTAGCGGGTAGAACCGATAGTTTCAACTAAGAGGACACTTGTTGTCAATTAGGGTGGTACCGCGGATACAATCCGTCCCTTTTAGGGACGGATTTTTTGTCGTTTAAATTTATATTAAAGAGAGGAGAAAATTAAATGAAGGAAAAGTTAGAAATAATAAAAAGTAGTGCCTTAGAAGAGCTTAAATCTGTGCTTACTAAAACAGAAATAGAAAATATTAGGGTTAAGTATCTGGGTAAAAAGGGTGAATTAACACAAATCCTAAGAGGTATGGGGGCATTATCAGCAGAGGAAAGGCCAATAGTTGGTAAGATTGCTAATGATGTTAGAATAGCTTTAGAGAATCATATAGATGAAGCTGCAGAAGCAATAAAGAAAAAGGAAAAAGAAATGAAGCTGCAGAGTGAAATTATTGATATTTCTATGCCAGGTAAAAAGCAGGTTATTGGAAAGAGACACCCTATTGATTTATGCTTAGAAGAAATCAAGGATATTTTTATATCCATGGGGTTCGCAATAGTTGAAGGACCAGAAGTAGAACTTGATTATTATAATTTTGAAGCACTTAATATACCTAAAAATCATCCTGCTAGAGGAGAACAGGATACTTTCTATATAAATGACAATGTAGTTTTAAGGACTCAAACTTCACCTCTTCAAATAAGAACTATGGAAAAGGAAAAACCACCAATAAGAATTTTAGGACCTGGTAAGGTTTATAGGTCTGATGCAGTTGACGCAACACATTCACCAATATTCTACCAAATAGAAGGGCTGGTAGTTGACAAGGGTATAACTTTTTCAGATTTAAAGGGTACTCTTGATCTTTTTGCTAGAAAGATGTTTGGAGAAAAAGTTCAAACTAAATTTAGACCACACCATTTTCCTTTCACTGAGCCATCTTGTGAAATGGATGCTACTTGCTTCGTATGCAATGGTGAGGGTTGTAAAGTTTGTAAAGGAAGTGGATGGATTGAACTTCTTGGTGGAGGAATGGTTCATCCTCAGGTTCTTAGAAATTGTGGTATAGATCCTGAAGTTTATAGTGGCTTTGCATTTGGATTTGGCCTGGATAGAATAGTAATGTTAAAGTATGGAATTGACGATATAAGACTTTTATATGAAAGTGATATGAGATTTTTGAATCAATTTTAGAAATTTAAGTTTTAATTTAAACTAATATGTAGGAGGAATAAAAATGAAGGTTCCAGTAAAATGGCTTAAAGATTATGTTAATATTGATATAGCACCTAAGGAATTAGGAGACAAATTGACCTTGTCAGGTTCTAAAGTAGAAGAAGTTATTACCTCGGGAGATGAAATTCAAAATGTAGTAACAGGAAAACTAATGAAAATTGAACCCCATCCAGATGCTGAGAAATTAGTAATTTGTCAGTTAAATGTCGGCTCTGAGGAACTAATTCAAATTGTTACAGGAGCAAACAATATGAAAGAAGGGGATATAGTTCCTGTAGCTCTACATGGTTCATCACTGCCAGGTGGAGTTAAAATTAAAAAAGGAAAATTAAGAGGCATAGTATCAAATGGAATGATGTGCTCTGAAGAGGAACTTGGTATTGCAGGAGATGAGCCTGTTCATGGGCTAATGATACTACCTCAAGATACTCCATTAGGCAAAGATATTAAAGAGGTGCTTGGACTTGATAGTGCTGTAATTGATTTTGAAATTACATCAAATAGACCAGATTGTTTAAGTGTGGTTGGTATGGCTAGAGAAACTGCAGCTACTTTGGGAGTGCCATACAGAGTTCCAGAATCAGTATTTACTCCTTTAAGCAAGGACAATATTAAAGAAAGCTTAAAGATAGAAGTAAGAGATAATCTATGCAGAAGATATATGGCTAGAGGAGTAAAAAATATTACCATAGCTCCATCACCAGCTTGGATGCAGGAAAAACTTATGGATGCAGGAGTAAGACCAATTAATAATATTGTTGATATAACTAACTTTGTAATGCTAGAACTTGGGCAGCCAATGCATGCCTTTGATTCAAGAGAAATAACTAGTTCAACCATAGTTGTTGAAAGAGCAAAGGATGGAGAGAAATTCATAACTCTTGATGAAATTGAAAGAACTTTAGATTCCAATGTGCTTAACATTAAGGATGGAGAAAGAACTGTTGGTTTAGCAGGTATTATGGGTGGCCTAAATTCAGAGGTAAAAGAAGATACAAAGGCTGTAATATTTGAAGTTGCTAATTTTGATGGAACTAATATAAGAATATCTTCAAAAAGATTAGGATTAAGAACTGAAGCCTCCTCGAGATTTGAAAAGGACTTAGATCCAAATCTTGTAGAGCTTGCCATGGATAGAGCATGTTACCTAGTACAACAATTAGGTGCAGGTGAAGTTATGGAAGGAACCATAGACATTTATAATGAAAAAATAGAATCACATACCTTAGAAGTAGACTATAAGTGGATTAACAGATTCCTAGGTACAGAAATATCAGCAAATGATATGAAAGAATATTTGGATAGGTTAGAATTAATAACTGAGATTCAAGAAAATATGCTTATAATTACAGTGCCAACTTTTAGAAGTGATATCAACATAAAAGAAGATGTGGCTGAAGAAGTAGCAAGAATTTATGGATATGATAATATCCCTATTACTTTACTCAGTGGAAGCAGTACAAGAGGCGGCAAGAATAAGAAGCAGCATTTAGAAGATAAACTTGTATCAGCTTTAATAGGCAATGGACTAAATCAATCAATTAGCTATTCTTTTGTTAGCCCAAAGGTTTTTGATAAAATTCTTTTGCCAAAAGATTCTACGTTAAGAAATGCAGTAGTTATTAGAAACCCACTAGGTGAAGATTATAGCATTATGAGAACAACTTCCTTGCCTTCAATGATGGAAGCTTTAGCTAGAAATTACTCAAGAAATAATGAAGAAGCAAGATTATTTGAAATTGGAAAAGTATACATTCCCAGTAATGACAGCAGCAAACTTCCAGAGGAGAGAAATATAGCTACAATAGGAATGTATGGAAATGTTGATTATCTTGATTTAAAGGGAATTGTAGAAAATATAATAGATATTCTAGGAATAAACAATGTTTCTTTCCAAAGAGAAAGCAGCAATGTGAGCTATCATCCTGGAAAAACTGCAGCATTATATATAAGAAAGGAATTAGTAGGAATACTAGGCGAGGTTCATCCAGATGTTAGTGATAATTATGGAATTGATTCTCGATGCTTTGTGGCAGAAATAAATTTAGATGTATTATTTAATGCTGCGAACTTAGATAAAAAGTATAGCTCATTACCAAAATTCCCAGCTGTGACAAGGGATATGGCTATTATTGTTGATGAAAATGTACTTGTACAACAAATACAAGATATAATCAAAAAACAAGGTGGAAGTATGCTTGAAAGCTTCAAGCTATTCGATGTTTACAAAGGATCACAAATTCCAGCCGATAAAAAAAGCATAGCATATTCATTGGTTTACAGACTTGAGCATAAAACTCTTACTGATGAAGAAGTAAATAAAGTACATGAAAAGATTTTACGTTCATTAGAATACCAATTAGGTGCTCAATTAAGATAGAATAATAATAATTTTGTTTTCTGCATATGAAAAATATGTTAAAATAAAATTATTAAAGTTTTATTCTATCTAAGAGGGTGATGCCATGAACGTGGTTACGGTTAATATAAATGGAATTGATTATCATCTTAAAGGTGAGGAAAAAGAGGAATATTTACAAAGGGTTGCAAACTATGTTGACAAAAAAATAAATCATTTTATGGAAGGTAACAATAAGCTCAGTACTACTTCGGCAGCTGTTTTAACTGCATTAAATGCAGTAGATGAGTTGTTTAAGTGCTATGAGGAATTTGAAAAGCTTGACAAGGAACTTGAAGCTTTAGAAAAAAGTGAGGGAAATTATAAAAAAGAAACAGCAGAATTAATGAAACAGCTTGCAGAAAGTGAACAGAAAAATAAAGAATTAGATGAAAGACTTATTAAAGCCAGCAATAATGATTTATTAAGGGAAAAGGATCTTGAAATCGAAAGGCTCAATGGGGAGTTAGAAAAAATCAAACAAACCGAAGCTTTATCTTTAGATGAGAAAAATAAGCTAAAATCAGAGAATAAAGATTTGAAATTCCAGCTTCAATCTACTAAATATAAGTTGATAGATTTGCAGCATAAGCTAATTGATAATCAGATTGATTTAGTAAAGGCCAAAAAAAGTCTAGAGAATTCGCTACTAAGTGAGGATTAAATTTTTTATAATTACTATTTTCAGCTTTTTGTTTAATTTGAGAAGTCAAAAATGAAATAAGTAAAAAAACACTATCAAATATGATAGTGTTTTTTTATGAATTAGATTTAATCTTTAAAGTGAAATAAGATTACTATGTTAATTTACATAGAATAATATTAATTAGAAGTATAAGAAAGAATGCAAATAAAGATTATTTATTCTTTATCATCAAAATCAGCGCAGTCAGTGCATTCAGGAAATAGAGGCTTTAAATTCAAATCAGGATAAAATTTTGGAATAGGTTGTTTTTCAAATCTCTCACTTGGTGCTTCTTCAACCTCTGCTTCAAATAAAGTAGGAGAAGGAATGTATTCATAAGAAGGGATTAGCACTTGTGCAATAAGCTCACATTTTACTATAAGATGGAAGCCAAGTGTCAAATCTATAACTTCTTGACTAAGGGAATTGGTTGCTATCTTTCCATCTAAACATTCAGCTACCATTTCAAGTTTGACTATCTCAGGATTGAGATCTAGAGCCTGCTGTACTGGTAAGAAGCTAGCTGAAATTTGCGCTACTGAATCAGGACAGTACATTTTAGGAATAATCTCAGTTCTGTTTATTTCAAATAGCTCGGATTGGTTTACTCCAGCTCCATCTATATAATCCATATAGAAGCTTATTACAAATCCTGCAATTACTTTTTTATAGTTTGGGTCCTTTTTTAAAGGAGTTTTATCTACAGATGTTATTTTTACACTAAAATCTCTGCAACCTAAATATCTTTTAGGACTATTAAGAGCATTACTTCTTAGTTCTTCGTCAGTGGTATCTGTATCTGGTCCTTCACCATATATGAGACATCTCTTAATCAGTACTTGATCAAAAATTTTAGGAACTTCAATACAAACTAGCTCTGTTGGATCAGGCAAATATCCTTGTTTGTTAACAATACCAGGACGTGATATGAATTTGTTGTGATTAATGGACATTTTATATCCTCCTCTAATTATACTTTGTACACATTATTAAATTAGCTTTCAATATACAGTTTATGCAAAGAAAGAAAATATGTGATAGAAAATGTAGTGGATATAAGTATATATTAAGTATATATATTTTTAAAAATAAATATAATTTAAGAAGGGGGTGAAGAAATGGGGAGTAAAGAAGAATGCATTGTTCGAGATTTTCAAAATAATTTATGGCAATTTTATATAGATCAGTATGGAACGTTTATTTATAGAATAATGTATAGTGAAAATAAATGGACTAAAGAAATGAGATTGGATTCAAATGTTGAAGAATTTTGTATCGAGCTAGATAATGAATGTAACTTTCACATAGTATATACAACTTTAAATGGAGAATTAAAATACTGTATTTATAAAGATAAGAAGTGGGCAGGGAAAACTATCTACAGCTATGATAAGAGTTTATTTAATATTAAAGAAATAGACTTGAAATTATTGGGCAAGGAAATTCATATTGTATTTTTATTTTGTAAAAATGGACAGACAAAAAAAGCAAAGCTAATACATTATGTATGGAGTGGTGAAGAAGGGACAAGTACTAATATTTATAACATTGAATTGCTGCCTTTTACAGAAAGGCATTTTACAGTAGAAATTGCTTCAGAAAGTGTTTTATATTTATTCTTTTTAACTAAGGATGGTATTGAAGCAGCAGTTATGAATTGTGGCTACATTAATGGAACCTGGAGTGAGCCTAAAAAACTTTATGGAATTACTGGTGGGAACATAGAAATTTTTACTTTAGAAAGAGATAATGAATTTAACATTCTGAATGTTTCAGAGGATGATTCATCAGTTGTTTTAGAAAGAGCATTTGTAGATTATCAAGGGGAAATAAATAGCGAAACAATATATGAAACTAAAGAAAAAATTAGAGAAGCAAATTTTTTTATATACAATAAAACTTTATGGGCACAGTGGCTTGAAGGAAATAATACAATTAAATATACATACTTTGATGAAAAGTGGAATATTCCACAAGCCATTAATGAAGAACTTTCAAAAATTAATATTTATAGGTACAAGACGTCAATAATACCCGATAATAATACAAAAATCAAGGTTGTATTTGGGACAAATTATCCGGATTTAAAACTCTTTATGCCTAAGTATATATGTAGTAAAGAAAAAGTAAAAATTCAGGAAAAATTGATAGGAGTGGAAGAACTTTCAGTATATAAAGAAGATACTTATTCTGATATAAAAATTAATAAGCAGGAAGATGATAATTATATAAGAATGCTTCAGAAAAGAATTGCAACACTTCAAATGCAGTTACAGGTAAAGGAAAGAACCGTTGATGAATTGATAGAGAAAGAAAATAAAATAGCAGAGCAAAAGAGGATTATGGAGGAAAAAATTGAGTTTTTTATTAAACTTCAGCAAGAAACCAAGAAGCAGCTTGATACTGCAATGCTCCAGCTAAAAGATGAAAGATATATAGTTACCTCACTGAGAAGTGAGGTAGAGTCTCTTAATGATATATTGCAAGCTAACAGGGAAAAGCTATATGTATACAATTCTGATAATGAAATACTGAAGAAAAAAGTGGATGAATTAAAAATTGAAAACCGATTATTACTAGATAAATTAAGTGAGGAACGTAATAAATCAATTTTTGGTAGATTGTTAAAAAAAAGTGATAAATGTGAAGATAAGTGACCTGAAATTCCAGGTCACTTATTTTATATTGCATATTATCTATATGAGACGCATATTTTTTTATTAAAAGCTATAAGCTGAAAGGTTGAATAAATAATGAACGAAATGAAAAATGAATATATTTTCATAAGTTGTGTAGAAGAAAACGCTGTAAAGGTTATTGATGCCAATACTGGAATGCAAATTCAATCTATAAAAGTTGCAGACAGGCCTTTCAATATAAAAAAGTCAATGGAAAACAAGCTTTATGTAGCTTGTGATAGAAGAGAGCAAGTAGAAATTATTGATCTTTTAACCTTTAATAAAGATATTATAAATATTTCAAATAATGGAGTTATGGACATAGATGAAGAAAATAGTTTAATGTATATATCTGACGGAATGAATATAATTCTTTACAACCTTAAGAATAAAAAGATAATTAATACCGTTAATAGTGGTTTGGGAATAGAATATATTTTTGTAGAAAAACAAGGAACAAAATTGTTTGCAATTGATTCTATATTAAATCAGCTTAATATTTATAATAAGAATAACCTTGAACTAATTATATCAATTAATAATTTAGGACTTAGACCGAGGAGCATTCTAGGTTTAGAGGAGTTTGATTATGTATTTATTGCAAATGAAGGTATAGAAAATGAAGGTAGGGGTTCAGGTATAACAATAGTTGATTTACGTAACTATGAGGTTAAACTGTTGGAATTTCCAAAAGGTTCGGCAATAACTAGCTTAGCTTCTAGAGGGAATATATTGTATGCAGTCAATAGAAGTCTAAAACGTATAGAAATGATTAATATAATAACAATGCGAGTATTTAAGTCCATAGAGATTGGTAATAAAATTCCAGAAATGGTTGAAATAAATAATGATAATACAAAGCTTTATATTGTTGAAGAAGATGATAACGATAATGAACTAATTGAAATAATAGATTTGCATAATTGTAAGAGTAGCAGAACTACCATTGTTGGGAGCAAGAATATAAAGTCAAGATGCATAATAAGTGCTTTCATTGAACATGATTATTCTTCCAAAGATTTTTTGTGTCTTTCAAAAACCTCTAGTTATGATTTAAAGCCAATGTCCATTCTTGTTAAAAGAATTTTTGCAAGCTATAAGCAGAAAATGTGTGTTACAGATGTTACATGCGAAATTAAGGATGGAGCTAGCGAGTATAGCTTTGAAAATATAATTTTCAAAAATGCCTTCATTATTGAGGGTTCTTTGAAAATGGACATTTTGAAGGATAACCATGAAAACTGCAGAGTTAAATTTACCCTGCGAATTCCATATAGCATTACGCTGAAGGGAAATAATATGTCAACGCGCTGTATCGAAGCCTTCTTGGATGAAAAAAAAGACTTAGTGATGCATATGTCTGAAACACAAAATGTAAACGATTATGAAATTATCATCAAATCCAAGGGAGAACTTTTAAACAGTCCCAAAATATATAAAAATTTTATAAAGTTCAGTGCTGGATTTTTTTTATTGATAAGAGCCATAGGTGAGCAAGAGGTACAAATTCCAGTATATAATTGTAATTCGAAATTAATAGAATGCGAGGAATATATTGAACCAAGTGAAGAGGAAATTTTTGAAGCATTTTTAGATTTTAATAATACTCCTTTTCCTTTAAATTTATTTTCAATTTCAATAGAAGATAATGATTAATATAGGGGGATTTCATATGAAAGTATTACTTTGCACTAGAGAGGACTATAAGAAAAATTTTGCGGGTGATTCAAAGATTGTACTTAAAACGGCAAAGTACTTAACTAAACTTGGAGCAGAGGTACAGATAAATATAGGAGATATTACTGATTATTCACCTTATGATATAGTGCATCTGTTTAATCTATCAAGAACAGGAGAGATTTACAAGTACTATAGGGATGCGCATAGATACAAAAAAAATATCGTAATAACTCCAATATATTGGGATTTAACCAAGTATTATGAGCAAAATAGAGAATTTGAAAATTTAAGGCTTTGGGAAAAGTGCATGCCTTATAGAGAGGAAGTATTAAAGGGTAGTAAAATGATATTCCCAAACAGCGAAACAGAAAAGAATATTATAATTTCTAGGTATGGACAAAGACTTCCTATTAAAGTTATATATAATGGTGTAGAAGTAGAACATGATGAAACACCACTATATAATTTAAAGGATAGATACAATTTAAATAATTATGTACTCAGCGTTGGAAGAATTAATCCTCAAAAAAACCAGCTTGGACTGGCGAAGGCATGTAATGAATTAGGGGTAAACCTTGTATTGATAGGGGTTGTAAATGATAGAGCTTATTTAGAGCAGTGCAAAGCATTTAAAAATGTATTGTACCTTGGATTTATAGATAGTTATAATATCTACAACGCTTATAGGTTTGCAAAACTTCATGTACTTCCAAGTTTTGTGGAAGCATCGGGGTTGACTTCACTAGAGGCAGCAGCTTGCGGGTGTAATATTGTTTCTACATTAGAAGGAAGTTCAAAGGAATACTTTAGAGATTACGCTCTATTTTGTAATCCTTATGATGAAAAGAGCATAATTGAAGCAGTTGAAAAAGGCTATAACAAAAGAAAGGACTCAAAACTTAAAAATTATGTAATATCAAATTACAGCTGGGAGAATTCTATTAAAGAACTTTATGAAAGCTATAAAAAAATATTGAATGAATAAATATAATAAAATTGGCGATATAATGTTAAGATGAAAAATGGACTAGAAAAAGATCCATTGATAAAAACTTTAGGCATTATTATCGCCTAATATTTTTATATCAACAAATACTAGAAATAAAGTTTTATAACAGCAATTTATAATGTATAATAAGATTTAGAATGTTTTAGGGGAGATGCTTATGAAAAAGATAGAACTTTTAGCGCCTGCGGGAAGCATTGAGAGCTTATACGCAGCAGTACAAATGGGAGCAGATGCAGTTTATATGGGAGGTAGTAAATTCTCCGCTAGAGCATATGCTTCAAATTTCGATGAAGAAAATATGATAAAAGCAATTAACTATTGTCATAGTTATGGTGTAAAAATATATATAACTTTAAATATCCTAATAAAGCAAAATGAAATAGATGAAGTTGTGAAGTATGTAAAATTTTTGTATGAAATTGGAGTAGATGCACTTATAATCCAAGACTTGGGTTTAGCTAATATTATAAGGAGGAATTTTCCTGACTTTGAGATACATGCTTCTACTCAGATGACTATACATAATGGAGAAGGTGCTATTTTACTGCGGGATTTTGGATTCAAAAGAATTGTATTGTCCAGGGAATTGTCCTTAAATGAAATTGAGTTTATATCTAAAGAGCTTGGAATAGAAACTGAGATTTTTGTACACGGCGCTCTATGTATATGTTATTCAGGACAGTGTCTTATGAGCAGTATGATTGGGGGCAGGAGTGGCAATAGAGGAAGGTGTGCGCAGCCTTGTAGACTACCGTATACTTTAATAGAACGAAAAAAAGGTATAGAAAAACAAGGATATGCTTTAAGTCCTAAGGACATTTGTACTTTAGAACATATAGAAGAAATAATAAATTCTGGCACATCTTCATTAAAAATAGAAGGAAGAATGAAACGTCCAGAATATGTGGCTGGAGTAGTGGAAAGTTATAGAAAGGCAATTGATAGCGTATATTCAGGTAAAGAGTTTGATTATATATCTGAAAATAAAAAGCTTTTACAGCTTTTTAATAGAGAAGGTTTTTCTAAAGCATACCTGTTTGGAAATAGCGGAAAGGATATGATGGCTTACAGATATCCTAAAAATACTGGGATATTAATTGGAAAGGCAAATAAAGATGCTTCAATTATACTTGAAGAAAGTATAGCGGTAAGAGATGGAATTAGAGTAAGGGAAGAAGGCTTCACAATTTCAAGAATTATAAAAGATAATAAAGAAGTTGAGTCAGCTTCAAAGGGTGAAATAGTACAACTTATTCCAACAAAATATAAGCAGGGAGATAATCTATACAAAACTGCTGATAATTCTTTGTTATTAAATCTTAAAGAAAGCTATAAAAATGCATATAACAAAAAGATTAACTTAACTGCAAGTGTTAAATTTAAAATTAGTGAACCTATTGAATTAAGCACAATTTTTGATGGCATTAGCTTCAATGTACAAGGAGAAGTAGTAGAGAATGCAATTAATAAACCCCTTACAATGGAAAAGCTAGCAGAAAATATTAAGAAAAGTGGAGACACATCATTCAAATTTGATAATGTTAAGTTTGAGTATTTTGAGAATGGATTCTTACCTATTGCAGATATTAATTCCATTAGAAGAGAATTAATTGATAAGATTCAAAGCTACATTAATAGTAGGTATAAAAGAGATGTTGTGGGGAAAATAGATTTTAAATTTAAGCCTCAAAAACTTACTAGGGATTTTAATTGTCCTAAGCTTTTAGTTAATGTAAGCAATAAGGAACAAATGAAGGCTGCTTTAGATAAGAGTGTTAAAAGTATATCTTTTAATCCGTTTATGAGAGGAAATTATCCAGAATTAGAGGATATAAAACAAATAGAAAATGTTGATTTTTATATTAAGGTTCCTAGCATAATAAAAAAAGAATTTGATTTAGTATGCAGAAGAATTAATGATATTCTTCCTTATATAAAAGGCATAATCACATCTAACCTTGGAATAATAAGAAAATTTCAAGGGAAAACAAAGTTAATTGGTGATTATAAACTGAACATATTTAATAGTTATGCCGCAAGTTTTTTTGAACCTTATTTAGATGCCGTAGTTCCAAGTGTAGAATTGAATAAAAAAGAGCTAAAAGAACTAATGGAAAATAATAATTTGCCTGTTCAATATATAATATATGGGAGAACAGAATTAATGGTTTCTGAGTATTGCCCTATTGGAAGTATGATTGGAGGAAAATCCAATGGAGTAACCTGCAAGAGTATTTGCGAAAGTGGAGAATATTTTTTAAGAGATAGAAAAAATGAAGAATTTGTTATTAAGACCGATAAATTTTGCAGAAGCTATATTTATAATGTGAATGCAACAAATTTAATATCAAACTTAGATGAAATAAAGAACTTAGGTATAGAGTCATTTAGAATTGATTTTATCAATGAGAGTTATAATGAATGCATAGAAATATTAAATGCATTTATAAGTGGTAAGTGGCAGGGTGAATTTAGTAGTTACACCAGAGGCCATTTCAAAAGAGGAGTTGAATAAAGTGAATGAAAAGGCGTTAAGGGTATTAGAATTTAATAAAATAAAAGAAAAAATCAAAAATTACGCAAATACAGGGGCAGCAAAAGAATTAATTGATAGGCTTGAGCCTTATGATAATATTTTCGAAGTTAGAGAACATCTAGAAGAAACCAAGGAAGCATTTATGCTCCTAATCAAAAAAGGAAGTCCTCCATTTGAAGGAATATATGACGTGAGAGAGGCAATTTCAAGAGTTGAGAAAGGCTCAAGTCTTATGCCAGGTCAATTATTGAGAATTGCTCAAATGCTAAGATGTGCTAGAAGATTCAAGGACTATGTAAATAGAAAAGAAGAAGAAGAGAACTTTAGAGTGATTGAAGATATTTGTGAAGGCTTAATTCCATTAAAAAAGCTAGAAGATGATATATTGCTTGCAATTGTAAGCGAAGATGAGATATCAGATAAAGCAAGTACAACTTTGAGTAACATTAGAAGAAGTTTGAAAGATAAAAATGCATCCATAAAAGATAAGGTTAATTCTTTGATAAGATCGAATTCTAAATATCTTCAAGATAATTTGTACACTATTAGAGGAGATAGATATGTAATTCCTGTTAAAGCAGAACATAAAGGATCTGTGCCAGGACTTGTACATGATCAAAGTGCTACTGGAGCTACATTATTTATTGAACCTATGAGTCTAGTAAATTTGAATAATGAAATAAAAGAGCTAATGCTAAAGGAAAAGGCTGAAGTTGAAAGAATATTATCAGAATTATCATCAAGGGTATATGATAGCATAATAGCTGTAAAAAATAACGGAAATATATTATGGGAGCTGGATTTTATTTTTTCAAAAGCAAAATATGCCAGCGAAATAAATGCAGTTTGCCCATATGTAAATGAAGATGGAATTATAGATATTATAGAGGGAAAGCATCCTCTTATTGATCCAAAGGTTGTTGTTCCGTCAAGTATTTATCTTGGTAGAGAATTTACCTCACTAGTTATCACTGGACCGAATACTGGTGGAAAGACTGTTACGCTTAAAACTATTGGGCTGCTTCACCTAATGGCAATGAGTGGAATTATGATTCCTGCCAGGGAAAATTCTACTGTGAGTTTATTTAATGAAGTTTTTGCGGATATTGGAGATGAGCAAAGTATAGAGCAAAGTTTATCCACATTTTCTTCTCACATGACTAATATTGTAAATATAATTAATGAAGCTGATAATAATTCCTTAGTTTTATTTGATGAACTTGGTGCAGGAACAGACCCTACAGAGGGAGCAGCCCTTGCAATGTCAATACTGGAAAACTTGAGAAAAAGGGGTACACGTATTGTAGCTACAACACATTATAGTGAACTTAAGGGGTATGCATTAAGAACTGCGGGAGTAGAAAATGCTTCTGTAGAATTTGATGTAGAAACCTTAAGACCAACATATAGATTGCTTATAGGTGTACCAGGTAAATCAAATGCTTTTGAAATATCAAAAAGATTAGGACTTGCCGATTATATTATTGATGCTGCTAGAGAAAATATATCAACAGATACCTTAAAGTTTGAAGAATTAATTCAGAGTCTTCAAGAAAAGAGTATAAAAGCAGAAAATGATGCACGAGCAGTTGAGATACTAAAACTTGAAGCTGAAAAGTATAAGGGTAAGTATGAAGAAAAGCTGTATAATCTGGAGAAGTCAAGAGAAAATGCACTTATTAATGCGCAAAGAGAGGCTAAGAGGCTTATTAAAGATGCAAAAGAAGAAGCTGACACAATTTTAAAAAATATGAGAGAGCTTGAACGATTAGGATATTCTTCTGAAGCAAGACAAAAACTTGAGGAAGAAAGAAAAAGGCTGAAAGATAGATTAGATAAGGCTGAGGATGTAATCAGTAGCGAGAACTTAAATCAAGGAGAAGAGCTTAAAAAAGTAAATGAGGGAGATGAGGTTTTTCTTCCATCCTTAAATCAAAAGGTTATAGTTTTATCAAAGCCAGATAATAAAGGGGAAGTACAAGTTCAAGCTGGAATTATGAAAATAAGTGTTAAGATAAAGGATTTAAGAGCTTCTAAAGTATCAAATGAGGAAAAAAAGAAAATTAAGAAGCGAGAACTTAAGTTAAGAGTTGCTTCAGTTGCTTCTTCTGTAGATTTAAGAGGAATGGATTCTGAAGAGGCTATTTATACAGTAGATAAATACCTGGATGATGCATATCTAGCAGGCCTAGGTGAAGTTACTATTGTACATGGAAAGGGAACTGGCATATTAAGAAAAGCAATAAACGATATGTTGAAAAAACATCCACATGTTAAGAATTACAGGCTTGGAGAATATGGGGAAGGCGGATCTGGGGTAACAGTTGTTGAACTTAAATAGTTTGTATTTTAATTAAAGTAAGTAGGTGGTATATTGATAATAGTCAGTGCATGCTTATGCGGTGTAAATTCAAGATATGACGGAAAAAACAATATAAATCACAAAGTACTTAAGCTTCTTGAAGAGGGTAAAGCTATTTTAGTTTGCCCTGAACAATTAGGAGGTTTTAGTACACCAAGACCTCCACATGAAATTAAAAATGGTGCTGGAGCTGATGTGCTAAGTGGAAATTCCAAGGTAATATCAAATGACAATTTTGATGGCACAGAGAGATTCATTAGAGGTGCAGAAGAAACCTTGAAAATTGCAAAAGCAATAGGTGCAAAATATGCAATACTTAAGTCTAAGAGTCCTTCATGTGGAAAAGGGATAATATATGATGGGAGCTTTTCAGGAGTAAAAATACCTGGAAATGGTGTTGCTGCAGAGCTTTTACAAAGAAATAATATCGAAGTTTTTACGGAAGAAGAATTTGAAAATATAGATTTTGAGTATTTTAATAAGTAAACTTTAAAAATATATAATAATAAGCGAGGGGTTCACAAATGAATTATAATGAGGTACTAAGAAATGCTAAAGAAAATTTAAATGGAAGCTGTAGGGTGTGCCCAGTATGTAACGGAAAAGCATGTGCAGGAGAAGTCCCTGGAATGGGTGGAAAGGGAACTGGTAAGGCTTTTACAGAGAATATAGAAGCTCTAGAAAACTATAAATTAAATATGAGGGTAATTCATAATGCAAAAAACCCAGACACTTCAATAGAACTATTTGGGAAAAAATTAACTGTACCAGTATTAGCAGCTCCTGTTTCTGGCACTACATTAAATATGGGTGGAAAATATAGTGAAATGGAATATATTTCCTGGGTAATAGGAGGATGCCTTGATGCAGGTGTGTATGCAATGGTAGGAGATACTGCTGTAGACTCTTTTCTTCTTACTAATTTAGAGGTATTAAAGTCCTATGAAGGAAATGGTATTGCTATTATTAAACCATGGGAGAACAAAAATGTAATAAATAAGATTAAACTCGCTGAAGAAGCTGGAGCGTTTGCAGTTGGTATGGATATAGATGCAGCAGGACTTATTACTTTAGCTCTTCACGGAAAGCCAGTAGGGCCCAAAAATGTAGAAGAAATTAGAGAAATTGTAAATAGTACTAAATTGCCATTCATTTTGAAAGGTATAATGACAGCTGATGAAGCGCTTCTTGCAGTTGAAGCTGGTGTAGATGCTATAGTAGTTTCAAATCACGGAGGAAGAGTACTAGACCAAACGCCTGGAGTAGCGGATGTACTTCCTGAAATTGCTGAGGCAGTAAAGGGAAAAATTAAAATATTGTCTGATGGGGGAGTAAGAAATGGTGTTGATGTGCTTAAGATGATAGCATTAGGAGCTGATGCTGTGCTAATAGGCAGACCATTTGTAACAGCTTCCTTTGGAGGACAAAGAGAAGGTGTAAAGTCTTATATAGAGAATGTTCAAAGTGAATTGAAATCAGCTATGGTATTGACTGGTTGTAATTCTATTGATGAAATTAACGATAGAATAATTTATTAAAAAAGAAGGGGTAACCCTTCTTTTTTTTTAGTAAATTGCAACTTATGAAATAATTGTGTCATTTTTGTTTATGTGGTTGACAAAAAAAATTCATATATTATACTAAAATTAAGAATATATGCAAAATTAAAAAAACATCACGGAGGTTTCATTTATGTTTACAAATTATAATGAATTAAAAAGTTTTGTAGAAAAAGAAAATATCAAAATAATTGATTTTAAAGTGATAACGTTACCAGGAAGATGGAATCATTTAGCAATTCCAGTAGAGAGATTAAATGAAAAATTGTTTTCTGATGGTATAGGTTTTGATGGTTCAAGCTATGGTTACTCAACAATAGAGGATTCAGATATGTGTTTCATTCCAGATATGAGGACAGCATTTATTGATCCATATTGTAAAGTTCCTACTCTAAGCATGATTGCTAATATTTACACAATTGGTAATAATGAAGGAAGATTTAATGGAGATCCAAGATACATAGCTGAAAAAGCTGAAGTTTGTTTAAGAGATTTAGGAATTGCTGATGAATTTGTTATCGGACCTGAATTTGAATTTTATATATTTGATCATATTAGTTTTGAAACAAAAGCCCAGCATCAAGAGGTTAGTATAGATTCTCAGCAAGCTCCATGGAATTCAAATACAAAGGAAAATAACTTTGGATATAAAGTACCTTTCCAAAAAGGATATCATATGGGATTACCATACGACATTAACAATGACCTGAGAAGCGAAATGGTGTTAAAGCTTCAGGAAATGGGCATAGCTGTTAAATACCATCATCATGAAGTAGGTGCAGCAGGTCAGCTTGAAATAGAAGTTGAACTTGGAGAAATGACTAAAATGGCTGATGCTACTATGATGGCTAAATATGTTATAAAAAATGAGGCTGTTGCACACGGAAAAACCGCAACCTTTATGCCAAAACCACTATATGGTGAGGCTGGAAGTGGAATGCATGTGCATATGCTGCTTAGGAAGAATGGTGACAACATATTCTATGGAGATAAATATTCTAAGCTTAGCCAAGAAGCACTTTATTTTATTGGTGGTATTCTAAAGCATTCTAAAGCACTTTTGGCATTTACTAATCCATCTACAAATTCATATAAAAGACTTGTACCAGGATTCGAAGCACCTGTATCAATTTGCTTTGCAACAGGTAATAGAAGTTCTGTTATTAGAATTCCTGGTTATGTAAAAGAAGCTTCAAAGAGAAGATTTGAGTTTAGACCTTCAGATGCAACTGCCAACCCATATTTAGCTTATTCAGCTTTACTTATGGCTGGTATTGATGGAATAATGAATAAAATAGACCCTACTGAAGAAGGTTATGGACCATACGATGTAAATGTATTTGATTTACCAGAGGAAGAAAGAAACAAAATCGAAGCACTACCAAAATCCTTAGATGAAGCATTGGAAGAATTAAAGAATGATTATAAATTTTTAACTAGAAATGGAGTATTTGATGAACATTTCATTAATAATTGGATTAAATATAAATTTGATAAAGAATTAATGAAATTAATACCAGTTCCAAACCCAAAAGAATTTGAGTTATACTACGATTTATAGAAAATAATAAAGTACATGTATCACAAACATAAGCTGAAATTTATTACTACTAATATGACATTATAAATTAAGTCGTATAGAAATTTAGTGAAAAGTGTAAGTGAATACATGTACTTTTTACTTTTTTTCAATTTTAGTTGGAATACTTTTCATTGTAATAATTACACAATATTTAGGGGCTAAATTGTTATAGTTTGAAAGTTGATGTAATAAAGAGTTTTTGAAAGTTTTTATTTAACCACAAGCTATAAAGGGGGTATATATATGGTAAATAAATTAGAAAACTTACTAGAAATTGCTTGTAATAAGAGAAAAAAGGTAATTTCAGTAGCAGTAGCTCAAGACAAAGAAGTATTAACCGCTGTAATAAAGGCTGTTGAAATGAATATTGTCGATGCAATTTTAGTAGGAGACGAACAGAAAATTATTGAAATAGCAGGCAGAGAAAATTTAAACATTAGTAATGTGAAAATTGTAGATGAAAAGGATATAATTAGAGCTGCGGCTAAAGCTGTAGAACTTGTAGCAAATGGACAAGCAAATTTCATTATGAAAGGAATGCTTAATACTTCTGATCTTTTAAAGGCTGTATTAAACAAGGAAATGGGCTTAAGAGGA
Organism: Clostridium omnivorum; assembly: GCF_026012015.1. Taxonomy (NCBI): domain Bacteria; kingdom Bacillati; phylum Bacillota; class Clostridia; order Eubacteriales; family Clostridiaceae; genus Clostridium; species Clostridium omnivorum. The sequence continues at coordinate 111,653 of NZ_BRXR01000001.1, read as the reverse complement.
GAAGGACTGTTATCACATGTAATGATATATGATGTACCTTCTTATCATAAATTATTAATGCTTACTGATGGAGGAATGGTTTTATATCCAGATTTGAATGAAAAGGTAGGCATTATTAAAAATGCAGTAAAGGTGGCGCACGCACTGAATATAGATAATCCCAAAATTGCACCACTTTGTGCAGTTGAATCAGTTAACACTAATATGCAAGCAACTATCGATGCATCGTTACTGACGCAAATGAATAAAAGAGGTCAAATAAAAGGCTGTATTATAGATGGACCACTAGCATTAGATAATGCTATATCTGAAGAGTCCACAAAACATAAAGGCATTGTTAGTGCAGTTGCTGGAGATAGTGACATCTTATTAGTTCCCAATATCGAAGCAGGAAATATGTTGGGTAAGTCCTTAACATACTTTGCAAATGCAGAAAATGCCGGAGTGATTATGGGAGCAAAATGTCCAGTAGTGTTAGTATCTAGAGCTGATTCTGCAAAGTCAAAACTTTATTCAATAGCTCTTGGCTCAATAATTGCAGAGTAATGATTTTATTTGTGTAGATTAAAAAATTTAATCATATATCTATAACTAAGTTAAGTTAGTTCAATTTATAAAATAGGGGGTAAATTTATGAAAGTTATCATGACTGGTAATGAGGCTATGGCTAGGGGAGCCTATGAGGCTGGATGTAAGGTTGCATCAGCATATCCAGGCACACCAAGTACAGAAATACTAGAAAACTTTGCAACATATGAAGGTGTATACGCTGAATGGGCACCGAATGAAAAGGTTGCTTTTGAAGTTGCCTCAGGTGCTTCAATAGGTGGAGCAAGGAGTCTTACAACAATGAAGCATGTAGGATTAAATGTTGCTGCCGATCCAATGTTCACTATGGCTTATGAAGGAGTTAATGGAGGATTTGTTGTTGTAAGTGCTGACGACCCAGGAATGCACTCATCACAAAATGAACAGGATAATAGATTGTATGCTCCTCATGCTAAAGTGGCTATGATTGAGCCATCTGATTCACAAGAATGCAAGGATTTTATAAAAGCAGCATTTGAAATAAGTGAAAAATTTGATACTTTAGTTTTGTTTAGAAGCACAACTAGAATATCTCATTCAAAAGGAATCGTTGAGTTAGCTGATAAAGAAAATATTGAAGTTAAGCCATATAAAAAGGATGTCCAAAAGTACATAATGATACCTGCGCATTCTAAGAAGAAGCATTATGAGGTAGAAGAAAGACTTGAAGCACTAAGGGAATATTCAAACAACTCTACTTTGAATAGGATTGAATGGGGAAACAAATCTATTGGTATAATTACTAGCGGAATATCCTATGCATATGCAAGAGAGGTATTTGGAGATAATGCTTCTTATCTTAAAATAGGAATGAGTTTTCCATTGCCTAATAAGATGATAAAAGAATTTGCAGAACATGTAGAAGCTTTATATATCATTGAGGAGAATGAACCTTATTTAGAAAATGCTGTTAAGGTTATGGGAATAAGCTGTATTGGTAAAGATAAAATTCCTGTATGTGGTGAATTAAATCCTGATATTATAAGAAAAGCGCTACTTAATGAGGAATCAAAACCATATTATGAAACTGACATTAAAGCGCCTGCAAGACCTCCTGTGCTTTGTCCAGGGTGTCCACATAGACCACTTTTCCATGCAATATCAAAATATAAGGATGTAATTGCAACAAGTGACATTGGTTGTTATACATTGGGTATGGTTCCACCTTTAAATGTTGCCGATACTGTTATTTGTATGGGGGCTTCTATATCAGGTGGAATTGGTATGCAAAAGGCTAGCATGATGGGTAATAGAGAAAGTAAGATTTTTGCAATACTCGGTGATTCAACTTTCTTCCATTCAGGTATCACAGGGCTCATTAATTCTGTATATAACAATAGTCCAATAGTTACTTGTATACTTGATAATAGAATAACAGGAATGACAGGACATCAGGAAAATCCAGGTACTGGAAGGACCTTGCAAAAGAAACCAGCACCTTTTATAGATATAGAGTCTATTGTTCTCTCAATAGGAATAAAGAAAGAGAATATAAGAGTTGTAGATCCATATAAGTTGAAAGAAACAGAAGAAGCAGTTAAGGATGCATATAATAGCACTGAACCTTTTGTAATTATAACAAAACAACCTTGTGCTCTTATAAAGGATGTAGTAAAAGCTAGAGCTAAACTTAAGTGTGTTGTAGATCCAAATAAGTGCAAGAGGTGTAAGGCTTGCCTTAGAACAGGATGTCCTGCGCTTACCTTTAAAAATGGTGTTGTTAGTATAGACAGAAATATGTGTAATGGCTGTGAGCTATGCAAGCAGGTATGTAAATTCAATGCTATAGAAAAGGTGGGTGAATAATATGAGTGAAGTAAAAAGCATATTATTTGTTGGAGTAGGTGGTCAAGGTACTATATTAGCATCAAAACTACTAACAGAAGGACTTATGAAACATGGATATGATGTAAAGATGTCCGAAGTTCACGGTATGGCACAAAGAGGAGGAAGTGTTACCACTCAAGTTAGGTATGGCGAAAAGGTATATTCCCCTTTAATTGAGCTAGGCAAGGCTGATGTAATTGTAGCTTTCGAAAAGAGTGAGGCTGCTAGATGGTTACCTTATCTAAAAGAAGATGGATACTTGGTGGTTAATGATTATGAAATTCATCCTGTAACTGTGCTTATAGGAGAAGAAAAGTATCCAGAGGATGTTAATGAAAGATTAAAGAATGTTGTTAAAAATACAATTATTATAGACGCAGCTAATATATCAGAACAGCTTGGAAATATCAAGGCCCAGAATGTTGTATTATTAGGAGCACTAATAAAGGCTTTAAAATTAGAAAATATAGATTGGAATGATATAATAGCTTCATTAGTCCCTGTTAAAGCAGTAGAATTAAATAAAAAAGCTTTGACAGAAGGAATGAAAGCATTGTAATATAAAAAGTCCCACTCTTGTGGGGCTTTTTATAATTAAGCTACTCCTTTTTATAAAAAATTCTGCTATAATTGTATTAATGTTACTAAGGAGGATTAAACTATGCCAACATATATAGAACCTACGGTAGAAATAAATAATGCAATTCAGCCTTTAAAGAAAAAAGGTGAAGAATTCAAAGTTTCTGGTTTAATAAATTACGCTGGGAAAAATTATAGAGAAGTAATAATATATAAAAAGGGATTCAGCCTAGTAAAAAAAGAAGCTGAAGGCTATATTTATTTAGATGAGGAAAATAACGTACTTAAGTCAAAAAATGTTATTTGTGAATTAGCAAGGCTTGCAAATTTCTATGAAGTTTTTTTTAGCAATGAGAATGGAGCCGGAATAGTAAGCGCTCTTCAAAACGAAGGAAATGTATTAAGAGAAAAAAGTGAATTTGAAGAGTTAATTAAAGTACTAGATGGTTTAGGTAGCGATGGAGTTAGAGAAGCTTATGAGATGAAGAATGTAATGGCAAAGCTTTTGGAGTTAAGGCAGCATAGCAATGAAATAATTGGTGATTTGGTTAATGATATAGAAGCTTTAAATGACAAAGAATTTGTATTTAATGATGAAATGCTGGAAGAACTATATCCTAAATATGAAACTGCTATAAAACAAAATTTTGAAAAAGTAAAGTTAATTGCATCTGTTAAGAATAATTGTGATTATATAAAAGATATGGCCGATAAAAAAAGAAAAAAGCTTTCAAATAGATTTAGTAAAAAAATAACAGCACCGCTTTTGAAACTAACTTATGAAATAGGCTATTTTAAAAGAGTTATAAGAACATATGAAAAAGTACTTGATATGAGTGCAAATCAATATTTAAAATTCTTTAACAATGTGACAAAAGAAAAAATTGCTAATAGGTGTGACAAAGCAAGATTTTAAAAAGACTTGAGAAACTCTCAAGTCTTTTTTATTTATTATTCTACATTTATATATATTGCATCTTCAGGTTTTACTACTTTAATGTATTCAACCTTTGGATCTTCGGTGCCCTGTACATATAATCCAACAGCTTTTAGGTTTTCAATATAATCTACAATTTCCTTAGTTATATTTTCTCCAGGGCAAAGGACAGGTATTCCAGGAGGATAGGCTAATAAAAATTCACCACTTATCATACCTATGCTATCGCGTAAAAGCACAGAAGATTTTACACTGTTAAACGCTTCTCTTGGAATTTGCATTTGTTCAGGAATTGGTGGAATATCGATAAAGTCAGATTTTCTTATTCCTTTACCATAGTATTCAGAACTAATTTCATTTAATGCAGCTAAAAGCTTATCAATGCTTTCTCTAGTATCACCGAAAGATCCTACAGCAAGTATATTGTAAAGATCTGAAAGCTCAACTTGAATATGATATTTATTTGAAAGAATCATATCTAAATCATAACCTGTAATTCCTAAATCCCTACAAGTAACTGTTATTTTAGTAGGATCAAAAGCGTAAGCACCAGGTACTCCTAAAACTTCTTCTCCGAAACAATATAGTCCAGGTATTTTATTTATTTCATTTCTTGCGTAATTGCATAGATCTAAAGTTTTATCTAATAATTCCTTACCATTTATGGCAATTTGCCTTCGTGCACAATCAAGTGAAGCCATTAAAACATAAGAAGGTGAAGTTGTTTGCATCAAATTAAGAATTTGTTGTACCTTTTGGGTGTCAACTCGTCCTGAATTAACTTGAAGTAAAGAACATTGGGTCATAGCGCCAATAATTTTATGGGTACTTTGTGCACAGATATCAGCGCCTGCTTCCATGGCAGACATAGGTAATTTATCATTGAAAGCAAGGTGTGGTCCATGAGCTTCATCCACAATAAGTGGAATGTCGTAGCTGTGAACTATATCGGCAATTTTCTTGATGTCAGTAGCAACGCCATAATAAGTTGGATTTATTATTAAAACTGCTTTGGCATCAGGATTATTCTTTAATGTATCCTCAACAGTTTTTGGTGAAACTCCATGAGCAATCCCTACCTTTTTATCTAGTTCAGGCTGCATATAAACAGGAATAGCTCCACTCAAAATAATACCGGCGGTAACTGATTTATGAACATTTCTTGGAATTATAATCTTATCGCCATCACTTACAACTGACATAATCATAGCTTGTATTGCACCTGAAGTACCATGAATTGAGAAAAAAGCAGCATTCGAACCATAGGCATCAGCTGCTAATTCTTGAGCCTTTTTAATTGGACCTGTTGGGTGATGTAAGCTGTCCACTAGCTTAAATACTGTAACGTCAATTTTGAAAGGATTTTCTCCTATAAAATCTTTGAATTCCTGGTCCATCCCAACTCCCTTTTTATGACCTGGAACGTGGAAGGGTATAGTATCTCTGTTAACATACTCCATTAAAGCATCAAATAGAGGAGTCTGAGTTTGATCTAATCTATACACTTTAATATAGCACCTTCTTTCATAATACTATGTCTATAAAACCTTGCAAAATCAATGGTTTAAGCAGCTTTGTATAAAACAATATCATTATAAAGTAATTGGAATATAATTGCAATATATATTAATGATTTATCTTAAAATATTTTCAGCATTTATATAATAATTATACATGTGCATAAAATTCTTAATTTGTGACAATAATAGCAAAGGTAGGAGGGATAATAATGGAAACAATAAATGCTAATACAAGAATAAAGAAAAGTGCTCATAGTGCAAGAACAGCAAGGAGAAATGGGAAAATACCTGGGATACTTTATGGAAAGAATATGCAAAGTTTAATGTTCGAAGTGTCAGAGTTAGAACTAAACAAGGAAATATGTGAATTTGGTGAACATGGTTTAATTAATATAAATATAGATGGTACAGAACATAGATCACTTATAAAAGAAGTGCAAAGGGATCCTGCAACACATGAGCTAATACATATTGACTTAGAAGAGATGACTAAAGATAAACTAGTTCAGACTGATGTACCTCTAATATTTGCAGGCGAAGACAACATATCAAGAAATGGCGGAATATTACAGAAGGAAAAAACAAAGGTAAGAGTTCAATGTAAGGGCGATAACGTTATAAACTCTTTAAATATAAATGTAGGAAATTTGACATATGGTAATACTTTTAGGATTAGAGATATAGAAATGTCAAGCGAGATTACCATTATGGATGATCCTAATACAGTTATTGCCTCAGTTACTGGAGGAAATACTACCCTTGTACAAGAAGAAACAATGCAAATAAGCAATCCAAGAATTGCAGAAGAATAAGTGGAGTGTTCCACTTATTTTTTTTATAGCTTATGTTTATGAAATGGAAATTTGCATAATTTATAAAAAAATGTTTTATTTTTAATATTTTATTAGTATAATAAAAATGTTGATTATTATTGAAATGGGAGGAAAACTATGACATACATGGAAAAATACCAATTGTGGTTAAAATCTCAATATGTTGATGAAGCAACTAAAACTGAGCTTAGAAATATTAAAGATGAAAAAGATATAGAAGACAGATTTTATAAAGATTTAGAGTTTGGAACTGGTGGATTAAGGGGCGTTATTGGTGCTGGAAGCAATAGAATGAATATATATACTGTTGGAAAGGCAACACAAGGTTTGGCGCAATATTTAATAAATAATTATCATGGTGATATATCTGTAAGTATAGCTTATGACTCCAGAAATATGTCAAAGGAGTTTGCTGAAAGTGCTGCGGCTGTTTTATGCGGCAATGGAATTAAAGTAAATCTTTTTGAATCATTAAGACCTACACCAATGCTATCTTATACTGTAAGACATTTTGGCAGTAAAGCCGGCATTGTAATTACAGCATCACATAATCCTAAACAGTATAACGGATATAAGGTTTATGGAGAAGACGGTGGACAAGTTACAGATATGAATGCGACAGAAATTCTTTCATGTATTCAAGAAGTTGAAGAATTTGAAAACGTAAAAAGTATAGATATTGAAGATGCTAAACAAAAAGGAATTTTAAATATAATTGGTGAAGAAGTAGATAAAGCTTACATAGAAAAAGTTAAAAATTTAACTATAAGAAAAGAATTAGTGAGTAGTAATGCAAAAAATTTAAAAGTAATATATACTCCAATTCACGGAAGTGGAAATGTACCTGTAAGAAGAGTATTAAAAGAACTTGGATATGAAAATGTTGCAGTTGTAAAAGAACAGGAGTTACCTGATGGAAACTTTCCAACAGCACCATACCCTAATCCAGAAGAACCTAAGGTATTTAGTATAGCAATGGAAATGGGAAAAGAGATGCAGCCTGATATCATCTTTGGTACTGACCCTGACTGTGATAGAATAGGGGTTGTAGTTAAAGATAGTATTGGTGAATTCAGAGTTTTAACTGGCAACCAGACAGGAGTACTTTTATCTCATTATATAGTTTCTTCTCTTAAGGAAACAAATAAGCTTCCTAATAATGGAGCGCTAATAAAGACAATTGTTACTACTGAAATGGTAAGCAAGATAGCTGAAGAGTATAACGTGAAACTAATAAATGTATTAACTGGGTTTAAGTACATTGGTGAAAAGATAAAAGAGTTTGAAGAGACTAAAGAAAACACTTATTTGTTTGGTTTTGAGGAAAGCTTTGGTTATCTAGCTGGAGACTTTGTTAGAGATAAGGATGCTGTAATTGCAGCTACGCTAATTTGCGAAATGGCTCTTTATTATAAAGAAAAGGGCATGAGTCTTTACGATGCTTTAATAAGCTTGTATGAGAAATATGGATATTATAAAGAAAATTTGGTATCAATTGAACTTAAAGGTAAGGAAGGACAAGAAAAGATAGCAAAGGCACTTGAAGTTTTAAGGCATTCTATGAAATCAAATGTTAATGGCGTAAATATAGTTAAAAAGATGGACTATAAGTTAAGTATAGAAAAAGACTTAATAAAAATATCAGAAAATATAATTGATTTACCAAAGTCAAATGTACTTAAGTTTGTTTTAGAGGATGGTTCGTGGTTTGTTGTTAGACCTTCAGGAACAGAACCAAAGATGAAAGTCTATCTTGCATGCATAGGAACAAGTCTAAATGATGTGGAAGAAAAAATGACTGTGTTTACAAATAATGTGATGTCAATAATAAATAATGCTTGCGAAAACTAAGGGTGAGAGTTGGGATTATCCCACTCTTACCATTATTTTTATGCAATGGATATCTAAATAGGTTTACAATAAATGATATTTTGGGTATTATTATTATTGTTACAATATATTATTAAACCAAAAGTAATCAACTTATATTAATTTTATTTTCGGATGGTGAATTAATGAGTATAGAATCTTATTTTGCAGATAAACTATCAAATTTACTTTTTTTAGATGTGAAAAAAGAAACAGTAAGTAGTTTTTTTAATATAAGTCTTAGTGAAGATTTGTACATGCCTATAAAATCTTCTCAAATTATAGATGCCATAAAAAAGGGAGAAAATGTTGAAGATATTCCACTAATATATTTTATTGAAGGAATGTGTTATGTATTAGGACTAGATCCAGAGTTTAAATTTAATAGTGTATATATAAATATTCTAATAAGTAAAGAGGCTAATATTACATTTATTAAAGGTAAAATTTATGATGCAATCAAAAATCAACAATTAGAAGATGCTTATGCTATGCTTAAAGGATTATTTAAAGTTGAAACTAATACAGGTAACTTAGAAAAGTTATTAACTCTAGCTGATGCTATAAGTGAAAGTAATAGTTTATTTAAAGAAGAAATGATAGTTCTAATTGAAATGGGAAAGCAATTTGAAAACTTTTCTGTTCCGTATTTATATGAGGCTCAGTTATTTAAAAAATCAGGTGAATATGCCAGGGCTTTAAATAGCATTAATGATTATAAAGCTAAAGGTGGGGAGGAAACCCCTGAGTTAGTTGAACTTAAGAATGCTCTTCAATTTTCTGCGAGTTATGATAAAGGAAAAGAACTCTTATATGATAATCCTAAAGAAGCGTTGGCCAATTTGATTCCGTTACTTGATCAGTTTCAAGAAGATGCAACTTTGTATTATTATGTAGCAGTAGGGTATAGATTGCTTCAAAATTACGAAAAGGCAATATACTATTTAGCTACAGCAATGTCTTTAGATAATCAACTAGTAGATGTAGTAAATGAATTAGGTTTAAATTATGCTTCTTTAGGAGATTTCAATACAGCTGTTAATTATTTTAGAAAAGCTTTTGAGGCTACAAAGAGTATTGAAATTTGTACAAATCTTATAATGTGCTATATTAATTTAGGAGATAAAAAGCAAGCACAACTCCATATAGACATTGCAAAACTTATCAATCCTAATGACGAGGTAATAAAGGATATTGAAAAGATATTATAGGGGGATAATAAATGGAACTGCATGAATATTTACAAATATTTAGAAAAAGATGGACTTTAATTGTGTTAATTACTTTAATCACAACACTATCAAGTGCTGTAGTTAGCTTTTTCGTAATTAAACCAACGTATAAAGCTGACATATCTGTTATAATAGGCAAACCTAAAACTGAATCTAGTGCAAATCAGACAAATTATAATGATGTTATGATGTACCAAAAGCTAGTAAAAACCTATAGCCAATTTGCACAATCCAGAACAGTGGCCGAAAATGTTATAAATAAAATGAATTTAACTATGAAGGTTGAAACTTTACAATCAATGATATCAGTTTCTCCAATGGGGGATACAGAATTTCTTACAATAACAGTGAAATCAAAGGATCCTAAGCAAGCTATGGATATTGCGAATCAACTTGCAAAGTCATTAAAAGAGGTAAGTTATAATGTTAATAAATCTGATAATGTTCAAATGCTTGATAATGCACAATTACCTACTAGACCAGCTAGTCCTAAACCATTATTAAATATTGCAATAGCTTTTTTTATTGGTTTAATGCTTTCTGTTGGTGTAGTTTTCATAATTGAATATTTAGATAATACAGTTAAATCTGCAGAAGAAATAGAAAAACTAGTTGGACTACCAGTTATTGGTGTTATTCCAAACATAAAAGATTTTGAATAAGGAGGTTTGAATATGGCAAATGATGTAATTTCATTGAAAAACCCTAAGTCTGTCGTAGCAGAAGCTTTTAGAACTTTAAGGACAAATATACAATTTTCGTCTCTTGATAATGAATTAAAAACAATAGTAGTAACCTCAACCCAGCCAAGTGAGGGAAAGAGCACTGTGTTGGTTAACCTTGCAGTAACAATGGCTCAAAGTGGAAAAAAGGTTGTATTATTAGATTGTGATCTTAGAAAACCTACAATTCATAGAAAATTAGGTGTTCCAAATAAAAATGGTCTCACAACTCTTTTATCGAAGGAAAAGAGTTTACAAGAATGTCTTCAGTTACTTGGTGTACCAAATTTATATATAATTACTAGTGGACCTATACCACCTAATCCAGCGGAGCTTTTAGGAAGTAAAAGAATGAAAGGGTTACTACAAGAACTTAAAGAGCATTTTGATGTAATACTAATAGATGCACCACCAGTACTAGCAGTAACAGATTCTCAAATACTTTCAACTCTAACAGATGGGGTTCTTTTTGTTACTGCGTATGGTACTACAGAGAAGGAAGCAGTAGTAAGAGCAAAAGAGTTAATTGAAAAAGTTGGAGGGAAAATACTAGGAGTTGTTATGAATAAGATGCCTGCTGATACAAAGGGTTCATACACGGGATATTATTACTATAGTTATGAATAAAATTTAAATAGAACGCTATATCTAATTTTATAAGAATATGGAGATAATATAATGATAGATTTTCATAGTCACATTATTCCTTATATAGATGATGGGTCAAAAAATTTGGACATGTCTATCGAAATGCTAGAAATGTCATTCAATGATGGAGTTGAATACATTTGTGCTACTCCTCATTTTATAGCGGGTGAATCAGAAATTGAGAGATTAAATTATGACGAAAAATTAAATAATTTAAAAGAAATAAGCAAAATAAAAGATTTAAATGTTAAGATATTGAATGGTTTAGAATTATATATACACCCTGAACTTCCAAAGCTATATAAGTCTGGGAGAGTATGGGGAATAAATGATAGTAATTACTTGCTAATTGAATTACCTATGAATCACTTTCCGTTATATACAGAGGAAGTATTTTACGAATTAAGATTAATGGGCGCTACTCCAATTTTAGCGCATCCTGAAAGAAATTCAAAGCTTAGAGATAATATAATGCTGTTAGAAAATTTGATTGATCAAGGTACGTTAACTCAGGTAACTTCAGGAAGTCTTAATGGTTTGTATGGTAAAGATGTTAAAGCATTTGCGGAGCTTCTTGTTAAGAAAAATATGGTCCATCTTGTTGGAAGTGATGCTCATAATAATTCCGGTAGAAATACAATGATGAAAAAGGAATATGGAATAATTAAAGAAATAAATAAAGATTTATTTAATTGGATTGAAGAAAATCAGTTTAATATTATAAATAATAGAAGTGTTAATATTCCAGAGATAATTAAAATCAAAAAGAGATTTAGTTTTTTTAAAATGTTTTCTTAATCAGTTATATATTAATTATTAAAGCAGCACTAATATAAGATTAACTTCTTAAATTAGTGTTTTTTTATGATTACTTTGAAAAATTAGAGCAATAATAAACTTGGATTTGTAAATATTGATATTTTAGGATATAATTTTCTTGAAAACTTATGAAGGGAGAAATTTTTATGAAAGTTAAAAAGGCTATTATTCCTGCAGCTGGATTAGGTACAAGATTTCTACCAGCAACTAAGGCTCAACCTAAAGAAATGCTTCCAATAGTTGATAAACCAACTATTCAATATATAATTGAGGAAGCAGTAGCGTCTGGAATAGAAGAAATACTTATAATAACAGGTAGAAATAAAAGAGCTATTGAAGACCATTTTGATAAATCTGTAGAATTAGAAAATGAACTTGCTTCACACGGCAAGGATGAAATGCTAAGTATGATTAAAGATATATCAAATATGGCAAATATATACTACATTAGACAAAAGGAACCAAAAGGACTTGGACATGCAATAAGCTGTGCAAGAACTTTTGTAGGCAATGAACCATTTGCAGTAATGTTAGGTGATGATGTGGTTGATAGTAAAGTACCATGTTTAAAGCAGCTTATAGAATGCTATAACGAGTATAAAACAACTATACTAGGAGTTCAAGAAGTACCATCTCAAGAAGTTTCTAAGTATGGTATTGTAAAGGGAATGCATATTGAAGACAGGGTATATAAGGTTAAGGACTTAGTTGAAAAACCTAAAGTAGAAGAAGCTCCTTCGAATATTGCTATATTAGGTAGATACATAATTACACCACAAATCTTTAATGTTCTTGAAACTACTGCACCTGGAAAAGGTGGAGAAATACAGCTTACTGATGCTCTACGTACATTAATAACCGGTGAAGCTATGTATGCTTACAATTTTGAAGGAAGAAGATATGATGTAGGGGACAGACTCGGATTTCTAGAAGCAACAGTGGAATTTGCTCTTAAGAGAGAAGATATCAAAAAGCCATTTATGGAATATTTATTATCAATGAAGAATAATCCTATTTTTAAACAAATGAACGATATGCTTGAATGTGATGAAGAAAAAAACAAATAAATTTGTGACATAAGAAGTCTGTAAATCTTATAATATGTTAATAATAAAAATAGCATATAAATGAGATTTACAGACCTTTTATTTATTTTTAGTTTTTTTTTGTCGGTATTTATGTTAAAATATAAATGTTTTGTAGCATTGTTATTTAAAAACATACTTAATTGAAAATATTGAACAGGCTATCCAATTATTAGTGAGGTGTAATATATGAAGAATAAGAACTTTGTTACTAGTTTGTATGAAATAGGTGTTTATGTTATAGATATTTTACTAATTATTTTATCTATTTATTTAGCCTATGTGGTTAAATTTAGCTTTAATATTCCAAAATTTAATTATGATGCATTTGTTATATCCCTTCCTGCTATAATAATTGTTTATTTAATTTTTATGTTTGTATATGGTTTAGGAGATATATTAAAGCAATCACTTACTGAAATGATTTATTCTGTATTTCTTACTGTAATTACATTGCTTATTTCCACAATGGCTATAAGTTTCTTTTTAAGAGCTTTTTCTTATCCTAGAACTGTAATTGTAATAAGTTCCATTATTCAGTTCTTGTTTCTGTCAATGTGGAGAAGCATTGTTTGGAAACTTAAAAGACGCTCACATGGTAGAAAACCAACAATTGTTATTGGAGGCAGTAATGCAGAAAGGCTAGCAAAAAAATTGCTGCTAAAACAACTAGATATTTATGATGTAAAATATATTTGTGATATTAATTCTGTAAATCTATGGAACTATATAGAGGAATGTGATGTTGTTTTCTTAAGTGAAGATGCAAATGATGAATTTAGAAATAGAATAATAGATATATGCATTGATGACAGAAAGAGTTTATATATTATTCCTAGAATATACGAAATTGGATTAATAAGTTCTAAACTTAACAGAGTAGATGATGTACCAGTATTAAAAGTAAAAAAGCTTGGATTAACAATTGAACAGAGAATTTTAAAAAGAACTTTTGATATTATTATTTCTTTGATAGGAATAATAATTGCTTCACCTATAATGCTGTTTGTTGCTATAGCTATTAAACTCCAAGATAATGGAAGTATATTCTACAAGCAAGAAAGAGTAACCTATGGTGAAGAAACTTTTAATATTTATAAATTTAGAACAATGATAAAAGATGCTGAAAAGGTAAGTGGACCGGTTATTGCTGGAGAAGATGATCCAAGAATTACAAAGCTTGGTAAGCTATTACGAAGTACGAGATTAGATGAACTTCCTCAGCTGTTTAATGTTTTAGCTGGAAGTATGAGTATAGTTGGGCCAAGACCTGAGAGACCGTTTTTTGTTAATAAGTTTAAAACTGAAATTCGAGACTATAAGTACAGGACATTGGTTAAAGCGGGACTAACTGGACTTGCACAGGTTTTAGGTAAATATAATACTACAGCTGAAGACAAAGTAAAGTACGATATTATATATATTAGAAATTATTCATTCTTATTGGATTTAAAACTTATAGTGCAGACAGTAAAAATAGTATTTATGAAGGAAAGCACAGAAGGATTAAAGCAAGAAGAAAGCTTAGAAGAAATACTTGTAGATTTAAACGTAGAAATAACAGTAGATCGAGAGCATATAAGGTAAAAGTATCTAGAAAGGGAGCTAACAATGAAAAAAAAACAGCTTTGTATTTTATTAGTACTAGTTTTCCTAGTTATCATTTCATCTGGATTCTTAGCTATAAATAAGATAATAGACAATAAGAAAATGCAAGAAGTTAATGTAAAGGTTGATAACCTTAAAATTTCAGAATTAAGTTTATGCAAAAACGATAATTATATCTCTGGTATGTTAAATGATTTTTTTTATAAAACTTTGATCACCAAAGATAAGAAAACTGGAGAAATAAAAAAAGGCATAAATGATAAATTAGTAGTTAGTAATGATAAGTTAGAATATGAGATTGACTTGAATAAAGAGTTTAAATGGAATGACAATGATACTATAAATGCAGACGATGTAATAAGCTCTTTTAAATTCAAAAGACATGATAATTTTAAAAACTTTGATAATATTAGTACTATTGACAAGTTATCAAATAGCAAACTTAAATTTGTCTTAAAAAAACAAGATGATAATTTTATAGAAGAATTATCAAAACAGCACATTTATCCTGAGGAGTTTAGCGGAAGTATCAATTTGAACACTAAGAGTATTAAAACAATTAAAGATACAAAAATGATAGGAATATATGTGAATGGCGTAGAAATTCAGGTTAAAAATACAAAAATTAATTTTAGAAATGATAATAATTGTGATTATGAACTAGTTAATGCAAGTAAATATAAAAATGAATTTTCACAAATGAACACATATAATTTGAAGCCAGTTTATGTTAATACAATTTATTATTTGGCCTTTAATGATAGAACTTCTGCTTTTAAGGAAAATGATAAAAGAGAGGGATTTATTCAAAAAATCAATTTGGGTGAATTGATTAATAGTGTTTATAAGGATATAAATATTGCTAATAAAACAAATTCAATTTACTTTGAGGATGATCCTGGTTATGAATTTTATGATAACAAAAATGATTATATATACAAAAATGCCAAGTTTAATGATAATATAAAAGTTTTAATTGATGGCGAAGATGAAAAATCAAAAACAATTATTAATTATATAGTTAATAAATTTGGAAATGAAACAAAATTTGAAATTGTAGAATTAGATAGTATAGAATTTGAAAATGCTGTTATTAAAAAATTGGATAATACCTACGATTTAATATTATTTAAGAGTAGTGAGAGCAATAGTATTTTAAATTTTATTAAGACAAATTATATTAGTTCAATTAAAGGAATTGATGATTTAGATAGTGTATTTGGACAAAAGGTTAAGCCAGAGGAAAGAAAGAAGATTAGTGAACTTATGATTAATGAAAACTTAATTAGACCATTATGCTATGAACAGAAAATAGTTAAGGAAAGTAATAAAGTTTATAATAATTCAAATTATGAATTTGTTGAGGATACTATAATTAAGAATATTAAAAATCATTTTTAGGCAATTGAATGGAGAAAAAAATGAAATTAAAGATAAAACATATTATAGCTTTAGCATTTATTTTAGTATTTAGCTATTTATTTTTGAAAAATACTCAAATGGAAAATAAATCGAATACAATTGAATCAAATAAAGAAGTAGCTTCATTTGATATTGAATTAAATGACAAATTTTTTAAGTATAATAATTCTACATTTAATTACTTTTTAGTTACTAAAAATAGTCCTAATAAGGACAAATCTCTTTTTTTAATTGATAATCTAAATATCCAAGAATTTGCTTCTAAATTGAGGGATTTAAACTATACAGAGAACAATACTATGTCCTTGTACAGTATTTTGAACAGGGATGATTATTCAAGAGGAGATACAATGGATATCAAAATATCTGTTAATGGAAAACTGTATAGTATTGATGATTTAGTATTAAATAACAGTAACGAGAAATTTATTTTTAAGTATAATGGAACCTATTTTACAAAAGACAGTAATATTTATACAGGGGAAGTAGTAAATTTAGTATCTGACCCTATATCATTGATAAGTAACTGTACATTTGTATCTGGATATGATAAATTAAAAAAGACCGAGTTCAAAGTTAATTTAAATTTACTTAATCCTAAAAATAATAAATTTAAGATTATAATGTACAAAAATAAAAGTGTGAAGTAAGAGGGGTCTTTTTTTATGCAAAATATAGATATAAGCATCATAATTGTAAATTGGAATGCAAAAGAGCTTTTAAGAAATTGTCTAAATTCTGTTTACGATAATACAAAAGGAAATTATGAAATTTATGTTGTTGATAACAATTCATCTGATGATAGTTGTGAAATGCTAAAAAATGAGTTTCTATCAAAAGATAATTTTCACTTAATAGAAAATAAAGATAATAAAGGATTTGCTAGTGCAAACAACCAAGCAATAAAGATATGTAATGGTAAAGCGGTTCTTTTGTTAAATCCTGATACTCTTGTAAGTAGTAATGTGATATTCGATGTATATAATTGTTTATTTAATGATAAAAAGATTGGGGTTGCAGGATGTAAGGTACTTAATACTGATGGTACTCTACAATTAGCTTGTAGAAGAATGGCACCAAGGCCATTGGATGCTTTTTACAAGCTATTTGGCATTAGCAAATTAATGAAAGATAATGAAAAGTTTACGAAGTATAATCTTACCTACGTTTCTGAGGAAGAATTCTGTGATGTGGATTCTGTTTCAGGAGCATTTTTAATGATGAAGAAAGAAGTTATAGATAAAATCGGCTATCTGGACGAGACCTTTTTTATGTATGGAGAAGAAATGGACTGGTGCATGAGGGCTAAAAAGGAAGGATATCTCGTTAGATATTGTCCTGTAGGATCCATAATTCACTATAAAGGCGAATCAAGTAAGCAATTAGGTGTAAAAGCAACATACGAGTTCTACAGAGCCATGATTATTTTCTATAACAAATATAATAAGTCTGAACATAACTTTATTGTAAATTTTGTAGTATATGTTGGCATAACTTTGCTTGGTTGTATAAACATTTTAAAAAATGCGATTGTTAAAGAGAAAAGAGTAGGTTCGAAAGGTTAGTGATAATATGAAAACTTATGCGGTACTTTTAGCCGGAGGTTCTGGTTTAAGGATGAATATCGATTTACCTAAACAATTTATGACATTTAATAACAAAACAATAATGGAATATACTGTTGATAAATTTAATAAGTGCAGTATGATTGATGAAATAGTTATTGTTATGAATAAGCAATATATAAGTAAAGCACAAGAGATATTAAATAAAGTTAAATTTAATAAAAATGTTGTTGTTATAGAAGGTGGCAGTAGTCGTCAGGAATCAACTTATATGGCATTAAAACACTTAAGTAATAAAAATGCTGATATAGTAGTAATACATGATGTTGTAAGACCATTTATTACTGAGGATATAATTAAAAAATCAATCTTAGAAGCTGCAGATTATGGAGCAGTTGATGTTTGCGTAAAAGCTACTGATACTATAGTTAAAGAAAAAGATGGATTTATAGATTTTATTCCGCGAAGAGAAGAGTTGTACAATGGTCAGACTCCTCAGGTATTTAAATATTCAATTATAAAAAAAGCTCATGAAGCTGCTATAAACGATAATTTTACTGATACAACCGATGATGTTAAATTGGTGCTTAGAATAGGACAAAAAGTAAAAATAGTTGAAGGCAGTTATGATAACATAAAACTAACAACTCAATCAGACATAGAACTATTTAAAAAATTATTTGGAAAAGAAGGTAATTAGTATGAATAACCAACTAAAAAATAAGGTGATTCAACTTACAAAACCATATAAGTTTGAGCTGAGAGATAAAAATATAAAAATTGATAGTAATGATATTGTTGTGATGCCCACACTTTGCTATATTTGTGCTGCAGATTTAAGATATTATACAGGAAATAGAAGGCCAGAAGCATTAAAGAAAAAGCTACCAATGGCTTTATTACATGAAGGCATTGGTATAGTAGAGGAAAGTAATGCTGCTTTTAACAAAAATGATAGAGTAGTATTAGTACCTAATATACCAGGCTATGTTTTAGATAGAAAAGAACAAAAGGAATGTTGTATAGCCTGTGAGCTGGAAGAAGTAGGAGAGAATTATTGCGAAAATGGGATATTTATATCTAGCGGTTACGATGGACTAATGCAAAAGTTTATAGTTCATCCTAAGGAATGCGTAGTAAAAATTCCCGACGATGTACCAAGTGAAATCGCTGCATTAAGTGAGTTAGTAACAGTTAGCTATGAAGCAACAAAAAAAGTTAAAATAAATGGGGATGAAAGAATAGTTGTTTTTGGTGATGGACCTGTTGGGTACTTAATGTATTGCGTTCTTTCATTTATATATAAAATTCCTACAAATAATTTGCTAATTATCGGTACAGATGAGTCAAAGTTGAATATGTTTGAATTTGCACAAAAATTAAATATACGAGGCGACGAACCATTTTATGATGCAGCTTCATTTCATCCTACTTACGTTTTTGAGTGCGTTGGTGGAAACAACATGGGTGATGCAATTAATTATGCTATTGATATTGTTAGACGAGGTGGATCTATTGTTTCAATGGGAGTAAGTGAGCAAAACGTCGCTATAAATATGAGAGATGTATTGGAGAAGGGACTTACTATTAAAGGAAGTAGCAGGAGTACACGACATTCATATCCAGTAATTTTGGAATATATGAGAGCTAAGCTTTTTCAAGATATGTTAAGTAAAGTTATTTGTGAAAGAAGATTTGAGGTTGACTCTATAGAAGTTTTGAAGGATGCCTTTGATTTTGCTGCTAGCAAGGATTACTGGGGGAAAATTATGTTGACATTTGAAGGAGAGCTGTATGAGCGAAAATAGAAATATCGTAAAAAATACATTTTTTTTGTTTTTAACTAATTTTCTTAGTATGTTTTCAGGGTTTATTATAACTATTTTAATAGCAAGAAATAGTTTGCCAATAGATTATGGTAATTTTACATTTGCTCAATCCTATGCAAATTTACTACTAATTGTAGCTGACTTCGGATTAAGCACATTAATTGTTGTTGATATTGCAAGAAATAAAGACAAACTTAATGAGTATCTACCACATGTATATGGATTTAAGTTGTTTTTATCTATATTATTTTTAGTTTCTAATTGCATAATAATTAATTTTATGCATTACGACAAAAATGTAGTATATCTTGTGTATTTAACTGGTGCTGCCTATATGTTTAATTCCCTATTCGCGTTTTATTGTAATGTGTTTAGGGGCTTAGAAATGATGCAGTATGAAACTTACCTAAATATACTGCTCCAAAGTTTACTAATAATTTTATGTTTAGTTGCATTATACATGTTTAAAAATATAATGTATGTTGCCATAGCATATCTACTTGCAAGGCTAGCAGCTGTAATAGCAAGTATCATTATTTTTAAAAAGAAGAATATTACCTCTGCTTTTACAATTGAACTTGATAAGTGGAATAGATTATTTAGAAGAGCAATGCCTTTTGGATTTCATCAGCTATTTAGTTTTATATATTTTCAAATTGATGCGCTTTTAATTTCACAATTTAAGGGTAATGAGAGTGTTGGATATTATCAGTCTGCTACAAGACTTATTATTGCATTAATGATAGTTACTGATACAATTATGGGTGTTATGATGCCTGTTATGTCTAGATATCATGATTCAAAGGATAAGTTGAAGTCAATGTACGATAAATGTTTGAAACTTATGTGGATTGTAAGTGTTTTTTTTGCGGCAGAAACATTTTTAAACAGTAAACAAATTATAAGAATTCTGTATAAGACAAAATATGATAATGCAATACCTATATTAATGATACTAAGTTTTGTTGTTGTTTTAAGATTTGTTGGTAATGTGCCAGCAATTCTGCTAACTTCAGTTGATAAGCAAAAAGTAAGATTTTATATAGTAGTAATAGGCAGTATAATAAATGTTTCTTTCAATCTTCTGCTTATTCCAAAGTATGACTATATTGGTGCAGCATATGCATCTTTGATAACAAACTTTATTTTATGTGTTATTCACTTTTATGTTGTATATAAAATGGACTACAAGTCAATTGGTATTAATATATTAAAGTTAATTATGTTTGCAGCAGTAATAGTTGTATCAGATATAGCTATTAAAAATTATATTTTGTCCAACATATTTATAAAGGGCATGATTGTATTAGTAATTGCTTGTATTGCGTGCTTTGCATTGAAAATATTCTCAAGGGAAGAATTAGTAAATACTTATAATGAAGTTAAGAGGAAGTGATTGTTTTGAAAGAAACCATAAAAGATTTAAGAACGATATGTCAAAAACCAGTAATTCATTCAGCAGGTGAATCATGGTATGGTATTTATTTTTCTAGGTATATATCAATATATTTAACCTACTTAATTGTTAGATTTACTAATTTATCTGCTAATTTTGTTACATTTTCATTTATTGTTATTGGTGCTATAGGAGATGGATTACTCTTCTTTGGAAAATCTAGTTATGCTCTTATTGGTGTTGTTTTACTTCATTTTTGGTTAATACTCGATGCTGTAGATGGAGAAGTAGCTAGGTATAGGAAGAAGTCAAGTATATTTGGAATATATCTTGATTCACTAGGTCACTATATAGTTAATCCTGGAATATTAATGGGATTAGGCATTTACAATTATGTACAATATTCAAATAAGTTCCTTCTATACTTATCATTTTTTAGTTTCTTGATAATGATATATTTGAGACTATTTGAGGACTTATATTATCTAACAATATCAAAAACTAAAAATGCTGGGAACAGCAGATATAATGTTGATAATGAAATAAGTGAAAATAATGAAAAAAGTTCTATAAAGAAAAAATCTATATTAAAAACAATAATTAATATATTAGCAGATGATAGTGTATTAGTAGTTATTTTAACTGTTGTCTTTATAGTTGATTTAATTTATCCAATCAAGTTAATTGTATTATTATTATATCTTGGTTATGTAGCGTTATATACACTATTAGCGTTATATTTGCTTTATAAGACCGTAAAAAAAATGAACTAATGGAGAGATATAGAATGAAACAAAATTTAAAATCAACAGCTATAGTGTTATTATTGTTTTTACTAGGTATATCGCCAGTATACTTTAATTATGTGTTTAATGATAATATTAAAGCTGTACTGTTTGTAGTATTCTTACTATCCTTCTATATAATAAGTATTTATGAGCCAATAGATGCAGCTATAGTATTCATATTGTTTAGCTTTTTAATTAAATTTAACTTTGTGGTATATAGCTATATTAGAGTAAACCATGTGTTATTTCTTGTTTTAGTTTTATCACAAATCATATTTAAAATTAAAAGATTGGATATTGTAAGAAAAGCAAAAATTGTAATAAAGGATAAATACTTTTTTCTAAATGTGATACTAGTTTTAATTATGTTTGTTTCTTCAACCTTGAATTCAATAAATAAGTGGGATTCCTATAGAATAATTATTGTTTTTGCTTTTGCTATAGCAGTTTACCTATTTTTAGCTATTTATTATCTATCTATTGACTTCGAGAAAAGAAAGTTTATAACAGACAAATTATTTATAAAGTCCTCATTAGTATTTAGTATATTGGGAATTACTTTATTAATTTTATTGAAATTTTTTAATGTATGGGATCAGTATTTTAATGTAATTCCAACAGGAAGCTTTATTAGATTACATTTTTCAGAAGATCCAAATTATTATGCATCATTTATCTTGCCAGGTATTTTAATAAGTATCTCAAAGTTTAAGTCTTTAAATAAATTTGAAAAAGCGATTATTCCAATTTGCATTTTAGCATTTATATTAACTGTATCTTTTGGAACTTTTATTGCGCTTGGTTTTGGGATACTATTAATCTTTAGATATAAATTTATTAATTTCACTAGCATTAAAAAATATTTTAATAAAAAGTATATGTTAAGGTTTGGAATTCCAATAATATTGTTGTTTTTACTAATATCACCATTTGTATATAAAAAGTTTTCAGCTGTAATAGAACAAAAAAGAATTTCCTCAAATGAGAGAATGGAGGTTTGGAGAGATTCTTTAACAATGAATACAAAAAATATTAAAACACTTCTTTTAGGTGTTGGTAACGATAATGCCAAGTACAATACAGGATTTTATAAAAGAACTAATTATCCTCGAGATATGCATAATTCTTATTTGCAGTTATATGCTGAAAATGGAATATTAGGTTTTGCAGTTTTCACTTTACTTGTTATTGTTGCTTTCAAAAAAATAAGCCAAAATATTAACTATGATTATTCATACAAGGTAGTGCTGTACTCAATATTAGCAGCATATTTCTTCATAGGTCTATTTAATGTTTATGTTGTATGGTTTACAATTAATCTAATTTATGCAACGTATCTAGAGGAGTTTAAAAGGAATGAGGTGTTTTAAATGAATAACAAAAATATTATTTGTTTTGCCACCCTTCATACCTTTTCAAACAAGGAAAGACAGCATCATATTATGGAGTATTTTTCAGAAAATAATAATAAGATTATTTGGATTAATCCAGTGGGAAATATAAACCATAAATTTTCTGACATGATTAGAAAGGTTGTAAGTAGGTTTAAGGGGAGAAAAGAATTTAAAGAAGAAAAGAATGTACAATTAGAAAATGAAAACCTGAAAAGTGAAGATATTTTTATTATACCTATACATAAATACAGATTTTTTAGAGTTATAAATTCTATTTTAGTAAAACATCAAATTAGAAAATTAGAAAAAAAATATTTTGATAAGAGTGCTGATTTATTGTGGACATATTATCCTTCAGACGTCATAAATGATTTTATGATTTATCATAAAAAATATTCAAATTCCAAAATAGTTTATGACAATGTCCAGAGATTAAGAGGGGTAAGTGGTCTACCTTATTATGTTTTAGAATTTGAAAAAGAGCTATCAAATGTAAGTGACTATATTTTTTGCGATTCTATAACAATTATGAATGATTTTATGAATGATGGAATTAATAAAATTGCTAGAATTCCTCAGGGTGTTAACTTAGCTGATTTTGAGTTAACTAATAAAGAGAAAGACAGCAAAAGATATAAGGAAATATCAAATGAATTTAAAGAATTTAAAAGTAAAATAGTAGGATATATTGGAGGAATCCATCACTCTATTGACTTAGAACTTATTAAATATTTAGCATTAGAAAATCCAAATTTTAGCTTTGCATTAGTAGGAAAAGTAGATATTGATGTAAATGTATTAAAAGATATAGGAAATGTAAAATTGTTTGGTTATAGAAACTATGAAGATTTGAAATATTATATAAATTTTTTCGATGTCTGTATAATACCATACAAAGTAAACGAGTTTACTAGAGGAGTATACCCAACAAAGATGTTGGAATATGTTGCTTCAAGGAAGAAAATTGTATCTGTTGATTTACCAGATATTCATGATTTTGATGATTATATTTATATTTGCAAGTCCTATGACGAATTTTCGAAAGCTATAGCCTCAGAGAGTAATAAAGAGATTAGTGACACTGTTGTTTCTAAAAATTCATGGGAACAACGATTTAAAACAATAGATGAAAAATTAGGAGAGATTTTTAATGAAAATTAAAATCCTTTTTATAATAACCACATTTCAAAAAGATGGTCCAGGTAATTATTTAAAGTATTTAGTAAAATACTTAGATAAATCTAAATTCGAGATTTATGCATGTTGTTTATATAACAATGGTGAAATTCAGCAGGAATTAGAGTATTTAGGGGTTAAAACTTTTGTGTTTGATATGAAAAGTTTTATAGATATTTCTATTGTATGGAAGTTAAAAAGATTGATTACTGAAATTGAACCTGATGTTGTAAATACTATTCTGCTTAGGGCAGACTTGTTTGGAAGAACTGCGGCAATAGGAAAATGCAAGGTTTTGCTTTCTACAATATTAAATCAAGATGATTATAGGCAAAAAACAACATTAAGTGATAAAATCCTTATGCATTTTGATGAGAAGCTTAGCAATAAATACACCAATAAAATTATTGTTGAAGCAGTTGGTGTAAAAAAATACTGCATTAAGTATCAAAACATTGATGAAGAAAAGTATGAAGTTATAAATTCATTAATAGATGTAAATGAAATTCCCCAAAATATAAAGACACTACCTTTTGAAAGTAAGGATAAAATTATTATCGGTACTGCTGGAAGGTTACACCCACAAAAAGGACAGGAATATTTAATTGAAGCGTTCAAGTCCATAGCTAATAAATATCCTAATGCTTTACTATATATATATGGCAGCGGGGAACTAGAGTGTCATTTAAGAGAGATTGTTGGTGAAAATGATCTTCATGATAGGATATTTTTTAAAGGATATACTAATAATTTATATGGCGCGCTATCTGAAATGGATATTTATGTTATGCCATCCATGTGGGAAGGCGGGGCTCCAATATCAGTTTTAAGTTCTATGGCTGTGGGCTTACCAATCATTTCAACAAATGTTGGGGGAATAGATGAGTTCATTTCTGATGGTAATGAAGGGCTTCTTATAGATGTTAATGATAAAAATAAAGTTGCAAGTAAATTAGAAAAAGCTATTGAGAGTTTAATAAATAATAAAGACAAGGCTAAGAACTTGGGGGCTAATGCAAAGATAAAACTTTATAATAATTTTGCAGCAGATAAGATAGCTAAAAAGTATGAACATTTATGTTTTAAACTACTAGGTATTGATAGTTAGAAATATAAGAGGTATACTATAAAAGAATTAATTTAAATAGCGAGGTGTTAATAATGCAAGTGCCATTTAATATTCCATACACTACTGGAAATGAATTAAAGTATATTGAAGATTGTATAAATACTGGTAAGATTTGTGGAGATGGAAAATATACAAAGTTAGTTAATAAATATTTGGAAGAGACTCTATTTGCAAATAAAATTCTTTTAACTACATCTTGTACTCATGCTTTGGAAATGGCAGCTATACAAATGGGATTAAAAGAGGGAGATGAAGTTATTTGCCCAGCTTATACTTTTGTTTCTACAGCTAATCCTATACTCTTAAGGGGAGCCAAGGTTATTTTTGCAGAAATAGATGAAAAAACATTAAATATTGATTTAGATGATGTTGAAAGAAAAATAACTAATAAAACAAAAGCCATTTTTCCAGTTCATTATGCAGGTGTATCCTGTGATATGGACAGCTTAATGGATATTGCGAAAAAAAATAATATAATGGTTTGCGAAGATGCTGCACAGGCACTATACTCAACATATAAAAATAGATACTTAGGTACGATTGGTGATTATGGTTGTTTCAGTTTTCACGAAACAAAGAATTATGTTTGTGGCGAAGGCGGAGCAATATCTATTAACTCAGCTGATGCCTTAGCAGTTGAAAAAGCTGAGATAATAAGAGAAAAGGGTACTGATAGAAGTAAGTTTTATCGGGGTCAGGTTGATAAATATACTTGGGTAGATATTGGTTCAAGCTATCTTCCTTCAGATATGTTAGCAGCTTTTTTATATGCTCAACTTGAAGCAAAGAATGAAATATTTGAGAGAAGAGAAAGGGTTTATAACCGTTATTATGAGGGTCTTAAGGAGTTACAAGATAAAGGTATAATAAGGCTACCTATAATACCTGATTTTTGCAAGTCAAACTATCACATGTTCTACATACTATGTGAAAGTGAAAAACAAAGAGACTATCTAATGGCAAATTTAAAACAAGCTGGTATTACTGCCGTATTCCATTATCTTCCACTTCATACAGCACCTGTTGGTGAGAAGATGGGATATAAAAAGGGACAATTACCAATTACCGAAAAAATAGGTGCAACTCTTTTAAGATTACCTATGTATGCAGATTTGACAGATGAACAAGTTGATTATGTTATTTCAAATATAAAAAATTTATTGCTTAAGTAAAATTATAAATAAATTGTCCTTTAGGACAATTTATTTTTATTAGAGGTGATAATTTATGACAAATATTATTTATTTTTTATTATGTACATTAATATTTCTATTACCGATTTTGCCATCCAAAATAATGCTATTTAGTTTTCCTTTTTCCTCTGACTATATATTTATCATAATGTTATTGGTATATATAGCTAAACTCCTTATTGGTTCAAAGGACAGGTATAAATTTAAGAAATATGTAATAGATGCATTAAAAAATCCAGTAACCCTATCAATGCTAGCACTATTTATATTAATGATTATATCAGTTTCATATTCATTAGAAAAAGGCTTAGCTGCAAGGGAGAGTGTTAGGTTTTTTTCTTATCTATTTATGTTTTTCATTATAAAATACGAATTGAATGAAGATAAGTATTATTATGGAATTCTAAATAGTTATATATGCAGTTCAGTGCTTGTTGGGGTTATAGGTATATACCAGTATTTTAGTGGTTTTGGATTAACAGATGAATTTAAAACGGAATTTGCATTTGGATCAAAATTCAGGATAGCTTCAACTCTAGAAAACCCTAACAGTTTAGCTGGGTTTATGATATTATGCATATTTCCTGTGATTATGCTCTTACTAAAAACTAAGAAAAAAACTAAGAAAGTAATGTATGCTGCATGCTTAGGTTTGTTTATTTGCAATTTAATATTATCCTTTTCAAAAAATGGTTGGATAGCTCTTGCTATTGGAGGGTTTGTTTTAATACTTACTGTTAATTGGAAATATATATATGGGTTTATTATATTTGCAATAATGAGTTTATTTATTCCTGTAGTTACAAAGAGACTTAAAGATTTTATGAATCCAGACCAATATGCTTCTAGAATTAAGCATTGGAAGGTAGCGATTTTAATGATTAAGGATCATCCATTGTTTGGTGTCGGCAATGGCAATTACGTTAGTTACTATGATTCATATATAGCAAAATATCCCGAATTAGACTATGCTTATAAAAAAAGGTTTCCGGTACATAATTCATATTTGAAAATTGAGAGTGAGCTTGGAATATTAGGGATAATTTCGTTTATAAGCTTTATATTTTTATCTGTAAAATCAATGGCAAAGTTTATAAGGTGGAAAGAGGATAGTTACTATAATTTATTTTTTATAGGTTCTTTTGCTTCAATTATTGCGTTCTATTGTATGAATTTTGTTGATAATATGTTTTTTGTACCAAAGGTTACTACTTTCTTTTGGATTATTTTTGCTGTAGCACAAGGAATCATAAATAGAAGAGAAAATAAAATTAAAATAATAAATTAATAAATTTTAGAATGGTGATTAATTATGTCAGTGAAAATTTTAGATTATTATATATATTCAGAAACAAAAATGGAGCTAATAGAATATCTAAGAGATATTAAACACAAGGTACATATAGTTTCAGGAAACCCTGAAGTACTTTATTCAGGGTTGAGTAATTTGGAATTGAAAGAAAACTTTAAATCAGAAGAAGCAGTTATAATTCCTGATGGTATAGGTACTGTGCTTAGTGCTAAAATTCTTGGAACTCCAGTACAAGAAAAAATAGCTGGAATTGAAGTAATGGAAGAAATTATAAAGTTTTGTGAAGATGAGAGTAAGCCAATTTATTTGTTAGGTGCCAAGCAAGAAATTTTAGATAAATGTATTTCTAACTTAAAAATGAAGCATCCAAGGCTGGAGATAGTTGGTAGTCACAATGGATATTTTAATATAGATGAATGTGAGACTATTATAAAAGATATTGAAGTTAAAATGCCATATTGTATATTCGTTGCTATGGGAGCTCCAAGACAAGAAATTTTTATTACTAAGTATATGCATTGGTTGCCTTGTACAATATTCATGGGCGTAGGTGGTAGTTTTGACGTTATTTCTGGAAATTCAAAGCGAGCACCAAAATGGATGATAAAGATTGGAATTGAGTGGCTTTACAGGGTATTAAAAGAACCGTGGAGATTAAAAAGACTATCTTCGATTCCAAAATTTATCTATATAGCTGTTTTAAATAGAAACAATTAATGATAATGTATTGGAGTGATTAAATTGAAAATATTGATAACTGGTGCAAATGGACAGCTTGGCAGAGAGCTTTCAAAACAATTTAATGTTGGAGAAAATCAGCTGTTATTAACTGATGTTGGGGATTTAAATATAACTGATATAAATGAGGTTCAATTATATTTAAATAAAAATAGACCTGATTTGATTATCAATTGTGCAGCCCATACTAATGTTGACAAATGTGAGGCAGATTTCGATAATGCCTTTAAAATTAATGCAATAGGGCCTAAAAATTTAGCATCTGCAGGCTTTGCAATAGGTGCAGAGATAGTTCATATATCTACTGATTATGTTTTTGACGGAGAAGGAAGTACATCTCTTACTGAATTTGATGGCACAAATCCGCAAACTGCTTATGGTAAAACTAAGCTATGTGGTGAAGAGTTAGTAAGAAATCTTAATCCTAAACATTATATAATAAGAACAGCTTGGTTATATGGTGATGGAAATAATTTTGTAAAAACAATGCTTAATTTAAGTAAAACCAATAATTCAGTAAAAGTAGTAAATGATCAATTTGGTACACCAACAAGTACTGCAGAACTTGCAAAAGTTATAGTTAAGTTAGTAAAAGAAAAAAATTATGGTTTGTTCCATTGTACATGTAAAGGTCAATGCAGCTGGTATGAGTTTGCAAAGGAGATATTTAGAATAAAAGGAATTGACATTGAAGTAATACCATGCAGCACTGAAGAATATCCAAGACCAGCTAAAAGACCTAAGTTTTCTGTTTTAAGAAATTATATGCTTGAAATGACTACAGGTGATATTACAGCTGAATGGAAAGAAGCTTTAAAGGAATATCTATCAAATCCTTAAAAAAGATATTTGCATTGCAAAAAATATAAAAGTTTATAAAAAAGTGTTATAATTAAGTAGGTTTAGGCCTGCTTAATTTTTTTCTTAATTATATTTAGAAAAAAAAATTAATAATAAGGGGTGTTTATCATTAAAGTACTACAGATTATTTCAAGCAATGATATTGGAGGAGGAGCAAATCATGTATTAAATATTTGCACCTGTCCAAAGAATGTTTTTGAAAGTACAATTTGCTGTATTGGAAGTGGACCATTATATAAAGATTGCATTGACAAGGGAATTTCAGCAGTAAATTTTAGTATTAAAGAAATATTGAACGGTAAGCTCAATAGTTACATAGAGAAAAATAAATTTGATTTGCTTAATTATCATGGCGCACGAGCAAATTTTACATATTTGTTTTCAAGGTATAAGCTAAGAATTCCTGCCGTTGTGACTCTACATAGTGATTATAGAATGGATTTTATTAATGATAAAAAAAAGTATCATTTATTTACACCATTAAATAAGATTGCTTTAAAAAAGTTCAAATACTATGTCTGTGTTTCTAATCATTTAAAAAAGGTACTAGATTCTAAGAACTTTAGTGGAGATAAATATGTAGTTAATAATGGTATTAAGATTAATAATGAATTTGTGTTTAGCAATAATATAAGAGAAAAATATAATATTGCTGAAGATGAGTTTGTTTATGTAATGGTAGCCAGAATGCACCCTGTGAAAAATCATAAAACACTAATTGAAGCCTTTAAGCTTTTAAGGGATAAATATAGGGATGTAAAATTATTACTTGTTGGAGATGGTGAACTGGAACCTGAAATTAAGCTAATGGTAGATAAAATGAAAATAAATGATTCTGTTGTGTTTGCAGGATATCAAGTAGATACATTAGAATATTATAATGCTGCAGATATTAGCATTCTAACATCTTTTAGTGAAGGAGGCTCTCCTCCGCTAGTAATATTAGAGAGCGGCCTTGTTAAGAAGTCAGTGATTGCTTCTAAAGTTGGAGATATGGAGGAGATTATTAATAATAGAGTAGGTATACTAGTGAATCCTAATTCACCACAAGACGTATTTGAAAAAATGGAATATGCTTATTTGAATAAAATTGAAGTAAAGAATATGGGACAAGAACTTTACAACATGGTAGTTTCAAACTTTTCACTAGAGCAATTTTGGAGAAAATATAAAAATATTTATAATAATGTTTTGAATAAATAGTAAACAAATTTTGAAAATCCTTGGAGGAATAAATGACTCAAAATAAACTAATTAAAAATTCGCTAATAATAATCATTTTAACTATTATCGGTAAAATACTTGCATTTATTAGAGATGCACTTATTGCTTCTAAGTTTGGTATGAGCTATGCTACAGATATTTATATGTTTTCATTAGGAGTGGTTTATCTGCTAACAACTATAAGCTATGGACTAACTACTACCTTCATCCCTATTCATTCAGATTTTATTGAGAAAAAAGACAAAGAAGAAAGAAATAAATTTGTAAATAATGTAACCAATGTTACAACGCTATACACTACAGTTATAATAGTGATTGGTATAGTATTTGCATATTTTATTGTTATGATATTTGCACCTGGGTTTAAAGCAAATCCTAAGGTTTTTTCTGATTCAGTGTATATAACAAGAATTATGCTGCTTTCATTAGTGTTTGTAAGCTTGCAGAGTGTTTTTACTGGAGTACTTCAAGCACATAATGAATTTTTTGAGCCGTCAGCAATGGCTACAATATCTAATGTAGTATATATATTTTATTTGGTTTTCTTTGCTAAGCAATTTGGAATTGTAGGATTTGCTTGGGCTACAGTTTTAGCCTTTTTAGCACAGTTTGCAATTAATGTTCCAAAATATAGAATGCTAGGGTATGGTTATAGGCCAGTACTTGATTTTAAAGATGAGTCACTTAAAAAACTTATTATTTTAATGATACCTGTTATTATTAGTACTTCAACAGCACAGCTAAGTCTTTTTGCTAATAGGTTTTTTGCCACAACAATATATGAAGGAGCAGTATCTGCATTGGATTTTGCTAATAAGCTGAATTCTCTAGTTTATGAGGTATTTGCTGTAGCAATATCTATGGTTGTTTACCCAAGCCTTTCTTCATTTATTGCAAAGGATAATAAGCTTGAATATAAAAAATCACTAATTAGAGCAGTGAACATAATACTGCTTATTATGGTGCCAGCTGCTGTTGCAATGGCTATTTTGAGGGTTCCTATAATAAGTATAATTTTTAAAAGAGGAGCTTTTGATAGTAATGCAGTAATGATAACGGGATCAGCATTATTATTTTATTGCCCTGCTATGATTGCTTATGGTGTTAGAGATTTGCTAAACAAAGCCTTTTACTCAATTAAAGATACAAAAACTCCAATGGTAAATAGTCTTATTGGGGTTGTAATTAATATAGTTCTTAATTATATATTAGTAAGGTTCATGCATGTAGCAGGACTTACCTTTGCAACGTCTATATCTGCAATAGTTACAACTATAGCGTTAATTTATATTCTTAACAGAAAAATAAATGGATTGGATATAAAATCCATGTGTACTACATTTACTAAAATATTAGCTGCATCAGCATTTATGGGGATATGCATTTGGTTCATTAATAATATAATTATTAGGTACCTAGGGGATTCCTTAAAAACAAACATTATGATAGTAGGTGTTTCAGCTATACTTGGCGGGGCAATTTACTTAGTAGCTATCAACATGTTTAATATAAAAGAGTTTAAGGATTTAACCAGCATGGCTAAAAGAAAGCTTTTAAAAGCTAGAAATTCATAATAACTGTTTTACGTAGTTATTAATTTATCTAGGAGGGGGGAAATAGATGAAGCAGAGTACTAAGGGAATTTTATATATAGTTTTATCATCGATTTCTTTTGGAATAATACCCATATTAGCTAAACTTTCGTATAGTCAAGGTGGTAATCCTTTTAATGTTCTATTTTTAAGATTTATGTCAGCTGCAATAATGATATTTTTATATTTGAAAATAAAAGGAATAAGCTTAAAAATTGAAAAAAAACAATTCGTACTTTTGATGATTTTTGGCATATTAGGATATTCAGGTACAGCGCTGTGTTTGTTTTTATCCTATAATTATATAGCTGCAGGCCTTGCTACAATGATACTATACTTATATCCAAGTATTGTAACTATACTATCATTTATTATTTATGGAGAGAAATTCTATAGGAAGAAAATTGTATCACTTATTGTGTCATTGCTAGGAGTATATCTACTTATAGGCTTTACAGGTGGCAGCTTAATTAATATACAGGGATTGATTCTAGCATTGTTAGCTTCACTTTTTTATTCTATATACGTGTTAGGTTTGTCTAATAAGGAAATAAGCAGTGTAAACAGTTTTGTAATTACTTATTATGTTTCCTTAGCTTCAAGCATCACAATGCTATTAGCAGGGAGTATAAATAAAAGCATCAGTTTCAATATATCATTATACGGATTTCTATGCATAATA
This sequence comes from Clostridium omnivorum, assembly GCF_026012015.1. Lineage (NCBI taxonomy): Bacteria > Bacillati > Bacillota > Clostridia > Eubacteriales > Clostridiaceae > Clostridium > Clostridium omnivorum. The sequence goes on along the minus strand of NZ_BRXR01000001.1, from coordinate 79,085 downwards.
TTGCTAGCTTTTATATCAACAGTTATAGCTTTAATAACTTTTGTACAAGGAGTAAAAATTATTGGTCCATCAAATGCATCAATATTTAGCAACTTAGAACCTATAGTTAGTATGGTTTTATCTTATTTGATTTTTAGAGATAAGATTACTCCAAATACAATTTTGGGGAGTTTTTTTATAATGCTTTCAATTTTAATTTTATCTGTAGATAAAAAGCAAATTTTAAAACTTCTTTCTAAGAAGGATAATGCAGTATAATATAGAATACTTAAATATATTAATTTTTAAGGAGGAATAGCTATGAGCTATAGTGAGAAGATAAATTCCTTAAAAGAGGAATTGGTAAGTGAAACACAAAATTTACTAAAGATAAAAAGTGTTCTTAGTGAGGAAAAACCAGGAATGCCATTTGGAGAAGGAATAGACAATGCATTAAAGCATGCCTTGAAACTTGGAGAAAAGCTTGGTTTTACAACAAAGTATATGGATGGCTATGTTGGATATATAGAGTGGGGAAGTTCAAGTGAAATGGTAGGTGTACTTGGACATCTTGATGTAGTTCCAGAAGGTGATGGGTGGTTATACCCTCCATATGGAGCAGAAATACATGATGGTAAGATATATGCAAGAGGATCTCTTGATGATAAAGGACCTATAATGGCAGCACTTTATGCTATGTATTCTTTAAAAGAGTCAGGTTATGTACCAAATAAAAGAATAAGAATCATACTAGGTACTAATGAAGAAACTGGTTCTGCTGATATGGAATACTACAAAGAACATGAAGAACAACCAACCATTGGATTTACACCAGATGCAGATTTTCCAGTAATATTTGGAGAAAAGGGATTAACTGTATTTAACTTAGTTAAAAAAGTTGAAGCAGGCTTAGAACCAATAGTGTATATAAAAGGTGGGCAAAGACCTAATATGGTTCCAGACTATTGTGAACTAGCTTTGAAAATACAAGGTATAGGTGAATGCACTAAGAAAATTGATAGCTTTAATGCTGAAAATAATGCAAATATTAAGTATGAAATTGAAAATGACACACTAATAATAAAGTCTTATGGAGTATCCGCTCATGGTAGTACACCAGAACTAGGTAAAAATGCCATTATGCAAGCTATAATACTTTTAGACCATATGAATATTCTTAAAGGTGACCTTAAAAACAGCGTAGAGTTTTTAGCAAAAAATATTGGAATGGAATACAATGGAGAAGGTTTTGGAATAAAGCTTCATGATGAAGATTCAGGATATCTTACTTTTAATGTTGGTACAATTAGCACAGAAGGAGATACTATATCCCTTGGATTAAATTTAAGATATCCGGTTACATTTAAGCTCGAAAATATGATGAATCCTATGGAAGAAAAAATAAAGCCTCTTGGTTTTAAAATTGAAGACTTTTCTCATCAAGAACCACTTTATTTTCCAAGGGATCATAAATTAATTAGAACTCTACTTGATGTATATGAAAAACATACTGGAGATAAAGCAGAGCCAATAGCTATCGGAGGCGGTACCTATGCAAAAGAAATGCCAAACATGGTAGCCTTTGGACCGATATTCCCAGGTAAACCTGATCTTGATCATCAAGCAAATGAATATATTGAAATAGAAGATTTGATGAAAATGACTAATATTTATGCTAGTGCAATAATGGAATTATCAAAATAAAATAATGTTAGTTTAAATGTACCCTGTATTATTTAAAAATAGTACAGGGCTTTTATTTTTTCATTGCATAGAACATGTTAATTATAATATAAAGTTTTTCAGGTAATATGACATTAAGTTATCTTTTTAGCGTTATAAACTGATACTATTGCAAATGTATTCAGAATATTCAAATGATACATTAAGAAGGTTATTACAAATTTATATAGAATAATTATAATAGTAAGAAAATTCTATAAATGGGGAGAGAATTTTATGAATACAGTAATTATTGATGGAAATGGCTTGACCTTAGATCAGCTAGTTGCAGTTGCTAAGCAAGGCTATAAGGTAGTACTTCATGAAGGGGCACAAAAAAGAGTAGAAAAATCTAGGAAGATTGTAGAACGTATTGTAAAAAATGATGAAGTGGTATATGGAATTACCACAGGTTTTGGCAAGTTTTCTGATGTGGTAATTACACAAAATGATTGTAAAACATTGCAGAAAAATCTAATATTATCCCATGCTTGTGGTTATGGCAAAAGCTTTCCTACAGAAGTAGTTAGGGCTATTATGCTTTTAAGGGCAAATGCTCTTTCTAAGGGATATTCAGGTATAACTTTAAATGCTCTAAATACCTTGATTGAGATGATAAATAAAGGGGTACATCCTATAATCCCTGAAAAAGGTTCTTTAGGGGCTTCTGGTGATTTGGCACCACTTGCGCATATGGTATTGCCTATGATTGGCGAAGGAGAAGCGGAGTATAAAGGTGAAATATTAAATGGGAAAGATGCAATGGATAGGGCTGGAATACCGTTAGTTGAATTAACCGCAAAGGAAGGGTTAGCCCTTATAAATGGTACTCAAGTAATGACAGCTGTAGGAGCACTGGCAGTTGATGAGGCAATACAGCTTTTAAAGCTAGCCGATGTATCCTCAGCATTAACTATGGAGGCACTAAGAGGAATAAAGGATGCTTTTTATCCAGAAGTACATAGTATAAGACCTCATAAGGGTCAGATGACAACTGCAGAAAATATGCTTAATCTAGTTGAAGGCAGCAACCTAGTTACAAACCAAGGTGAACTAAGAGTTCAAGATGCTTATACTTTAAGATGCATCCCTCAGGTACATGGTGCTAGCAAAGATGCAATAAATTATGTACTTGAAAGAGTTCTTATTGAGATGAATTCAGCAACTGATAATCCAGTAATAACTGAGAATGGGAATGTTATATCAGGTGGAAATTTCCATGGGCAACCTATGGCTCTAAGCTTTGATTTTTTAGGAATAGCTGCTGCAGAGCTTGGTAACATATCTGAAAGAAGAATTGAGAGATTGATTAATTATCAACTAAATGATTTGCCAGCCTTTTTGGTAAAAAAAGGTGGACTAAATTCAGGGTTTATGATAACGCAATATGCAGCTGCAGCATTAGTATCTGAAAATAAGGTACTTGCTCATCCTGCTTCTGTAGACTCAATACCTTCCTCTGCAAACCAAGAGGATCATGTAAGTATGGGTACTATAGCAGCTAGAAAAAGCAGGGATATTATTGAAAATGTAAAGAGAGTAATAGCAACTGAAATAATGGCAGCTTGTCAAGCAATAGACTTCAGGGAAAATGTAAAACTAGGCATAGGTACTAGCGCAGCTTATAGAGTTGTTAGAGAAAATCTTAGCTTTATTGAAGAAGATAGAATTATGTATAAAGACTTAGATAAGTGTACTGAATTATTATCAAATAGAACTTTAATTAATGAAGTAGAAAAAGTTGTAAAAATAAAATATTAAACTTAATAGAAGGAGGAAAATAAAATGCATAGAGAAATAAGAGCGCCAAGAGGTACTGAACTTTCTTGTAAGGGTTGGCAACAGGAAGGAATTTTAAGAATGCTAATGAATAATCTAGACCCAGCTAATGCTGAGGATCCAGATAATCTAATAGTTTATGGAGGAACAGGAAGAGCAGCACGAAATTGGGAGTGCTTTGATGCTCTTGTAAAAACCATAAAGGAACTTGAAGATGACGAGACAATGCTTGTACAATCAGGTAAGCCAGTTGGAGTTTTCAAATCACATAAGGATGCACCAAGAGCCATAATAGCAAATTCTAATCTTGTTCCACATTGGGCTAATTGGGATTACTTTAGAGAATTAGAAAGACAAGGACTTACAATGTATGGACAAATGACAGCTGGAAGCTGGATATATATAGGTACACAAGGAATACTTCAGGGGACATATGAAACTTTAGCAGCAGTAGCACATAAGAAATTTAAGGATTCATTAAAGGGAACTATTACTTTGACTGGTGGACTTGGAGGGATGAGTGGAGCTCAGCCTCTAGCTGTAACAATGAATGAAGGAGTAGCTATTTGTGTAGAAGTTGATAGAAATAGAATTCAAAGACGTTTAGATACAAAATATGTTGATGTTTTAGTGGAAGACCCTGCAGAAGCTGTTAATATGGCTTTAGAGGCAAAAAAAGAAGGAAGGGCATTATCTATAGCTTTACTTGGAAATTGCTCTGATGTGTACCCTAAATTCATTCAAATGGGCTTCCAACCAGATGTTGTAACAGATCAAACTTCAGCACATGATACCTTGGGTGGATATGTTCCTGGAGGTATGAGCTATGAGGATGCTTTAAAATTAAGACAAGAAAACCCAGAAGAATATATTAAACAGGCGAAAAAGAGTATAAGAGTACATGTTGAATGTATGCTTGAATTCCAAAAGAGAGGGGCAGAAACCTTCGATTATGGAAATAACATTAGACAAGTTGCTTATGAAGAAGGACTAAAAAATGCTTTTGATTTTCCAGGTTTTGTTCCTGCATATATTAGGCCATTATTCTGCGAAGGAAAGGGACCATTTAGATGGGCTGCACTTTCTGGAGATCCGGAGGACATTTATGCTACAGATAGAAAAGTATTAGAGCTTTTCCCAAATGATTCCCACTTAAATAGATGGATAAAGATGGCTGGAGAAAGGATTGCCTTTCAAGGATTACCTTCAAGAATATGCTGGCTTGGCTATGGAGAAAGAGCTAAATTCGGTCTTGCCATAAATGAAATGGTCAGAAATGGAGAAGTAAAAGCTCCAATCGTAATAGGAAGAGACCATCTAGATTGTGGTTCTGTTGCTTCACCAAATAGAGAAACTGAAGGTATGAAGGATGGTTCAGATGCGATTTCTGACTGGGCATTATTAAACTTTGGAATTAATGCAATAGGTGGAGCTACCTGGGTATCCTTCCATCACGGCGGTGGAGTAGGTATAGGATACTCGCAACATGCGGGTCAGGTAATTGTATGTGATGGAAGTTATGAAACTGATGAAAGAATAAGAAGAGTTTTAACTACGGATCCAGGAATGGGAGTACTTAGACATGCTGATGCAGGCTATGAAGAAGCTATCAAATTTGCTAAGGAGCATGATGATATAAAAATACCAATGTTAAAAAAGTAAGCTTAGGAGGGCAACAATGAGTAAGATTGTAGAATGTATACCAAATTTTAGCGAAGGCAGAAATAAGGAAGTTATTGAAAAAATTATTGATACTCTAAGAGGCAGGCAAGGCGTAAAGCTTTTAGACTATTCATCAGATGCAGATCATAATAGAACAGTTGTAACCTTCATTGGTGAGCCAGAGAGAGTAGAGGAAGCAATTCTTGATATGGCAAAGCAAGTATATGAGAATATAGATATGACTTGTCATCAAGGAGGACATCCAAGAATGGGAGCTTTAGATGTAGTTCCTTTTGTACCGGTTTCTAATGTTACTATGGAAGAGTGTATTGAACTTGCAAAAAGCGTTGGTAAAAAGATAGCTGAGAACTTTAGTATACCAGTTTATTTGTATGAGGATGCAGCATCAGCTCCAGAAAGACAAAACTTAGCTGTTGTAAGAAAAGGTCAGTATGAAGGCTTCTTTGAAAAGATAAAACAAAAGGGATGGTCGCCAGATTATGGTCCTAGTGAAGTCAATGTTAAAGGAGGATGTGTTGCAGTAGGTGCAAGAGTTCCACTAGTAGCATTTAATGTAAATTTAGGCACAGATAATGTGGAAATTGCAAATAACATTGCAAAGATTGTAAGACATATTGGTGGTGGACTTAGATATGTTAAGGCAATGGGAGTTAAACTAGAGGACAGAAATATTGCTCAAGTGTCCATGAATTTAGTTAATTATGAGAAAACTGCAGTATATAGAGCATATGAAATGGTGAAGATGGAAGCAAAAAGATATGGAGTTCCTGTTATAGGAAGTGAAGTTATAGGTCTTGTTCCTATGCAGGCACTAATTCAATGTGCTGAATACTATTTGCAAATTGAAAACTTTTCTATAGATCAAATACTTGAAAAGAGGATTTGGGAATAAAAAATGAGCTTGGAGAAATAGAGTTATCTATTTCTCCATTCTATATATAAAGTTGGAAAAGTCATAAATGTACTTTAACGGGTAATTTAACTAATGATAATTAGCATTAAAATTTATTTAGTACACTTGCTGATGAAAATCAGCAAATTACTCTGAAATATAATTGATAAGGAGGAGAGATGTGAATACGGTAATTAAAAATATAGGATGCCTAGTAACCTGTAGAGGTAATGCTATTAAAACTGGAGAAAGCCTTAATGATGCTGGAATTATAGATAATGGATTTGTAGTAATTGAAGAAGATAAAATATTAGCTGTTGGCAAAGGTGAGGATTATAAAAAATATTTGAAAGAAGACACCACTATTATAAATGGTGAAAACATGACTGTGACTCCAGGACTCATAGACAGCCATACTCATGTTGTATATGGAGGTTCAAGAGAAAAGGAGTTAGCATTAAAGCTAAATAATGTAAGCTATATAGAAATACTCAATAATGGAGGCGGAATATTAAGTACAGTAAGAAATACTAGAAAGGCTGATTCGGATATACTTTCAGAGGAAACTAAGAAGAGGCTGGATTTAATGCTGCTTCATGGTACAACTACAATAGAAAGTAAATCCGGATATGGACTTAATTTTGAAGATGAAATTAAAATGCTTAACGTAAATAAAAAACTTAATGATGAACATCCTATAGATATTGTGTCTACTTACTTAGGTGCTCATGCAATTCCAGAAGAGTATAAGGAAAATAGAGATGGATATATTGATCTAATGATTAATGAGGTTATTCCTTATGTGGGAAAAAATAAGTTGGCTAATTTCATTGACTGCTTTTGTGAAGAAGGAGTTTTCAGTGTTGAAGAAAGCAGGAGAATATTAAAAGCTGGAGCGGAGAAAGGACTTAAAGTAAAGATACATGCAGATGAGATAAAGCCAATTGGGGGAGCAGAGCTGGCTGCAGAGCTAAATGCTACTTCAGCAGAGCATTTGGTAGGAGCTTCACTAGAAGGTATAAAGGAGCTAGCGAATAAAGGTGTTGTAGCAGTTCTGTTGCCATCCACCTCTTTTTATCTTATGCTTAATAAGTTTGCAGATGCTAGGACTATGATAAAAGAAAATGTTCCAATAGCATTAGCTACAGACTGCAATCCAGGGACATCGCCAACAGAATCACTACAGAACGTAATGACGTTTGCATGTTTTGGAATGAGGCTTACTCCAGAAGAAATTATAAATTCTATGACTATAAATGCAGCCTATGCAATTGGAAAAAATGATGAAATAGGAAGCATAGAACCAGGAAAAAAAGCTGATTTAGTAATATTTAATAGTAAAAGCCTTAATTATTTAATTTACCATTTTGGAATAAATTCGGTGAAAAGTGTAATAAAAAATGGTAAGCTAGTAGTGGATGATAATAAAATTGTTGAAAGGTGGTAGTATTGTGTTAAGCAATTTAACAGTTAATGAATTTATAAAGGAATTGGCATCTAATTCTCCTGCACCTGGTGGTGGGAGTGTGGCAGCATTATCTGCTTCCATTGGTAGTGCCCTGAGCTGCATGGTATTCAATTTAACTATAGGCAAGAAGAGTTATAATGAATATGATGAAAATACAAAAAACATGATTTTAGATAGTTTAAAGCAATCTGATACTTCAAAAGAAGAGTTCTTATCCTTAATGGAAAAGGATGTAGAAGAGTTTCTACAATTAATGGCTGCATTTAAACTTCCTAAAGAAACTGAAGAAGAAAAGGTAATAAGAAGTAATAAGATTAAAGAGGGTTATGTTAAAGCCTTAGAAGTTCCATTTGAGGTCGCTAAGAAGGCATATAGTATTTATGAATTTGTTCTTGTAGCATGTAAATATGGTAATAAAAATGCGGTTTCAGATGCTGGAGTTGCAGCACTTATGCTTCAAACAGCAATTGAGAGTGCTATACTTAATGTAAAGATAAATCTTTCAAGTATTTCTGATGAAGAATACAAAAAGAATATACAATTGAAGTGCAATGAACTTATAGAAAATGGTAATGCAAAGAAAAATGAGATATTAGAAATAGTAAATTCAAAGCTTTAAAAAATATAAGGAAACTTTTGAGTTTCCTTATATTTTTTTTAAGGTAAATCATTAAGAGTTTTAAATTCATATCCTTTTGATTTCCATTCCTTAATTAAAGAATCCATAAGTTCTGCATTAGTTTTTGATACAGCGTGTAGAAGTATAATGCTTCCATTATGAGTTCTTTCCATGATTACTTTTCTAGCATATTCAGGACTTGGCTGTTTTTTAGGTTCCCAGTCAGCATAGGCGAAACTCCAAAAGATGGTTTTATATTGTAATTTATAAGTGTAGTATAAAGAAAGCTCATTATACTTACCCATAGGTGGTCTAAAAAACTTCGGCATCTTTGTTCCTGTTGCATCTTCAAAGCTCTGTTCTGTAATGGTAAATTCCTTTTCGAATTTCTCCTTATCACTAGAAGCAACTTTAGCCATGGATGGATGTGTATTTGAGTGATTACATACCAGGTGGCCCTCAGCCACCATCCTTTTAATTAAATCCTTGTTGGTGTCGATATAGGGCCTTGTTACAAAGAATGCTGCTTTTACATTGTTTTCTTTTAATGCATCAAGTATTTTAGCAGTATAGCCATTTTCATAGCCTTCATCGAAAGTTAAATATAGAACTTTTTTTGAAGTATCTCCTACATAATTTCCATTATATTTTTTTATTAGGTCTAGTACCTCTTTTGGTTCTTCAGGAGTAAGACCATCAGTCCTGGGCTTATAGAACCAGCTTTTTTCAGTAGCACTAAGCCTTAATATATCTGAATTGGGTAATTTAAGACTTTTATCATTTATTTCACTTGAGTTTTGTGGTATATTTTCATTAGGTAAAATATCATTTACATATATATATTCTGAGCCCTGAAAATCATCTGTTTTAGGTAATTCAAGCTTATATGAAATAGTAGCAAAATCCTTTTTCATGTAAATATTACTGCTACCTGAAATACTGCTTACAGCGAGAATTAACGCTAAGATTAACGAGTTTTTCGCCATGTTTCAACCTCCTTTACAAGAAATAAATTATAATACTAAAGTTTTACGGAGAAGCTAAAATGAATAATATTTTTATAGAAAAAATTAAATCTTTATATAACTTAATTTTAGAACCTATAGATATTATGTTCAAATTAACCGCTATTAATAGATATAAAAGTGATTTAAATATTGGAATAAATGATAGCTTTGGGGAATATTATTATAAGCTTGTTGAAAAAAGCAAGAACTCAGGTGTGGTTTATACTCCAGTTGAAATATCTGAATATATTATAAGGAGTACCATTAAAGAGGATGATGTAGTAAAGAATCCTTTTATAAAAATATTAGATCCAGCTAGCGGTTGCGGAAATATTATAATACCTTGCTATAGGAATTTAAAAAGAATATATTTAGATAATTTAGATACTATTAATCAGATGCATAATATTAGGTTAACTCTTGAAAATATAGATAAACATATTATTAACAATAATATATTTGGTTATGATATAGACGAAATATCCATAAAAGTACTATTAATTGATTTGTTTTTAGAAGCAAAAACAATTTTAAAGGATAATTTTATTGTGGGAGATTTTTTGTTTGATAATAGCCCTATTGTATTTGACGTAATTATTGGAAATCCACCCTATGTTGGACATAAGAGTATAGATAGAGAATATTGTAGGAGACTAAAGGAGAATTATAGTAATATTTATAAGGATAAAGGCGACTTGAGTTATTGTTTTTTCAAACGCTCTATTGAAAAAACTACTAAAAGAGGAAAGATTAGCTTTATAACATCTAGGTACTTTATAGAAGCGCCTAGTGGCGAAAATTTGAGAAAACTTTTACTTGCTGATATTAATATAAATAGCGTAGTTGATTTTTACGGCATTAGGCCATTTAAAGACGCAGGGATTGATCCTATAATTATTTTTTTAGAAAAAGGAAATAACATAAATGAAATTGATATAATTAAACCTTTAGGAAGCAACAAAGAGCTTTCAGAAAACTTTTACAACTCTGTTTTTATGAATCAAGAACATGCTTATAGATGCTTTAAATTAACAAAACAAGATTTAAAGGATACCTGGATGCTAATAGATAGAGTTGAAAGAGAAATAATTAATAAAATTAATGCTAAGTGTAATTCAACACTGGGTGATATATGCGATAGTTATCAAGGAATAATAACTGGTTGTGATAAAGCTTTTATAGTTGATAAAGAAATAATAGAGAATATGGAAATTGAAACCGAGCTTTTAAGGCCGTGGATAAAGAATAGTAATATTAAGCAATTTAAAGTTGAAAAAAACAATAAGTTCATTATCTATTCAGATTTTATTGATGAACAAGATAAATATAAAAAATCAATAGAATACATTGAGAAGTTTAAAGATAAGCTTTCTAACAGAAGGGAATGTATTAAAGGAATAAGAAAATGGTACCAGCTGCAATGGGGAAGAAATCCAGATTTGTTTGAAAAAGAAAAAATTATATTTCCATATAAAGCTGATAGTAATAAATTTGCTGTAGATAAAGGAAGTTACTTTAGTGCTGATGTTTATTGTCTTTTACCAAAATCCACAATGAATGTAAGTAACAGTTACTTAGTAAGTATATTAAATAGTAAACTATATGAATTCTATTTTAAGTGCTACGGAAAAAAGCTTGGGGGTAAGCTATATGATTATTACCCTAATACAATTATGAAGCTTCCTATAGCACTTGATATACAAATAATAGATGATTTTAATGTAAGCATATATAATTATTTTAATCTTTCATATGAACAAATAGAAATTATTGAAGAGAAATTAAAATCTAATTAAAAAGAAGTATATTTTATAGAATATACTTCTTTTATATTGTCTATTTAGTAAGGTCTTCAACGAATTTTGGTAATGTAAAACATGACTTATGAAGTTTTTTTGTATAATATTTTGTAGTAAAATCTAGATCCCTATTTATTTCTATGTTTTCAGGATCATATTTTTTTGAACCTACGGTAAAGCTCCAAAAACCGCTTGGATATGTAGGAATCCCGGCCATAAATAATTTTGTTATTGGAAATACAGCTTTTGCATCATTGACAACACTTTTAACCACTTCTGGTAGATAAAAAGGTGTTTCTGTTTGCGCTATAAATATTCCATCTTCAGTTAAACATTCTGAAATTTCTTTGTAAAAGCTTCCGCCAAAAAGTCCTTCTGCAGCTCCGAAAGGATCTGTTGAGTCAACAATGATTACATCAAATTCATTTTTGTGTTCATGAACATATTTTATACCGTCACCAATAAAAATTTCACACCTTGAATCATCAAGAGCACAACTAATCTCAGGTAGGAATTTTTTACACTCCTCCACTACAGCACTATCTATTTCGCATAAAATTGCTTTTTCTACTGAAGGGTGTTTTAAAATTTCCCTTATTGCTCCTCCGTCACCACCACCAACTACAAGTACCTTTTTTGGATTTGGGTGGGTAAATAGTGGAATATGTGAAATCATTTCATGATATACATATTCGTCCTTTATAGTTGTTTGTACTATCCCATCTAGAATTAACATTCTCCCAAAAGCGTAGGTATCTACTATGGCTAAATCCTGAAATTCAGTCTTTTTAGTAACTAAAGTTTCTTTTATTTTATAGGTCATAGCAGCGTCGCTGATTTGCCCTTCTTTTAACCACATGTCCATAATACAACCTCCTTTAATACTTAAACTGTAATTAAACAATGATAATTATAACAATGATTCATTTGTAGGGCAATAGATTAATCTTAAAGTATATAAATTTTGGTAAAAAGGTTGCTTTGCTAGAGTAATTATGTATAAAAAGGATATATTATGGATAAAATAAAAAGTGTGTGTAAATTTTAGAAAATTAGAAGGAAAATTATGTAAGATGTAGAATAATAATCAAGTAAGATATTTTAGATAAGAAATTTATTAACTATAGATGTGGGGGGAAAGGCATGTACTTAAAATTTGAAAATGAAAAGGATACATTAATTGTGTATTTAATGGGTGAATTAGATCATCATAGTGCTGAAGAAGTCAGAACAAAGATTGATGATAGGTTAGATAGGTCTGGAATAACTAAATTAATTATGGATTTTACAAATGTTACCTTTATGGATAGTTCAGGAATAGGTGTTGTAATAGGAAGATTCAAAAAACTATCTTTAAAAAAAGGTGAAGTATGTATTGCTAATGTAAACAGTTCAGTAAAGCGTGTTTTTGAATTATCAGGTATGTTTAAAATTATAAAACTTTATGAAAATTTAGAACAAGCATTAAGTAATTTTTAGTGGGGGGATAAAAATGTACGATAACACAATTAAAATAGAATTTGCTAGTAGATCAGAAAATGAAGGTTTTGCAAGAGTAGCTGTTGCAGCTTTTGTATCCCAGCTAGATCCAACTATAGAAGAGCTTACTGATGTAAAAACTGCTGTATCAGAAGCAGTTACAAATGCTATTATCCACGGATATGAAGGTAAGGAAGGAACTGTAAGAATAGAAGCAAGTATTAGAGATAATGAGTTTTCCATTACAATTAGCGATGATGGTGTTGGAATTGATAATATTGAACTAGCAATGCAGCCGCTTTACACTTCTAGACCTGATTTAGAGAGATCTGGTATGGGATTTACTGTTATGGAAACTTTTATGGATTTTTTAGAGGTTAAATCTGAAAAGGGTAGGGGAACTTCTATAACTATGAGAAAAGTATTTAAGTCATTAAGTTAGGTGAAGGATATGGATGAGGAAATACTAAGAAAACATGAATATAATTATGAAGATAATGTAGAGCTCATAGAAATAGCGCGAACAGGTGATAAAGAAGCTCTTGATAAGTTAATTCAGGTAAATTTACCATTAGTGTCCGCTATAAGTAAGAAGTTTTTAAACAGAGGTTATGAGTATGAGGACATTTTTCAAATTGGATGTATGGGACTTGTAAAGGCTGTTAATAATTTTAATCCAAGTTTTAATGTAAAGTTTTCTACATATGCTGTGCCAATGATTATGGGTGAAATTAAAAGGTTCATTAGAGATGACGGAATTATTAAAGTTAGCAGAAGTGTAAAGAATGTGGCAAGAAAAATTCATTATGATAAAGAAGCACTTACAAAAAAATTAGATAGAGATCCTACCATAGAGGAATTGGCGGAGTTTTCCGGGATTAAAGCAGAAGAAATAATCTTTGCTGTAGAGTCTGTCAGTGGACTACAGTATTTATATGATACCATTCATCAGGATGATGGATCACCGGTTTTGCTTATTGATAAACTAAGTGAGAATGCAGAAGAAGATGATGAAATAGTAGATAAAATTGCTTTAAAAGAAGCACTAAGTAATTTAGATACAAAATCTAGACAGATTATTTTACTAAGATATTTTAAAGATAAAACTCAGGTGCAAGTAGCTAAAATGCTTGGCATTAGTCAAGTTCAGGTATCTAGAATAGAAAAAAAAGTTTTAAAACTTATGAAAGAAAGATTAAGTGGATAGAGCACATTTAGTGTTCTATCCTTTTTGTTTAAAAAAATAATTATTGCATAAAATAATCATAAAGTATTTTTTGATTATAGGATGTGATTCTATGGAAAATGGAGAAGAAAAAATAAAACAAAAGTTCCACCAATTAACTTCCGAGGTGAAACCAAAATCTAGACTTTTAAAAAATTGTATTAATGCTTTTATAGTTGGGGGCATATTTTGTTCAATAGGTCAATTCTTTAATAATTATTTTTTAAATATTGGTGTTCCCAAGGATGATGCATCTACTTATGTGTCAATAGTTATGGTTTTTATAGGTGCACTGCTAACTGGGATTGGAGTCTATGATAAAATAGCTGCAGTTGCTGGAGCGGGAAGCGTTGTTCCAATTACAGGATTTGCAAATTCCATAGTATCTCCAGCTATGGAATTTAAAAAGGAGGGTTTTATATTTGGTGTTGCTGCCAAAATGTTCGTTATAGCAGGGCCTGTTTTGGTATATGGAATAGGTTCTTCAGTTATTGTAGGTATTATTTATTATTTTCTGAAGTAGGTGATATTAATTGGGGAAAAGAGTCGGTAAGCAAACAGTTGAAATAGAAAGCAAACCAAGAATAATTGCAACTTCAAGTATAGTAGGACCTAAAGAAGGTAGTGGACCATTAAAAGATTATTTTGATATTATACTTGAGGATGATTTAAATGATAAGGATAGCTATGAAAAAGCAGAAAGTAGCTTAATTTATACTTCTATAAGCGAATGCATAAAAAAGGCCAATTTGAAAGAAGAAGACATAAATTATCTATTTGCTGGGGATTTATTAAATCAGCTGACATCTTCTAGTTTTGCAGCCAGAGATTTAAATATTCCATTTGTAGGGTTATATGGAGCATGCTCTACTATGACCGAATCTTTAAGCATGGCATCTATGATAATGGATGGTGGATTTGCAAATTACGTAGTAGCTGCAACCTCATCGCACTTTTCTTCAGCAGAAAGGCAATTTAGATTTCCATTAGAGTATGGAAGTCAAAGATCACCAACTGCGCAATGGACGGTAACTGGATCTGGCGCTATGGTTCTAGGTAAAGAAGGCAACTTTCCCTATGTAACCTTTGTTACAATAGGTAAGGTAAAGGATTATGGGGTATGTGATGTGAATAATATGGGTGAATCTATGGCTCCAGCAGCAGTGGATACAATAGCCCAGCACTTAAGGGATACTGGAAGGGATTCTAATTATTATGATTTAATTGCAACAGGAGATTTAGGTTCAGTAGGGAAAAAACTTACTGAAAAGCTACTTTTGGAATATGGATATGACATTAAAAATATCTATATTGATTGTGGTGATGAGATATTTGATCATAAAAAGCAAGGTACAAATGCAGGAGGCAGCGGGTGTGGCTGCTCTGCTGTAGTTGATTGTGGTTATATTTATAAAAATATAATTAAAGGCAATTTAAAAAAGGTTTTGCTAGTATCTACAGGAGCACTTTTAAGTTCCACTTCCTGTTTTCAAGGGTTAACCATACCTGGAATTGCTCATGCAGTGGCAATAGAAACTGATTAATGAATAAGTACTGCATAAGGAGGGAGAATTTTTATAATGGATTATTTAAGAGCTTTTGTAGTTGGTGGATTAATTTGTGTAATAGCACAAATTCTTATAGATAAGACTAAATTAACCCCTGCACGAATTCTAGTTAGCTTTGTTACCCTTGGTGTATTACTTGGGGCATTAAATATTTATGACTGGTTAATTAAAATAGGGAAAGCAGGGGCAACAGTACCGCTACCTGGTTTTGGATATGCATTAGCTAAAGGGGTAATGAAAGAGGTAGATAATGTTGGTCTTGTAGGTGCATTTACTGGAGGTATAAAGGGAACGGCTGGAGGCATAACAGCAGCTATAATATTTGGGTATATAATGGCTCTATTGTTTAATCCCAAAACAAAGGAGTGAAAAAGATTGAAAAGGAGGGTAATTATAGTAACTGATGGAGACAGAATTGCTCAAAAGGCAGTAGAAAAAGCAACATTGAATATTGGAGGAAGATGCATTTCTGCTTCTGCAGGAAACCCTACCTTATTATCTGGGAAACAAATTATAGGACTTATTAAAAGGGCAAAATATGATCCTATTGTTGTTATGGTAGATGATAAAGGTGATAACGGCATGGGATTTGGTGAAAAGGCTATGGAAGAAATCTTGGTTTGTGAGGATATTGAAGTGATTGGAATTATAGCTGTAGCATCTAATACACCTAAGGCTAGAGGAATTCAAGTAGATTACTCCATTGATAAATTAGGCAAATTAGTAGATAAAGCTGTTGATAAATATGGTAATATTAAGGGTAATAGAATATTAAAAGGAGATACAGTAAATACACTTTCTTTTAAAAAAGTTAATTTCATTATAGGAATAGGAGATCCGGGTAAAATGGATGGAAGTGATAATTCGGAAATAGGGGCTCCTATTATAACAAAGGCTATGGAAATTATTATTAGTAATTATAATAAAAGCCTTATAGCTTTTATGTAGATTAATAAAAAGGAAGAAGCGCCTGCTTCTTCCTTTTAAATATTAGTGACTAGTATTATTTGTTGTTCCCGAGTTATCCTGATTAACCCCACCAGTGTTGGTATTACCAGTGGTAGTATTATTTGTAGAACCACCAGTAGTATTAGTATTGGTATTAGTATTTGTATTGTTAGGTGGATTAGTAGGAGTAATAGGAGTAGTAGGAATGCTTGGTTTTGTATCATCATACTCAGTTGGAAGTATATATGGCTTATCCTTATCTCCATCAGCATATTCTTTTTTTATGAAGACACGAGTTTCAATTAAATCAGGCGGAGTATTTTCATTAGCAAGCTTTCCATTTAATTTATTAATCTTCGCTTCTACATGAGCATCACACAAACTTGCTGGTACTGTGCCTTCTGCAAAAATATCGGTAATAGTCCTATTTCCTCTAGGATCTTTAGCACACAAATCTGTGGGAATTTTGCCTGAATCAGCACATACAGATGCAGTAACAATTCCTGAAGGTCTTTCAATATCTTTAACAGGAAGATTTTTGTGGGCTTCAGCCATGATTTTTTGCCAAATACCAGCTGAGGTAGCACTAGATATATCATCGTGCTTTTTAGGTTTGTCATCTCCAATCCAGACAGCTCCAGAGTAATACGGAGTAAGTCCACAGAACCAAAAATCTTGTTTATCTCCAGAGGTACCTGTCTTTCCAACTACAGGCATACTGCTAAATCTAGCATTAGGAGCTGTACCTCCTTCACTTGTAGGTCCCTTTAAAAGATCAAACATAATATATGCGCTTTGAGGTGACAATACCTTTCTTGTATTAGGCTTAGTTTCTAATATAGTTATACCTCTTTTATCTACCACTTTTCTGTATAATCTTGGTTCAGTATAAACACCGTTATTACCAAAAACTCCATATGCAGCAGCCATAGTAAGTGTATTGGAACCGTATGTAAGCTGACCTAATGATAGAGCGGAAATACTTTGTTTATCTTGATTTACCAGAGGTAATCCATATTTTTCACCATAAGCTGCACCAGTTTTTAAGCCGATTTTATCTTCCAGCTTAATTGCAACTAGGTTGATAGATTTTTTTATAGCCTCTCTAATTGTTACATCACCACTAAAATAGCCAGTTTCATAGTTTCTAGGATTATATGGCTGTCCTGGAGGGCCATATTTTTTCCCTATTTCTTCAGGTAGTGGTGAATCCTCTACTACAGTTGCAGCTGTTGCGAGATTAGAATCTATTGCCGCTGAGTAGACTGTCAAAGGTTTTATACTTGAACCAACGGGTTTTAAAAATTCCTTAGAACCATTAAATGCAGCTCTATTAAAAGAACGTGCAGGTTGTTCTCCTCTTCCACCAATAATCGTCTTAACTTCTCCAGTATGATAGTCCATTATTACTGCAGAAGCTTGGGGCTGCACACTTAAATTGCCATAGTTTTTATTATCATCTAAAACTTTTTTTGCAGCATCCTGTAAACTTCTATCCATTGTTGTATATATCTTTAATCCACCATACATCAACAGTGAATTGATTTCACTATCATTATAGTGATATTGAGCCTTTAAGTCATTCTTAACTTGTACAATTGCAGGTAGCGAGAACCATTCATAATTCATTTTATTTGCAGTAGCTGAAGGCTGCTGAAATGCTAATTTTTTATCACTTAAATCCTTAATTGCTGCATCATATTGATCTTTTTTTATATAACCATTCTCGTACATTTTACTAAGAACACTTTTAGTTCTATTTAAATATACAGATGGATTTTTTTTAGCAGAATCTGAAAATGGATAATAAACAGATGGACTTTGCGGAACTCCAGCTATATAAGCACATTCAATTAGGCTTAAATCCTTTACCGATTTATTAAAATACTGATTAGCTGCAGCTTCAACACCATGAGCAGTTCCTCCTAAAAAAATGGTATTCATGTATGCTTCAAGAATCTGATCTTTTGATAAACGTTTTTCAAGCTCCACTGCCAGATACATTTCTTGTACTTTTCTTTTAATTGTTACTTCCTTCGAAAGCAGTGTATTACTAATAAGCTGCTGCGTTATAGTTGATGCACCTTGCAAAGTATTTACATGTTTAATTTTATTCATAATATCTATGTAAACAACTCCTGCAAGTCTTCTAGGATCAACTCCTTTATGAGTGTAGAACCTTTCATCTTCTATACTTACAAAGGCATGTTTTAAATTGTCAGGCATGTCCTTAATAGAAACTACAGTTCTTTTTTCATCAGTTATAACGTTGTCCATATATTTGTCATTAGAATCATATATTATAGAGGGTTCATTTAATGTCAGTATTTCATTTACATCTAGGGGAGGTGCTGTATTTATAATAGCTAAAACCACACCGCCAAGAGCAACTCCTGATAAAATAATTATGCTTAAAAGTGTAATAAGTACTATTTTCAAAACCTTAAAAGAAGTTTTTTTCTTTTTTTTCTTTTTGCTTTCTTGCATATGTTAATCCTCCTTGAATGCCTCCTATTATTATTGACAACTTTAAAATATTATAACACATAATAAAAAATATAAAAATCCAGGAAAACATCCACTTTTAATAAAATATTGTTTATTAGATTTATTAATATAGTTTTACCATATAGTTATGCTTGTTTTTAATAAAGTATGTCCAAATAAAAAACATTTAAATATAACTTATTAAGAATAATTTAAATTCAATAAAATAAATTATACTATATGTCTAAAATTAATAAAAGATATATAGGGGGGTGTAATTATTAAGACTAAGACAAAAATTAAGGTAATTGCTTTTTTTTCTATAGTGATATTTTCCTTTAATATTTTTATATATGAATTTGATAAAGTAATAACTCCTACATTAATAATAGTAACAAATGCTGAAATGAGAGCAAAAGCTATGGAAATAATTAATAGCGCTATACTGGATGAATATTCTAAGAAGTTTAGATATGAAGATATCATAAAGGTTGAGAAGGATGCAAGTGGCAATATTGTAATGGTACAAGCAGATACAATAAGCATGAGTAAAATATCCTCCGAGGTTGCATTAAAGGCGCAAAAGGAATTAAAGAATTATGGTCAGATTGGAGTTAAGATACCTTTAGGTTACATATTTAAAAATAATCTCCTTGCTTCAATGGGACCTGATTTATTAATAAAAATGGTTCCTGTAGGATATGTGGAAACAAAATATTTATCTGAATTTGAAAGTGCAGGATTTAATCAAACAAGGCACAAAATTTACGTAGAGGTAAAAGCAAAAGTAAGAGTAGTAATGTTTCTTGGCAAAAGTGATATAGATGTGAAATGTGAAGTCCCTATATCAGAAACTATAATAGTAGGAAAAATTCCTAACAATGCTTTTAACTTAGATCTTAATAATATGAATTCGAAATAAAACACTGAAAATAATGCAAAATAAAACTGGTAAACAGCAAGCTGTTACCAGTTTTATTTGAAATTATAAAATTATTATTCCCAATTAAAAACATATGGTATATTTCTATAATAGTCACCATAGTTTAGTCCATACCCAACAACGAATATGTCTGGAATTTCAAAACAGCAGTAATCAGGTTTTATATCTACCTTACGTCTCTCAGGTTTGTCTAAAAGTACACAAGACTTTACAGATTTTGCACCAAGAGAAGCCACATGATCTATTACGAATTTCATGGTGATTCCTGTGTCTACAATATCATCAACAACAAGAACATCATATCCTTCAATATCATCTGGAATATCATTTACAATCTTAACAACTCCAGAGCTAACTTCATCATGGCCATAACTAGAAGTAGTCATAAAACCAATTTTTGTAGGAACGGAAATTTGTCTTACTAGGTCAGCAGTATAAATAAAGCTACCTCTTAAAAGAGATAAAACATAAAGTTTTTTACCTTGGTAGTCTCTAGAAATTTCAGCACCTAGTTCAACTATTCTTTTTTCAATTTGTTCTTTAGTAATTAGTATGTTTTCTTTTTTATTTTCCATTGTAATCCTCCAAGCTATAGATATTTACAATATTGCTTTTATAGTATAAAATTATATGAAAGTTGTCAAGTATATATAATAGTCAGTGAAATATGCATCGGATATGGAGATGATAATATGATATATGGAAATATTGAAGGTATTAGAAATAGCATTTTAGAAAAGTTGGAGAAGGTCTACGAATTATCCTTACCCAAGGAATTAATATTAACAGAAGAGCTTGCATTTATAATATGCTCTGCAACCGAACAAATAGAAAGAGAAATTAGCGTTGCAGTGGATCGAAAGGGAAGAATACTGGCAGTAGCTGTTGGTGACAGTACCACAGTTGAATTGCCTTTAATTGACATAGGGGAAAAGAAGCTGTCAGGGGTAAGAATAATACACACACATCCTAATGGAAATGCTACTCTTTCCGCATTAGATATATCTGCACTAGTTAAATTAAAACTGGATTGTCTTGTAGCTTTAGCTGTTGAAAAAGGACAATGTAAGGAATTGACCTTAGGCTTTTGTGGAGTTATGAATGAAGTTTTAGTACCAGAAACTACATCACCTATGACAATAGCAGCAGCTATGGATTTTGACTTTGTAGATAAAGTAAAATTTATTGAGAGCTTGATAAAACAAAATGAAATATTAGAAGATGATAGTGAAAGAGCTATATTAGTTGGAATTGAAAGTGAAGATAGCTTAAATGAACTCTGCGAATTAGCTAAAGCCTGCGGAATAAATGTTGTAGATCAGGTTCTTCAGAATAAAAGTAGAATTGATTCTGCATTTTTCATTGGTAGTGGCAAGGTTCAGGAAGTAGGAATGCTTAGACAAGCGCTAAGAGCTAATGTAATCATATTTGACGATGAGTTAATCGGTTCTCAAGTTAGAAATCTTGAAGAGGCTATTGGTGCTAAAGTTATAGATAGAACTACTCTTATTTTGGAGATATTTGCAAGAAGGGCTAAGTCTAGAGAAGCAAAAATACAAGTTGAATTAGCTCAGCTTAAATATAGAATGCCAAGACTTATGGGACTAGGTACTGTGCTTTCTAGAACTGGTGGTGGAATAGGTACAAAGGGACCAGGAGAAAAAAAGCTAGAAACAGATAGAAGACATATTAAAGAAAGAATTTATGATTTACTTAAGGAATTGGAAAAAGTAAAAAAGACCCGTGAAACACAAAGGGAAAATAGAAGTAGCGTACCCAAAATATCATTGATAGGATATACTAACGCTGGTAAGTCTACTCTACGAAATAAAATATGTGAAATAGCAATGCCTAAGGAGGTTTCCCAAAAGGAAAAGGTTTTTGAAGCAGATATGTTGTTTGCTACTTTAGATATAACTACTAGAGCTATTAACCTGCCGGATAATAGAATTGCAACCTTCACTGATACAGTTGGTTTTGTTAGAAAGCTCCCTCATGATTTAGTAGAAGCATTTAAATCAACTCTCGAAGAGGTAATATATTCTGATTTACTAGTCCATGTGGTTGATATATCGGCGGAAAATGCAGAAGAACAAATAGAAGCGGTAAATGAAGTTTTAAAAGAGCTAAATGTTATTGATAAACCGATGCTGCTTGCACTAAATAAGATAGACAAAATAAGTGAAGAAGAGCTTAATGAAGTAATAGAAAAATATAAGAATATAGAAATAGTTTTAATTTCTGCGAAAAACAATATTAATTTAGATCAGCTTTTAAGTAAAATATGTACTATGCTTCCGTATACATTGAAAAAGGTGAAGTACTTAATTCCTTACACAGAGCAAGCTACTGCTGCATATCTTCATAGAAATGCAAATATCGATGCTGAGGAATTTATAGAGGAAGGCACAGTAATAGAGGCTCAAGTAGATGATGAGGTATATAATAAATGCTTAAAGTATCTTTATAATGTTTAAGATAAATAGGCTAGGAAACTAGTCTATTTATTTAATTTTAGGGCAAAATAGGAATAAATTTGTTAGTGAGTAATGTAGCATTGTTGAAAGAAGTTATTATCAAATAATTGAAATGGTGTAAAAGCAAAATAAGTAAGGCTTCTAGAAAGGAGAAAAAAATGAATAAAGTATGTCCACTTTGCAATAAGCTTTCAGAGAAAACTCTTATATGCAATAAATGTGGCAGCGTGATGGAGAACAAAGGGAGAGCACAAGAGGTTTTATTAGATGACTATACTGCCAATATGACAATAAACGACAATAGTGACTATTGTATACATATTTTTGAATGTAATAGCTGTAAAGAGGGAAGAACTATGCAAATATTTAAAATATTGATATAAATGTGAAAGATTTTATTCAGTTAATATTGTTAAAGTATTGTTTTTATGCTTAATTGTATTATAATTAAATATAAGCTATTGTTAGCTAACTTTAATTTTAAATTTATTTTTTTGGAGGGGATTTCACTTGGAAAGGAGTATCATACAATATCAGAAAGCATTTAACAGCATTATAGATAGGCTTAAAACTAATGGAGCAGTTCTTGCTGTTATGGTGTTTGGAAGTATGGTTACGGGGGATTTATGGGATGAATCTGACATAGACCTTTTTGTAATCCTAGATAAGAAGCAGGCAGAGATAAAAAATATATATACAGAAGAAAAGAATGTGCCTGTTCACATTAAATTAATGAGTAAAACTAAATTTCTTCAACTTTATGAAGAAGATTTACGAGGAGGATTTATACATAGAATTTTTGCTTCCTCAAGACTTGTTTTTTCTAAAGATATGGATATTACAATAAAATATGATAATGGAAGATATTACCCTGATTTGGACAGGGAAAGATGGAATATGGTGTACCTAGGAAAGGTACTTAAAAACATAGGAATATGTAAGAAATATTTATCAAATGATGGAATGTATACTGCTTATAGTTCTGCTGTTAAATGTGTTGAAAATTTTGCAAATCTCTATGTTAATTCATCTGGATATATGATAAGTAAAGATGCTATGACTATGGCTATGAATTTAAATGATAGTTTTAGGCTTTGTGTTGATAATTTGTTTTTTAATAATGTAGATAACAAAAATGCAATTACCGAGACTATTAACTATATTGAAGCTGCAGTTGATGAGAATCTTAGAAATACAGCATCTCTTTTAATTAATTATATAAGAGATAAGGATTGCTTCTTGAGCATGGAAGATGTAAAAAAAGATAGGCTTTTTGAAAATTATGATATTAGCCTTGAAGATATACTTAATAGACTCTGGGAAAGAAATATTGTAAAGAAAGAAAGTAGAGACTATAAAACAGAAGATGGTAAAGTATTATTTAAAGAAAATGTTTATTTCATATAATATACGAAATACCTTAGCTAATTCAATAAAAAGTTGTTTTTTGAGAAAAGTAAGCTACTATCACATATTGTAAATTTTGTGGTAGTAGCTTAAACTATTCATAATATTAAAATAGGTGATTAAATGGATAAATATAATTTAAATTTTAAGTTGGATGAGGTACCAAAATATATTCAAATCTCAAAACATATTAAAAAGCTTATTGATAGTGACTTTATTGAGGATGGTGAAAAATTACCTTCAATCAGAAAACTATCGGACCTTCTAGGTGTAAATAATGATACCATAATTAATGCTTATAAAAGACTTCAAGTGGAGGGATATGCAGTCCAGAAGGTAGGTAGTGGAACCTATGCTAAAAGAAAAGAAATTAGCAGAAATTTTAAAAAGGATTATTCAGATACACTCAAGAAGCTTTCACCTAGCATTTTAAACCAGTATGTTGATTTTACTGGCGAAACTGCTAGTAGCGAATTCTTTCCGGTGTCTACATTTAAAATGGTTATTAATGAAGTCTTAGATAGAGATGGGGCGGAAGCACTGACTTATCAGGAGTTGTTAGGATATGAAGGTCTACGAAACAATATTAATAAATATTTTTGGAATAACAAACTTAGCACAGAGGATGTGCTAATTGTGTCCGGTGCTCAACAAGGAATAGACATAGTATCTAAGGCTTTACTAAATGTTAATGATAATATTATTGTTGAAAAGCCAACATATAGTGGAGCACTTTCTGTTTTTAAAGGAAGAAGAACGAATATTTATGAAGTGCCTATGCTTCAGGATGGTATAGATTTAAATCAATTTGAAAAGATTTTAAAGAAAAATAAAATAAAATGCTTCTATTTAATGAGTTATTTTCAAAATCCAACTGGCATGACATATAGCCTTTCTAAAAAGAAGGAAATCTTAGATATGGCAGAGTACTATGACTTTTATATTATTGAAGATGATTACCTTTCTGAATTAATATATGATGAAAATATTGAATATAAAAGCTTTAAAGCTATGGATGATAGTGATAGAGTAATATACATAAAGAGTTTTTCAAAAATTTTTTTACCTGGTATAAGAATAGGATACCTTATAGCACCAGTAAAATTTAGGGAATCAATTCAAAACTCAAAAGTTAATTCAGATATTTCAACTTCAAGTTTAATGCAAAGGGCCCTTTCATTGTATATAGAAAAAGGGTTTTGGAGAGAGCATATTACCTCTTTAAAGGACATTTATGCAAATAGATATAAGTATATGGAAGATAAGATTATGCAAATTCTATGTGATAAAGTATGTTTTAATAGTCCTGGTGGAGGATTAAATTTTTACCTGCAAATAGATAGTAGTTCTAAAGTAAATAGCATTGATTTGTTTTATAAATGTAAAGAAAGTGGAGTATTATTAACTCCAGGGGTACTTTTTCATAAATACCCTAAAGAGGGAGAAGAATACTTTAGGCTTGGATTTTCACAGGTATCAAATGAAAAAATAGAAAAAGGATTGAATATTATAAATAATATGTTAAAAAGTGAGTGATAGTTTTGAGTAAAGGCCTAATAAAAATTGATTGGAATAAGGCTGAAGAATATGCTAATGAGGACATTTCCTATTTTCTTTTTTTAGAGGGAAAGCCTATTGATGCTATTTGTAAAATAAGAAATTTGGAAAAAGTAGTAGTTCAGGAACATTTAATTAAAGGTAAAATTAAATACAGATTTCTTGCTAAAAGCAAAGATGAAAGAGAATTGTTCAATAGTATCTGTAACGCTGGAAAGCTAGATAAGATTAATTTACTAAATTCTATTGACCAGATTAATCAAAAGGCACTCTTGAGCTTCATTAGAAGAAACTATACCGATATGCTTTCAAAGGATAAAGAGTGTGCAGTTTGGATTGTTGGTGAATTAAAAGATAAAGATTATTCTGATATTCTACTAAAAGCATTAGTTCATAAACATGTTAATATAAGGAGAATGGCAGTTTCAGCAATGGGAAAGATGGAATTAACTTCTTTTGAAGGTCCCTTAATTAGATCTCTAGATGATGAAAATCCTCAGGTTGTTCAGTATGCTATCAAGGCACTTACAAAGTTAAAGAGCAAAAATGCGTTAAAAAGGATTGAAACTATATATACTTTATCGGACAAACAGTATATTAAGAATGCTGCAAAAGAGTTTATGGATAGGGTTTCCAATTAAATAGTTGAATATTGTAATTAATAAGTGGTGGTGACTAAATGAGTTATTATACAGTTTTAAAAGAAGCTAAAGCTGAATTTGAAGAAAAAAAATCCTTATTTATAGGTCATGTTAAAAGGGTTTATAACGAGGAAGAGGCTCGAAATTTTATTAATCAGATAAGAAATCAACATAAACAAGCAACTCATAATGTTTATGCATATATTATTGGAGAAAGCAAGGGAATTCAGCGTTACAGCGATGATGGTGAGCCGCAGGGCACAGCTGGAATACCTGTGCTTGAAGTAATAAAAAAAAGCGATATAACAGATGTGGTTGTGGTAGTGACTAGATATTTTGGCGGGATACTTTTAGGGGCTGGCGGACTTGTAAGAGCATATTCTAAAGGTGCATCCATTGGAATAAAGGAAGCTGGAGTAGTAGAAAAGGTAATGGGATGTCCTGTTGAGATTCTTATAGATTATGATTTGCTTGGAAAAGTTCAGTATATATGTTCCCAGAACCTTTGGTATATTGATCAAATTGAATATACAGATAAGGTAAGGCTACATATGAGTAATGAAGTTGAAAAAATAGAGCAGATAAAACTGGAAATTACTGATGCAACCTCTGGCAAGGCAATAATTGATTCGGGAAGGCCGGATTATTATTTTAAACTTGAAAATAAGTTGTTTAAAGAATAGTATACAAAATATTTTACTGAAATAATTTCTTGTGTTATAATATTTAAGGTGTTTATCCGATAGAAAAATATAAATTCTTATATACAACATTTGTGTTAGGAGGAGATTTTATGTCAGGACATTCTAAATGGCATAATATACAAGCAAAAAAAGGTAAAACAGATGCAAAAAGAGGTAAAATTTTTACTAAGATAGGTAAAGAAATAGCCGTTGCAGCAAAAATGGGTGGATCAAATCCGGATACCAATGGTAAACTAAGAGACGTTATTGCAAAAGCAAAAGCTAATAACATGCCTCTGGACACTGTTACAAGAGCTATTAAAAAAGGTGCTGGAGAAATGGAAGGAGTAAACTACGAAGAAATAGTTTATGAAGGCTATGCACCAGGTGGAGTTGCTGTAATTGTTAACGTACTTACAGAAAACAAAAATAGATCTGCAGGTAATGTAAGACATGCTTTTTCAAAGTATGGTGGAAACATGGGATCTACTGGCTGCGTTTCATTCATGTTCCAAAATAAAGGTCAAATGATTGTTGAAAAGGATGCAATGGATGAAGAAGAATTAATGATGCTTGCGTTAGATGCAGGAGCAGAAGATTTCGAAGCAGAAGATGAAGTATATGTAATAACTACAACACCTGAAGATTTTGGTACTGTAAGAGAAACTTTAGAAAACAATGGAGTAGAATTCCTAGAGGCGGATCTAAAGATGGTACCAGATACATATTCTTCAGTAGATGAGGAAACAGCGGTAAAAATCCAAAAGATGCTGGATGCACTTGAAGATGACGATGATGTTCAGGACGTGTTCCACAACGCTGAGTTCCCAGAAGGATTTGAAGAATAATATAAAATTAAAAACACTTTGGTATGTACAGCTTGGTTACATACCGAAGTGTTTTTTGTATTTAGAAGTTAGAAAAGAATAAAAGAAGTTAAATTCTTTTATTCTTTTACTTTTGCCATGATTTACTTGAAAAAATATGTTTTATGTTCATGAAGAAGGGTGAGCTTGTTATAGAAAAAACTGATGAGCTTAATGAAGATGGCTCTTAAAGCAAGACGTTTTTTATTTAAAGAGCATAAAAGAATATTTAATATAAGTAAATATAAATTGCATTAGTAAATTAATTATTAATATTTTATAACTTAGGGATAAAGTAATAAATATTATGCAAAATATAAATATCAAACTTTTGGAGGGTGAGAATATGATTAAAGAGATAGTTGGTGCTACCACAGTAGCTAATTGGCTAATGCCGAATAGAAGAAAAAAAAGGTTGTCAAATACCGCACTGGGAGTAGCAGGAACAGTTGCTACCATAGCAGGATTAGGTGCTGCTGCATATATGATGTATAAACCTAAACATAGTGGAGACTCAGAAGAATAATAGATTTAAAGAACTTAGGTTTTCCTGAGTTCTTTTTATTTACAAGGGATTAGATTTGTAGTATACTATATCTAATAATTATTATTAATAGAGAAATGTTATAAAATGAGTGAAAACTATAATTATTGTGAGGTGTAATATGGAGAATAATTTAAATCAAGAAGTTTTAGATAAATTAACAAAGGTTTGTCTCTGCAAAGCCATTTCTAGGTTAACTATTAAAAAAGCTATTGCAGCAGGTGCAAGAACTGTAAAGGATGTTCAGAAGGCTACAGGAGCCGGATCAGGAGGCTGCTCTGGCAGAAGGTGTACACCTAAAATTGAAGAACTTATAAGAGAATATGAAGAAAATATACAGTTGAATGAATAATAGGAAAATATACGTTATGAAATTATTTTAATTGAATAAAGTTTTAAAATTTGGACATAATTTTTTCATAAGGAGGGATATTATGTCCAAAAAAAATATTTATATTATAATTTCTTGTGTCTTTATATTGGTTGTGTCTTTTACTATAAGCTATAATTATGGACTTAAGAAGTTCGCTGATGATGGTTCAAATCCTAAAAGGGCTAAAAATAGTTCTACTATTAATGTAGACAAGGCATTAAATAGCTTTAACTCTGATGAAACAGTTTCACCAAGTGCAAAAGTGATTTTAAATATAGAATATAAAAAGAGTGAAGAAGTAGATAAAAAGGAACAAAATTCTGGAGAGTTTGCAGGTAAAACAAAGCAGCAAATTGAAGCTATGGGTTATACAGTTGAAAAAATAACTAAGGCTGAAGTTGTGCTTCGTAAGAAAGTAGATATCTATAAACCAGGAAAATATGTGATTGGAATTAAGGGAGATTATTTAGCTGTTTTTAAGGTAGACAGCGAAGGAAAGCTTGTTTTAGAAGATGAAAGCAAGGATATCACGCAAATACAAGTAAAGAAGCTAAAACAAGGAGATATTGATTTGCTTACAAATGGCAGCAAAGACTTTCAATTTGACACAAGGGATGGTGCTGAGGCTAAAATTGATGAAGATTTTGGTGAATTAATAGATAGAAGTTAAACTTGAGGATACTAATCAATCCTCAAGTTTTTTTATTGAATTAATTTTACTATGATGGTAAAGTAATATATGTGTTAAAATTATAGTTGTAGAACTATGCAAAAGAAGGGCGGTTTCTGCTGTGTATGAATATATTAAAGGTATTTTTGTAGGAATGAACAAAGATTACATTATTATAGATAATAGTGGTATTGGGTATAAAATCTTTACTTCTGGTAGCACCATAGCTAAAATGCCAAAAACTAATGAAATGGTAATATTGTACCTCCAACAAATTGTAAGGGAAGATTTTATAGGATTATATGGTTTTTTGAGTAAGGATGAACTAAATATGTTTAATCTGCTGCTCACTATCAATGGAATAGGAGCAAAAGCATCTTTATCACTACTTTCTATAAGCACCATTGATAACTTAAAGTATGCAATTCTTACTGGAGATGAAAAAACAATTACTAAGGCTCCTGGAGTTGGTAAAAAAACTGCTCAGAGAATTATACTTGAATTAAAGGATAAAATAGAGTTAAAAGATTTTATAAAAGAGTCTAATATGGAAGACCAACAAGTATTTAACAGAAGCTTAGATGAAGCACTTGAAGCTTTAGTTTCACTTGGGTACTCAGAAAAAGAAGCAGAACAGGCATTAAAAATGGTTCCAGCAGAGGAATCATTGGAAAATATAATTAAAAGCTGCCTTAAGTATTTGATGAATTAAGGAGAATGCTATGGAAGAAAGATTTGTTTCAGCTTTAAATAGAGAAGAAGATAGTTACAGTGAATTAAGTTTGAGACCTCAAAGATTAAAAGAATACATAGGTCAAGAAAAGGTTAAGGAGAAACTCGGCATCTTTATCGAGGCTGCAAAAAAAAGAAATGAAGCATTGGACCATGTGCTTCTATATGGGCCTCCCGGACTTGGTAAAACAACCTTAGCTAATATTATTGCTAAAGAGATGAAGGGAAGCTTAAAAATTACTTCAGGACCGGCAATCGAAAGAGCAGGAGATTTAGCTGCAATTTTAACCAGTCTTAGTGACTTTGATGTACTATTTATAGATGAAATCCACAGACTTAATAGAAATGTAGAAGAAATATTGTATCCTGCCATGGAGGATTATGCATTAGATATTGTTATAGGAAAGGGTGCAGCAGCAAAATCAATTCGATTAGATTTGCCAAAGTTCACGTTAATTGGAGCAACTACTAGGGTAGGACTTTTGACAGCTCCTCTTCGAGATAGATTTGGAGTGCTATGCCCAATGGAATTTTATAATGAAAATGAATTAATGGAAATTATAATAAGATCAGCAGACATCCTGGAAACAAAAATTACTGAACAAGCTGCCTTTGAGATAGGAAAGAGATCAAGAGGAACACCTAGAATTGCAAACAGACTTTTAAAAAGGGTTAGAGATTACTCGGATGTTAAAGGACAAGGTGTTGTGGATTTAGAAATTGCTAAATCCGCATTGGAGCTTTTAGATGTAGACAAGGAAGGCTTTGACAGTATTGATAATAAAATATTAGTGGCTATCATAGATAATTTTAATGGCGGACCAGTTGGACTTGAAACACTATCATATTTTATTGGAGAGGAATTGGATACCATTGAAGATGTTTATGAACCATATCTCCTTCAAAAGGGCTTTATATTAAGAACTCCAAGAGGAAGAGTTGCAACGGAAAAAGCTTTTAAGCACTTAAATAGAGCACCGGGAAAAAAGGGCTTTGATAATAAACAGTGTACAATATTTGATGAATAAACTAAGTAAAGTACTATAATTTTAAGAGGGTGAAATTTTTGGACGTAAAGGATTTTTATTTTGATTTGCCAGAGGAACTTATTGCACAGGTTCCAATAGAGAAAAGAGATGAATCTAGGCTAATGGTTCTCAATAAGGAAAATGGAGAAATAAAGCATAAGGTTTTTAAAGATATAATTGATTATTTAAATCCAGGAGACTGCCTTGTTTTAAATAATACAAGGGTATTACCAGCAAGACTAATAGGTGCAAAGGAAGGTTCAGGAGGCAAAATAGAATTTTTGTTATTAAAGAGGATTGAACTTGATACTTGGGAAACTCTTGTGAAGCCAGGAAAAAGAGCTCAAGTTGGTACAAAGTTTGTATTTGGAAACGGTGAACTTACTGCGGAAGTTATTGGGCTTGGTGAAGAGGGAAGTAGAATAGTTAAGTTTTATTATGAAGGTATTTTTGAACAAGTGCTCGACAAATTAGGACAAATGCCATTACCACCATATATAAAGGAAAAACTTGACGATAAGGAGAGGTATCAAACTGTATACTCAAAGGAAGTTGGTTCAGCAGCAGCGCCTACAGCAGGACTACATTTTACTGATGAACTTTTAAATAAAATTAAAAATAAAGGTGTAAAACTTGCTTTTATTACATTGCATGTTGGTCTAGGTACCTTTAGACCAGTTAAGGTGGATAAAATAGAGGAACACCATATGCATTCTGAATACTACATAATGACAAAGGAAACAGCAAATATAATTAATGAAGCAAAGCAAAAGGGAAATAGAGTCATAGCAGTTGGTACAACTTCCTGTAGAACACTTGAAACTATTGGTGATGAGAATGGTATGGTAAGAGAACAATCAGGATGGACAAATATTTTTATATATCCTGGATATAATTTCAAAATAGTTGATGCACTTATTACTAATTTTCATTTACCAGAATCAACTCTCATTATGCTTGTAAGCGCTCTTTCTAACAGAGAAATAATACTAAATGCTTATAATAAAGCAGTAGAGAATAAATATAGATTCTTTAGCTTTGGAGATGCTATGTTTATATCATAATATATTACTATTTTTGATAAAGAGGAAGTGACAAATTTGTATAAATTACTCAAGAAAAGTGGCAAGATAAGAAGAGGAGAATTTACTACGCCTCACGGTGTGATACAAACACCAGTATTTATGAATGTTGGTACGCTAGGTGCTATAAAAGGCGCAGTTTCCTCTATGGACTTGAAGGAAATAAACTGTCAAGTGGAACTTTCAAATACTTATCATCTTCATTTAAGACCTGGGGATAAGATTGTAAGGCAGATGGGTGGCCTACATAAGTTCATGAATTGGGATAGACCTATTCTTACGGATTCAGGTGGGTTTCAGGTTTTTTCATTGTCACAAATGAGAAAAATAAAAGAGGAAGGCGTTTATTTTAGCTCTCATATTGATGGAAAGAAAATCTTTATGGGACCTGAAGAAAGTATGCAAATTCAAAGTAATCTTGGATCTACAATAGCAATGGCCTTTGATGAATGTATACCTAACCCTTCCTCTAGAGAATATGTTGAGCAGTCTGTTGAAAGAACAACAAGATGGCTTGAAAGATGTAAAATAGAAATGGATAGATTAAATTCGCTTGAAGATACAGTTAATAAAAAGCAGATGCTTTTTGGAATTAATCAGGGTGGAACCTATGATGATATAAGAATAGAACATGCAAAGACAATTTCAAAAATGAATCTAGATGGATATGCTATTGGTGGTCTTGCTGTTGGTGAGACTCATGAAGAGATGTACAGAATCATTGATTCCGTAGTGCCATATCTTCCACAGAACAAACCAATATATTTAATGGGAGTAGGTACTCCAAGCAACATTTTAGAAGCAGTATCTAGAGGAGTAGATTTTTTTGATTGTGTCCTTCCTGCTAGAAATGGTCGTCATGGTCATGTATTCACTAAAGATGGAAAGATCAATCTTATGAATGCAAAGTATGAAACAGATGGTAGCCCAATTGATGAAGGATGTCAATGTCCAGCTTGTAAGCATTATACAAGGGCTTATATTAGGCATTTATTTAAAGCTAAGGAAATGCTAGCTATGAGATTGTGTGTTTTACATAATTTGTATTTTTATAATAATATGATGCAAGAAATAAGAGATGCCATTGATGGAGATTATTTTGATGATTATAAAAATGAAAAACTAAATGCTTGGAGTAGTAACTCCTAATAAAATTAAAGCTTTTTAGTTAATATGAAATATTTGTATTGATAAGATTATACTTGTAATTTATAATAGTATAAGAATTAATGGAAGGAGGTTTTAAGTATGCAGAGCTTAATTGGTTTTTTACCTTTTATATTAATGATTGCTATATTCTATTTAATAATCTTGGTTCCTGAAAACAAAAGGAAAAAGAAGTACAGTGCAATGTTGTCTGGATTAAAGGTTAACGATGAGATTATGTCAAGAGGAGGCATTATAGGCAAAATAGTAAACATACAAGATAATTTTGTAATAATGCAAACTGGTCCAGATAAGATGAGAATTAAACTTGATAAAAATGGTATCTCTCAAGTTTTAGTCACTGAAAGTGATAATGAAACAGAAAAAATAGAAAGTACAGAAAAGTAATCATAAAATACCTCTCTTCTACATAGATAATACTAGATGGGAGGTGTTTTTTATGGAAGGAATTAAGAAAAACTATTCTTACATTGGTAGGGGTGTTTTAAGAGGGTGTATCATCACTACCATTTTAATTGTAGTAATGGCTCTTATAAGTAGCTTTAGTAATTTAAATCAAAACATAATTTCATTATGTATTTTGATTATTACCATGGCTAGCATAGTCTATGGAGCTATTTATGCAACTAAAAAAATAAGAAACAAAGGATGGCTAGTTGGTTTATCCGTAGCCTTAATATATATATTGATTATTTATCTTGCATCTTTAGTAGCTGGACGAGATGCTGCACTTAGCATAAGAGATTTATGGAGGTCACTACTTGGACTAGCGGTAGGATGTTTATCTGGTATGTTAGGAATTAATCTTTAGAAACACTTTATTTTAAAAGAAATTTATGGTACAATTACTAAGTAAGTTTTTTCGAATGGAGGAATAATAATGAAACATATTATAACAGTAAACAAGAGCAACATAAAAGATAGTTTGAAAAAACCAGGATGTAAAGAATGTGCTAACTCATGCCAATCTGCTTGTAAAACTTCCTGCACAGTTGCTAACTTAGCTTGTGAAAATTAATATACCAGAGAAGCAGTAACAGATGTTACTGCTTTAAATTTATTAAAGTTCTAAATTAAATTTATATATTGAGATACTTGGAAGGAGAAATAAAATTGGCAAACATACATAAATTTATTCAAGGCAATGATCGTTATGTAATAGACGTTAACTCAGGTGGAGTTCATATTGTTGATGAACTTGTTTATGACTTATTAGATGAAGAAGGATTAAGAAGTAAAGAAGAACTTATAGAGAAATTTTCAACAAAGTATGCAAAAAGTGAGATTGAGGAAGCTTATGATGAACTTTTTCAGCTAATACAAGAGGAAATGCTTTACTCAAAGGATCTTTATGAAGATATAGCTGAAAATGATAATTCCCAATCTTTTATAAAAGCATTATGCTTAAATATAGCTCATGACTGCAATTTAAAGTGTAAGTACTGCTTTGCTGATGAAGGTGAATATAAGGGCTGCAGAGAGATAATGACTGCAGAAGTAGGGAAAAAAGCTATAGATTTTGTAATAAATGCTTCTGGACCTAGAAAAAATATTGAAGTAGATTTATTTGGTGGAGAACCTCTTTTAGCTTTTGATGTTATAAAGGAAATTGTTGAGTATGCAAAAGTGCAACAAAAGCTTCACAATAAGGTTATTAGATTTACTATGACTACCAATGCTACGTTATTAACCGATGAAATAATGAAGTATATAGATGAAAATATGGGAAACATAGTATTGAGTATAGATGGAAGAAAAGAAGTAAACGATGAAGTTAGAGTTAGATTTGACGGAAGCGGATGCTAC
The DNA here is from genome assembly GCF_026012015.1 of Clostridium omnivorum. Lineage (NCBI taxonomy): Bacteria > Bacillati > Bacillota > Clostridia > Eubacteriales > Clostridiaceae > Clostridium > Clostridium omnivorum. The sequence goes on along the minus strand of NZ_BRXR01000001.1, from coordinate 44,454 downwards.
GATAAAATACTTCCAAATATTCAAAAGATGGTAGAAATGAGGGACAAGTCTAAACAGTACTATGTAAGGGGAACCTTTACAAGAAATAATACTGACTTTTTTGAAGATGTAAAGCATTTTGCGGACCTTGGATTTAAGGAAATATCTATTGAACCTGTTGTACTTCCAGAGGACCATCCGTTATCTCTTAGGGAAGAAGACCTACCAAAGATTTTTGAGCAATATGATAAGCTTTACGAAGATATGCTAGTGAGACATAGAGAAGGAAGAGAATTTAAGTTTTATCACTTCAATATTGATCTTCAAGGTGGACCGTGTGTATATAAGAGAATATCCGGCTGTGGTGCTGGGCACGAATATGTTGCTATAACCCCAACAGGAGATATATATCCATGTCATCAATTTGTTGGCAATGAAAAATTCAAAATAGGAGATGTCTTTGAAGCTAAAATAGATGAAAGTACTTCAAAGAGTTTTAAAAAGGCTCACATTTATAATAAACCTACCTGCAGAGAGTGCTGGGCAAGATTCTATTGTAGTGGTGGATGCCAGGCTAATAATTATAATTTTAATGGTGATATTCATGTGCCTTATGAGCTAGGATGTAAAATGCAAAAGAAAAGAATTGAGTGTTCTATTGCATTAAAATCAAAAATAATGGAAAAATAAAAACATATTTACCTTAAGTTGACTATTTATTTAAATAGTAATATAATAAACTCTAAGAAACTGTCAGAGGGGGAGAAAGATGAAAACAAAAGGAAAAAGTGCGGTATTATTTTTTGTTTGTGTTTTTTTAATCGGTCTTTTAGCATATTTGGGGGCTATGGGAGCGACTATTGGTGATTATCAAATCAAATCCTTAGGAAACACCATAAATAGAGGACTGGATTTACAGGGTGGAATTTCTGTATTGGAGGAAATTCAAACTTCTGATAAGGTTAAGCCAGAAGACCTAGATAGAACAATCGAGCTTATCTCCTTAAGAGTTAATAAAATGGGTGTAAGCGAGACAACAATTTCAAAAGAAGGAACAAAAAGAATAAGAATTGATATACCTGGAAAATTTGATACTAAAGAAGTAATTGATTCAGTTGGAAAGACTGGAAAGCTAAGATTTGTTGGACCAGATAATTCAGAAATATTGACTGGTTCAGATGTAAAAAATGCAGTTGCTAATTTAGATCAAACAAGCGGCTATGTAGTAGACCTAGAATTAACTGATGCAGGTACAAAGAAATTTGCAGAAGCTACTTCTAAGTTTTTAGGACAAAAGATAGCTATATATATGGATGAAGATAAAATAAATGATCCAACAGTTCAAAGTGTTATCACAGGTGGAAAAGCTCAAATTACAGGACTTAAAGATTTACAAGAAGCTAAAAAGCAAGCTGGAATTATTAAGTCAGGTGCACTTCCACTTCCAATTAAAACTGCTGAAGTTAAAGTAGTTGGACCTACACTTGGTGCCAATGCTATGCCTCAGAGTATATTAGCTGGTGAAGTTGGTATAGGAATAGTATTCCTATTTATGATATTGTATTATAGAATACCTGGTTTAATAGCAGATATTGCTTTACTTCTTTACATAGTGTTATTATTAGGAGTATTTTCAGCAATAGGAGCTACTTTAACGCTATCAGGTATTGCAGGTTTCCTACTGACAGTTGGTATGGCAGTAGATGCCAATGTACTTATAATTGAGAGAATGAAGGAAGAGTTAAAGTCAGGTAAAACTCCGAAGGCTGCAATAGAAGCAGGTTTTCATAGAGCTTTAAGCTCCATTCTAGATTCAAATATTACTACTATTATTTCTGGTATAGTTCTTTACGCTCTTGGATCAGGTTCTGTTAAAGGATTTGCCCTTACTTTAATGATTGGTGTACTTTTAAGTATGTTCACTGCAATTACAGTAACAAGATTCTTAACGAGACTTGCTGCTAAAGCGGGATTCTTTGATAAAAAGTGGACTATTGGAACATTTGGAGTACACGCAATTACAAGGGGGTAAAAACTGTGCTAAAAATTATAGAAAAAACAAAGATATGGTTTGCCATTTCAATTATAATTATAGTTGCTGGCTTTATAGGTATAGCTGTCAACGGGCTTAATTTTGGCTTGGACTTTACAGGTGGTACTGTTGTAAAAATTGACATGGGAAAAGATTTTAATAAAACAGAAGCAGATGAAATAGTTTTAAAATATGCTAAAGATGCTGTTACAAATAAAGCTATTCCAGAAGGAAAAACAACACCAGAATATGAAATTAAGAGTAATAAGCTTTCTGGTGAAGAAGTTGCCTCAATGTACAATGATCTTAAAACTAAATATACACTAAAAGAAGGTTCACTTTTGGATCAGAACACCGTTGGTGGTACTATAGGTAATGAATTAAAGCAAAAGGCTTCTTGGGCTTTAGCTCTTGCAACAGTTGCTATGCTTATATACGTTGGAATAAGATTTGAATTTAAGTTTGGCTTTGCTGCTATCATAGCATTATTGCATGATGTACTTATTACACTTGGAGTGTATGCACTATACAAAGTTCCTGTAGATTCAGCATTTATAGCTGCTATGCTTACTGTAATTGGTTATTCTATAAATGATACAATAGTTGTATTTGATAGAATAAGAGAAAATCAAAAGTACTTTAGGGGAAAAGATGTTACCGAGCTTGCAAATGCTAGTATTACTCAAACTATGACAAGGTCTATTAATACTGTTCTTACAGTTCTTATAACTATAACTGCAGTATATATATTTGTTCCTTCAGTTAGAAATTTTGCTTTCCCACTTATAATTGGAATTGCATCAGGATGTTATTCTTCAATATTCATAGCAAGTCCAATTTGGGTTTTACTTAAAAAGAGATCCTCTAAAGCAAAAAGAGCAATAGCATAATTTAGTTTGATAGAAGGAGTGCTCAGCACTCCTTTTTTAATTTTTTATATATATTATGTTTGTAGAATATTCCATTAATTAAAATTTGTGTATATATTAAAGTGCTAAAATTAATTATTTAAAAAATTTATCTAAAACATTTGTCAAAAATGACAATTTCATTTATAATAAAGGTGTTTTCGATAAATTTGGAGGATTTAATTATGGAAAATTGTAAGGAAAAATTGCAATATTTTCAGCCGCAGTTAAGGTTCAATCCATTTGCTTTAAAAGGAATGGATGCAGCGCTTAATAGAGTTGTTAGAGCAATTAATAATAGAGAAAAAATTGTTATATATGGTTATTATGATTTGGATGGCATTTCAAGTATTGCATTACTTTTATTAGTGTTTAAATATTTAAATGCTGATGTTGAGTATTTTGTTCCAAATGTAATTTCACCGAATTTTAATATAAATTCTGAAGATGTGAAAAACAATATTAAAGCATTAGGCGCAAAATTATTAATTACTGTGGGGTGTGGTTCAAGTTCATTTTCTCAGATTAAGATGTGTAATAATTTAGGTATAGATGTAATTGTTACTGACTATCATGAAGTAAAAGGAACCACTGATGAAATAATTATTAATCCAAAACAGGAAAATTGTAATTATGAATTTAAATTTTTATCTGCTTCAGGTGTGGCTTTTAAATTAGTGCAGGCAATTGCAAGCTATTATAGAATGAAAAGTATAAATAAGTATTTAGATTTAGTTATGTTAGGAACGGTTGCACAAGAAGTTCCTTTAATTGGAGAAAATAAATTTATTGTTGAGGAAGGAATAAAGCAGCTAAAAAAGACTAATAATTATGGTATAAATGCTTGGAAGAAGATTTATAAATTAAATGAAGAAAATGAAACTGCTATTTTTGAATTTGTTAAAAAAATAGGTTCAACTAGAACTTTAGAAGGCAGAATTGATAATGCAAGAATTGCTGTAGAATTATTTACGACCTCTGATAAATATAGAGCTGAGCAAATTGCAAAGTATTTGAATAATGAGATAGAAAAAAGGATTAGGGAAATTAGTATAAGTTAAAAATAGATTTAGAACTTGAAAATACCTGAACATTTAATGTATAATATAGAGGTGTTATTTTATAGAAAAAATTGTTGTGAGGCCCATATAACATGGGTTTTATCAAATATGTTCTAAAAACGAAAAACAATTAAAACATGGAAATATTCGTGTTATCGAAGTTCCATATTTAGGGGGAAATAAAGTTGGATTTGAAAAATAATATAAGAATAATTGATAATTTTCCAAAGGAAGGCATTAGTTTTAAAGATGTAACCACATTACTTCAAGATAAGGATGCACTAAAATTTACTGTTGATAAAATGGTTGAGTACCTTAAAGATAAAGATATAGATGTTGTAGTAGGACCTGAAGCTAGGGGCTTTTTATTTGGGGCGCCTGTTGCTTATGCCCTAGGGGCTGGTTTTGTACCAGTTAGAAAAAAAGGAAAACTGCCTTATGATACTATTTCTATAAGTTATGATTTAGAGTATGGTAGTGATATATTAGAAATACATAAAGATGCCATTAAGCCTGGTCAGAGGGTAGCAATAGTTGATGACCTTCTTGCTACTGGTGGAACAATTGCAACTGTAGCTAAGCTTGTAGAACAAGTTGGTGGTGAAGTAGTTAGTATCGATTTTGTAATTGAACTAACTGATTTATATGGAAAAGATAAACTTACAAACTATGATGTTATGTCACTTGTAACATATGATATCTAAAAAATATAAATGAAGCATGAAAATTGCAGTTTGTCAAATTTAAATTGCAAATTTCTACACATTATTATATAATAAGAGTAAAAAATAACGGCTGGTTTAATTAACCAGCCTTTGATTTTAGGAGAGTACCCCAAATGCTAGAGAAGTTAATGGATAAAATAGATAAAAGCAATAATAACATAAATAAAGAATTTGTTGAAAAAGCTTTTAATTTCGCTTATGAGGCTCATAATATGCAAAAGAGAGAATCAGGTGAGCCATATATAATCCACCCATTAGAAGTGGCATGTATACTAGCGGATATGGGCTTAGATGCAAATACTATAGCAGCGGGATTACTCCATGATGTAATTGAGGATACTACCTATACTTACGAGGATCTTGTAAATAATTTTAATGTGGAAGTAGCTGAGCTAGTTCAAGGTGTTACTAAGCTTGGGAAAATTGAATATAAGACTAAAGAAGAACAGCAAGCTGACAATGTTCGAAAAATGCTGCTTGCCATGGCAAAAGATGTTAGAGTAATTCTTATAAAACTTGCAGATAGACTTCATAACATGAGAACTCTAAAATATATGCCTGTTGAAAAGCAAAAGGAAAAAGCAAAAGAGACTTTTGATATTTATGCTCCTCTCGCGCATAGACTAGGAATATCAAAAATTAAGTGGGAGCTAGAGGATTTAGCTTTTAGATATACAAATCCAAATGAGTACTATGATTTAGTACAAAAAATATCCGAGAAAAGAGTAGAAAGAGAAGAATATATAAATCTTATTACTAAAGAATTGCATGATAGCTTGCTGAAAGCAGGAATTCAATCAGATATTGATGGAAGACCAAAACATTTTTATAGTATTTATAGAAAGATGGTTAGTAAAAATAAAACTGTAGACCAAATATTTGATTTGACAGCTGTAAGAATTCTGGTAAATAGTGTAAAGGACTGTTATGCAGCACTAGGAATAGTACATACAATGTATAAGCCAATACCAGGAAGGTTTAAGGATTATGTTGCTATGCCTAAGCCTAATATGTATCAATCACTTCATTCTACAGTTATAGGGCCTCAAGGAAAACCTTTTGAAATTCAAATAAGAACCTTTGATATGCATAGAACAGCTGAATACGGAATTGCGGCTCACTGGAAGTATAAAGAGGGTACAGTAAATTCAGAAAATAATTTAGATTTTAAACTTTCATGGCTAAGAGAAATATTAGAATGGCAGGGAGAAACCTCTGATGCAGAAGAATTCATGGAAGGTTTTAAAATTGATTTGTTTTCTGATGAAGTTTTTGTATTTACACCTAAGGGTACAGTAATTAATCTTCCTAATGATGCAACTCCCATAGATTTCGCATATAGGATTCATACTGATGTTGGAAACAGATGTGTAGGTGCTAAAGTGGATGGAAGAATGGTACCTTTGGATTATCACTTAAAGACAGGAGAAATTGTAGAAGTTATGACTTCTTCTGTGCCAAAAGGTCCTAACATGGATTGGATAAATGTTGTAAAAAGCAACCAGGCTAAGTCCAAGATAAGAGCTTGGTTTAAGAAAGCAAAAAGAGAAGAAAATATTGTAAAGGGCAAAGAACTGCTTGAAAAGGAGACTAAAAAGCAGGGATATAATTTTGGAGAATTAGCAAAAGGTGAAGCACTAGAACAACTACTTAAAAGATATAATTCAAATTCTATAGAAGATATATATGCACTAGTTGCACTTGGCGATATTATGGCTTCTTCTATTGTTTTAAGATTAAAGGAACAGTTCTTAAAAGGTACAAATAAAAATGACTTAAATAATCTAAAAAACTTGGAAGAGCAAATAAATAAAAATAACAGTAAAATTACAAATCAAAGAGAAGATAAATTTAGAACTAAAAGTCCAGGAATTATTGTAAAAGGCACAACCAATTTACTGGTAAGGTTTGCAAAGTGCTGTAATCCAGTTCCAGGTGATGATATTGTAGGTTATATTACTAAGGGAAGAGGAGTATCAATTCATAGAGAGGATTGCATGAATTTGGCTGCCTTAAAAAAGGAAGATGAAGGTAAAATAGTTGAAGCAACTTGGGGAATAGCAAAAGGCTCAGACTATATTACTGAACTCCAAGTGGAAGCCGATGATAGAGAAGGATTGCTGTCAGAAATTGTGGAGCTTGTTATGGAAACAAAAACTCATCTTTGCGCAGTAAATGCAAAATCTGCTAAAGGTGGAACAGCAATAGTGAGTTTAAAGGTTAAAATACCTGACTTGGAGCATTTGAGAATGCTAATGAGAAAAATAAAAAAATTAAAGGGTGTTAGGGAGATATATAGAACCAAATCTTAAGAGGAGTGTGAAACATGAGAGCTGTAGTACAGAGAGTAAAATCCTCCAAGGTTGAAATAGATGGAAAAGTTGTCGGTGCTATAGGAAGAGGTTTAAATGTACTGATAGGTATTTCTAAAAACGACAGTGTAGAAGATATAAAATTTTTAAAGGACAAAATATTGAATCTAAGGATTTTTGAAGATGAAGATAATAAAATGAATAAATCTTTATTAGAAGTAGATGGGGAACTACTCTTGGTTTCCCAATTTACTTTGTATGGAGATTGTAGAAAAGGACGCAGACCTAATTTTATGGAGGCGTTAGCAGGAGAAGAAGCTGAAAATTTATATAACGAATTTGTAGCTCAATGTAAGGATATTATACCAGGAGTTCAAACTGGGGTATTTGGGGCGGATATGTGTGTATCCATAGAAAATGATGGTCCTGTAACGCTAATGCTTGATTCAAAAAAAGTTTTTTAAATGAGGTGTTTACATGGAAATAAAGAGAATTCCAGCTGGAGTGTACGCTGCAAACTGCTATATTATGTGTGATGAGAGCACCAAGGAAACTGCAGTAATTGATCCAGGTGGAGATGGAGAGGACATTATAAAGGCTGTAAAGGCAATAGAAGGTAAGGTTAAATATATTTTGCTAACTCATGGTCATATGGATCATACTGGGGCTGTAGGAATGCTAAAAGAAGAATTTAGTGTTCCAGTATACATTCATAAACAGGATGAACAATTAATAAAAAATGGAGCCTATATGTTTGGCCCACTTAAGTTTAAAGGAATAGAAGTAGAGTTCGATAAAAATGTTAAAGAAAATGATATTTTTGAATTAGGTGAATCTGAAATTAAATGTATCGAAACACCAGGCCATACCCCAGGTGGAGTATGTTACCTAGTTAATGATTCACTTTTTACTGGTGATACTCTATTTTTAAGATCTATAGGTAGAACAGATCTTGAGGGTGGAAATTTTGAAACAATTATTGAAAGTATAAAATCAAAGTTAATGGTTTTAAATGATGACATAAAGGTTTATCCTGGACATGGACCACAAAGCACTATTAAGTATGAAAGGGAGAACAATCCTTTTTTTTAAGGCTTTCATTATTTAAAATAACTTGAATATTTAGGTGAGATAATGATAAAAATCAAATTAAATGACATGACATTTAGATACGATGTATTTCAAATGTTTAGTATCTTTTACAAATCAGAAAATATTAAATTCGTAGAAGCAGCTGAAGAACCTACTAGCAGTAATTTTGATGAAAGTTTTATTGTTTTCATTGATGACAAGGGTATTCAAATTATTGATGCTGGCTATAAAAGTTACTTTGAATTTGATAACAATTTTGTAAAAAAAGAAAATGTAAAAAGAGAGATATTTAAGTTCCTTAGTAATAAAACAAGAAAAGAAATGCCTTGGGGAATATTAATTGGAATACGTCCAAGTAAAATTGCCCTATCACTTTTGAATGAGGGAAAAAGTGACGAAGAAATTATCCATATCTATAGTAAGAGATATTTTGCTAGAGAAGATAAAGCAAGACTATGTATTGATGTAGCAAAGCTAGAGGAAGGTATAGTAAATAAAGATAAAAATACTGTAAGTATTTATATAGGTATGCCTTTTTGTCCTACTAGATGTATTTATTGTTCTTTTGCATCTAACCCAATTAGCAGCTGCTCAAAGCTAGTAGAACCATATTTATCAGCCTTAACAAAAGAAATAGCTACAATGGGAAATTATATTAGAGAAAAAGAGCTAAAGATTCAATGTATCTATTTTGGTGGTGGCACACCAACATCAGTTGATAACTTGCAATTTGAAAATATTATGAAAGAAATACATAATAATTTATGTTCTATAAATGAGGTGGAAGAATTTACTGTTGAATGTGGAAGACCTGATAGTATTACTTATGAAAAGCTATTGACTATGAAAAAATTCGGAGTACACAGAATAAGCATTAATCCACAAACTATGAATGATGATACTTTAAAGCGAATAGGAAGAAATCATTCTTCTAATGATGTTATAGATAAATTTAATCTTGCAAGAAGCTGTGGTTTTGACAATATAAATATGGATTTAATTGTTGGACTTCAGGGAGAAGGGCTTGAACAAGTTTTAAATACTTGTGACAAAATTTACAAGCTGAACCCTGAAAGTATAACAGTTCATGGAATGTCAATCAAAAGATCTTCAAGACTTCATGAGAATATTGTAAATAAAATAAAACTTGAAGAAAAGTCTCAGAATGAATTAAATTCTATGTATGAAGCTACAGTTAATTTAGCTGAGAGACTGCATATGAGCCCTTATTATATGTATAGACAAAAGAATATGGTAGGAAACATGGAAAACGTAGGCTATACAAAGCAGCATAAAGAGTCTATTTATAATATTCAAATGATGGAAGAAAAGCAGACAATTATAGCATTAGGAGCAGATGCAGTATCAAAAGTTGTATTTTTAGATGAAAATAGAATTGAAAGATTTGGCAATACAAAAGACGTAAGAGAGTATATTTCTAGAATTGATGAAATGATCCATAATAAAATTAAACTTCTAGATACTCTATATTAATTATCTGATAAATAAATTTAAAATAAATTTTATAAAAACATACTTCTACAATGAAAAAATTATCACTGTGGAAAAAGCATACTATCCATAGATGCAAATTGAAATGGAGGAATAAACATATGGGTGAAGCGTTATTAGGACTTAAAAGGTCAGCAATGTGTGGAGAACTAAGGGAATCCAACATAGGAAGTAATTTTACCGTAATGGGATGGGTACAGAGGAAAAGAAATCTAGGAGGCTTAATATTTGTTGATTTAAGAGATAGAACTGGTATTCTTCAAGTTGTTTTTGGAGAAGAAATAAATAAAGAAGCATTTGAAAAAGCTGATAATGTAAGATCGGAGTACTGTATTGCAGTAACTGGAGAAATAGTACTGAGAGAATCACCAAATCCAAATATGCCAACTGGTATGATTGAGCTAAAAGGACATAATATAAAGATTTTATCTGAATCAGAAACACCACCAATATACATAAAAGAAAATCTGGATGCAGCAGAAAATATCAGATTAAAGTATAGATATCTTGATCTTAGAAGACCAGATATGCAAAAAATATTTATAACTAGAAGTAAGACTGCAAAAGTAGTTAGAGATTATTTAAGTGATAATGGATTTCTAGAAGTAGACACTCCAACTCTTACTAAGAGTACACCAGAAGGAGCAAGAGATTACTTAGTTCCTAGCAGAAACTATCCAGGAATGTTTTATGCATTACCACAATCACCACAAATATTTAAGCAATTATTAATGGTATCAGGTTTTGATAAGTACTTCCAAATTGCAAAGTGCTATAGAGATGAAGACTTAAGAGCAAATAGACAGCCAGAGTTCACTCAAGTAGATATTGAAATGAGCTTTGTAGAAGTGGATGACGTTATAGCTGTAAATGAAGGATTAATTAAAAAAGTTTTCAAGGAAATACTTGATGTAGATGTTGAAACTCCAATAAAGAGAATGCCTTATAAAGAAGCTATGGAAAAATACGGTTCAGATAAACCAGATCTTAGATTTGGTATGGAGATAGTAGATATAAGTAATGAAGTTAAAAATGCAGACTTCAAAGTGTTTAAAGATGCAATAGAGATTAAGGGCAGTATAAGAGCTATAAAGGTTGAAAATTGTGCTAATATGGGAAGAAAAGACTTAGACAGATTAGGTGAGTTTGTTAAAACCTATAAGGCTAAGGGGCTTGCATGGATAGCTGTTAAAGAAGAAGAGATCAAGTCTCCAATAGCTAAGTTCTTAACTGAGGAAGAGCTAAAGAATATTATAGAAAAGGTAGATGCAAAGCAAGGCGATTTGATACTTATTGTTGCTGATTCTAATAAGGTTGTATTACAAAGTTTAGGTGCATTAAGACTTGAACTTGCAAAGAAGCTTGAACTTCTAAAAGATAATACAGAGTTCAACTTTGTATGGATAACAGAGTTTCCACTTCTTTCATATAATGAGGAGGAAAATAGATATCAAGCAGAGCACCATCCATTTACAATGCCAATGGATGAGGATATAGAATTTTTAGATACTGACCCAGGTAAGGTTAGAGCTAAAGCATATGATATTGTTTTAAATGGAGAAGAATTAGGTGGAGGCAGTATAAGAATTCATGACAGCAAGCTGCAGGAAAAAATGTTTAATGTTTTAGGATTCACTAAAGAAAAAGCTTGGGAAAGATTTGGGTTCTTACTTGAAGCCTTCAAATTTGGACCACCACCACACGGCGGATTAGCTTTTGGCTTTGATAGACTTATTATGTTCCTTGCTGGAACTGATAATATTAAAGATGTTATTGCTTTTCCTAAAAATCAAAATGCCTATGATCCAATGAGTGAAGCACCAAATGTTGTTGATGATGTTCAATTAAAGGAATTGGGTATAGCTAAAATAAGCCATCAAGAATAATGCAAAGCCTAGGAGTGATATAGATGAAGGAAAAAAATACTTCTGATATTGATGGTACAATTGAAGATGATGTAAATGACACTAAAAATAGTAATAAAGATTTAATGAAAAAAGATATACAAACCAGACTTAGAAGAATTGAAGGTCAGGTAAAAGGCATTGAAAAAATGATTGATAATGAAGTAAACTGTAGGGATATTGTTATTCAGATTGCTGCAGTAAGGGCAGCGGTGAATAAGGTTGGAGGATTGATTTTGGAAAACTATGCAAAAAACTGCATTATGAAAGATGAAATTGATTCTTCAAAGGATACTGAAATTGAAGATTTACTTTCTACACTGCTTATGTTTTTAAAATAGAAAATAGGTTAAAAAATTGGTCATCTAGTTTATTTACTAGATGACCTTTTTTTGCTTAGTAAAGAATAACATTAGCTTAGTGAAAGATGATGCAAGTAAAATTCCAACTGCGATTGCACCAGCACTTGATAATGTAGCAAGGCCTGTAGTTAAGGAATTATTAACATTACCTTGAATTAATTGAAGCATAGTATTATACATGCCTCCACCTGGAACTAGAGGAATAATTGCACATATAGAGAAAGTGGTTACAGGTGATTTTAGAACTCTTGCCATTATTTCAGAATATATACCCGCTACAATTGAGGCTATAAATAGAGCAAAAATATTTGAACTACTAAAGTGATCAGCTAAGAGGTAGAAAAACCAAGTAACACCGCCACCAAGTGAAGTATAAAATAAGTTTTTACCACGTATATTAAATAATATGCAAAAACCAAAGGTTGCAATAAAAGCATATAAAGAATTTATAATAATCATATTAAGCTACCCCCAAAATAAATAACCCAGAGAGTTATTATTGTTCCGCTGCCTGCTGCAATTGCCACAGCAATTAAAAAAGCCTCCAATGCTCTTGAAATTCCTGCAAGTAAGTCGCCAGCTATTGTATCTCTTATGGCGTTAGTTATAGAAAGTCCTGGAACCAGCAGCATAATGGAGCCAATTGTAATTTTGTCTACATGTGTTGCGAGATTAAAGTTAACAGACAAAAGTGCCAAGAGAGCAGCTAAAGCCCCTCCTAAAACATTTATAAAGAAGTCATTTAAGTTTACTTTACTTAGAGCAAGAGTAAGTATTTTAATAAGTCCGCCTATAATAAAGGATACGCAAAAATCATGAAAATCTCCTCCAAACATAAGAGTAAAGAAGGAAACCGTAATACAAGAAAATAAAATCAAAGTTTTATCGCTGTATCTTTTAGTTGTGTTAATAGTATTTAATTCAACTTTAACCTGGTCTAAGGTTAAACCTTGAGATTTTATATTTCTAGAAAGATCATTAACTTTTGCAATCTTTTCTAGGTCAACTGTTCTACTTTTTATTCTTTTTACAATTGTTATAGTTTGATCACAGTCGGTAGTAACTGAAATCATAATTCCTGTTGGAGTAACAAAACTTTCAGCAAGCGATATTCCAAAGGCATTACAAATTCTAGACATGGTTTCTTCAACTCTATAGGTTTCTCCACCATTTTCTAGAATTATTTTTCCAGCGTCAGCTGCAATGTGTATTATTCTATTTGCACTCATGAAAAACTCCTTTCAAGCATCACTAATTTTTTAAGTGGCATTAAGTTTAGCAAGTAATTTTGACATAAATCTAATTATTGATAACAAGATTATATCACATATTTTTGAAATTTAAATTAGATGATTAAGTAAACTAATATAATAAAAAAATATTAAATTTTCTGTCAATAGTTGATAAAAAATGTTGATGGCTCTATAATTTTATGTATAGGAATTTTAAAAAATAAAGGCGAGGTGCTTAAATTGGAATTAAATCACATAAAATCAAAAGATGAAGAAGTTTTTAGTATCATTGAAAGAGAAGCAAAAAGACAAGAGCATAACATTGAACTTATTGCTTCTGAAAACTTTACTAGTGAGGCTGTTATGGAGGCAATGGGTTCAAAGCTCACAAATAAATATGCAGAAGGCTATCCAAGAAAAAGATATTATGGTGGCTGTGAAGTAGTTGATGAGGTTGAGGATTTAGCAAGAGAAAGGATGAAAAAGTTATTCAATGCTGAGCATGCTAACGTACAACCTCATGCAGGCTCTCAAGCAAACATGGCTGTATATTTTGCAGTTTTAAAACCTGGTGATACAGTACTAGGGATGAATTTAAGCCATGGCGGTCATTTGACTCATGGAAGCCCGGTTAATTTTTCTGGAAAGCTATATAATTTTATTTCTTATGGAGTTAATAAAGAAACTGAACAAATAGACTATGAAGAATTAAGAAAACTTGCATTAGAACATAAGCCTAAAATGATAGTTACTGGCGCTAGTGCATATCCAAGAATAATAGATTTTAAAAAAATTAGAGAAATCTGCGATGAAGTAGGAGCATATTTAATGGTGGATATGGCTCATATAGCTGGTCTTATTGCAGCTGGGGTACATCCTTCACCAGTTCCATATGCAGACTTTGTTACTACAACTACGCATAAAACCTTGAGAGGCCCTAGAGGTGGAGCTATATTATGTAAAGAAAAATATGCAAAAGAAATAGATAAGTCTATATTTCCTGGTATGCAAGGAGGCCCTTTAATGCATGTTATAGCTGCAAAGGCCGTATGCTTTAAAGAGGCTGATACAGAAGAGTTTAAAACTTATATAAAGCAAGTTGTAAAAAATGCTAAAGTACTTGGAGAGGAGCTAACTAAGTATGGATTTAGGTTAGTTTCTGGAGGCACAGATAACCATTTGCTGCTTGTTGATTTAACAAATAAAGCAATTACTGGAAAAGATGCAGAAAAATTATTGGATGAAGCTCATATTACTGTAAATAAAAATACAATACCTTTTGAAACCCTTAGTCCTTTTATAACTAGTGGTATAAGAATTGGTACTGCTGCAGTAACAACTAGAGGTTTTAAAGAAGAAGAAATGATTAAAATTGCTGCTCTAATTAATAAAGTTATAGAACATAAAGAAACTGTAATTGAAGAGGTAAGAGCAGAGGTTAGTGAGATATGTTCTAAATATCCAATTTATTAAGGGTGAAAGATGAATAATATTGAAAGCATTCTAAAGTGCTTAATTGAAAATCTAGATGAAGGAATTCACATTGTAGATAAGAATGGTAATACATTGTACTATAATAATTCAATGGGAAGAATTGAAGGAATTTCACCGGGAGAAATACTTGGCAAAAGAGCATTTGAATTTTTGAAAGGCGTAGAAGAGGAATCTTCTACGCTTATGAATGCTTTAAAAAATAGGGAACAATATGTGGATGTAATTCAAAACTATAGTAGTAATCATGGTAAGAAGATCACATCTATTAATACTACTGTACCTGCTTTTTATAATGGTGAGGTAATTGGTGCAGTAGAAATTTCTAAAGATATTACCCAATTAAAAGAATTAAATGAAAAGTTGTGCAAATTACAGGGATCAGGTAACACTACAAATAAATATTATACATTTGATGATATTATTGGACAAACTGAAAGCATAAAAGCTGTAATTAATAAAGCTCAAAGAGCCAGTTTCTCAAATTCCTCCGTATTAATATATGGTGAAACAGGAGTTGGAAAGGAAGTATTTGCTCAGAGTATTCATCATAGTGGCGCGAGAAAGGATAAACCTTATGTTCCAATAAATTGTGCAGCAATTCCTAGTAGTTTATTAGAATCTATGCTATTTGGTACAGTAAAGGGGAGTTTCACGGGGGCGGAAGATAAAAAAGGACTTTTTATTGAAGCTAATGGTGGAACAATACTTCTTGATGAAATTAATTCTATGGATACTGCACTTCAATCTAAGCTTTTAAGAGTACTCCAAGATGGATATATTAGACCCTTAGGAAGTAATGCTGCTATAGATGTAGATGTAAGAATTATTGCATCTCTTAATGAAGAACCAGAAAAGCTTATAAGAGAAGGAAAACTTAGAAAAGACTTTTATTATAGGCTGAGTGTTGTAAGAATAGATGTTCCACCATTAAAGGAGCGAAAGGAAGACATTAAAGAATTTTGTTTAGGCTTTATTGATTACTACAATAAGCTGTTGGGGAAACAAGTAGAGGATATAGAAGAAAGTGTCCTCACAGCTTTTAATAGTTATGACTGGCCAGGTAATATAAGAGAATTGAAGAATGTTATAGAGTCTGCAATGAACATGGTAGATAATAGCAGAGTGTTAACTAAAGAATACTTTGAAAATAAAATAATTACCAGCAAAATAATGACTAAAAACCCTGAAGTGCATTATGATTTAAAAAACAAATCATTAGAAGAGTATATTGATATGATAGAAGCTGAAATTATTAAAGAAAGTCTATTAAGGTACAATTGTAATATTTCTAAAACTGCTCAGGAATTAAAAATGACAAGACAAAACCTACAGTATAAGATTAAAAAATATAAACTGCCATAAATTCGGCACTATGCATGCAAAAAAACTTGCAGCACTGTGTAAAATTCAGAATAATTTATATTTTCAATCAGGTAGAACTGCAAAAAAATTTGCAGTTCTACCTGATTTTTTTACCACATACCAACAATAATGTATAATTTTTAGACGTTTAGTAATAAATATTCAGAATATGACGTATTTTGGATAATTTACTTTGTTGGTTAATGCGTAAATTGAGATTATATTTGGCATGATTGTTGCTATAAATATTTGAGATTATAAATAATTATTTTTTATTTGAGAATGGGGGATTATTATGGAAAATGTAAAAGTAATACTTTGTGGTTTAGGTGCAATGGGAAGTGGAATGGCTAAAATGCTTCTCGATAAGAAAGGGGTAGAAATAGTTGGAGCAATAGATAGCTATGAAGGGAAAATTGGCAAGGACTTAGGCGAAGTATTGAATGTTGGAAAAGAACTCAATATTAAAGTAAGTGGAGATTTCAAAAATACTATAAAAGATACAAAAGCAGATTTAGTTTTACTTGCAATAGATTCTTTTGTTAAAAATGTATTTCCTTATATAAAGCATATAGTTGAAAATAAGATGAATTGTATAACTATTGCTGAAGAAATGGCTTATCCATATACAATAAATAAAGAACTATCAGAGGAAATGGACAGATTAGCTAAGGCTAACGGAGTTACTATTTTAGGAACTGGAGTAAATCCAGGTTTTGTTTTAGACACAATGATAATAACGCTTTCTGCTGCTTGCAGAAAGGTTCATTCTATATATGCATCAAGAGTAAACGATTTATCACCATTTGGAGCTACTGTAATGAGAACACAGGGTGTTGGAACTACAGTAGAGGAATTTGAAAGTGGAATAAAAGATGGTTCAATTGTTGGACATGTAGGCTTCCAGCAATCTATACCAATGATAGCAAAAGCTTTGGGTATTGAACTAGATGAAATAGTAGAAACACGCGAACCAATAATATCTAATACTCATAGAGAAACACCATATGTAACTGTGGAACCTGGAATGGTTGCCGGTTGTGCTCATATAGGCTACGGAATGAAGGATGGTAAGGCTGTAATAACACTTGAGCATCCACAACAAATTCATCCTGAAAGCGAGGGTGTTGATACAGGTGACTATATTGATATAAAGGGTGATCCAGATCTACACCTTTCAATCAAACCAGAAACTCCTGGCGGAATTGGTACAATAGCACTAGCAGTGAACATGATTCCTCAAGTTGTGGCAAGCAGAGCAGGCTTAAAGACTATGATGGATTTACCACTACCACATGCAATAGAAAATTGCTTTGCAAATCAAGTAGCATATTACAAGGAAGGCGAGTTTTAATGATTAAAAAAGGAGCTTTTGTGGAAATTGTTCAGGAGGTATTAAGCTCAGAAGATAGAGCTCACAACCTACCTGAAGAGACAAAATGTAAACCACTAATGCTTTGGGCCAAGGGTATTTTGCAAGAAGACAGCAGCATTGGTGAAGAGGCAGAGATAAAAACTGTATGTGGCAGAATGCTTAGAGGCATCATAACAGAAGAAAACCCTAGATTTGTTCATGATTTTGGAGACTATGTACCAGAAATAATGTATATAGGCCCACAAGCAAAATCTATATTGTGGGGTGATGACAATGAATAAATACGAAGAGATGATGGCTAGAAAAAAAGAAATAATGCTTAAATCAGTTGGCGTTGATTATGATAAATATGAAAAAGGTAAATTATCTTTCGATTATGAGAAGATGATGAGAGAAGTTGGCTATTCCCTTTCTGATGTTATGAAAATTCAAGAAGAGACTGGAGTTGGAAATACTCCACTTCTTGAAATGAGAAATTTAACTGCATTAGCTAGAAAAGTATCCAAAACAAGAAAGGCAGCTAGAATTTTTGTTAAAGATGAAAGCTGCAATCCTTCTGGAAGTTTTAAGGACAGAAGAGCATCGGTGTCTGTTTATGATGCGAAAATGAGAGGCTATAAGGGTGTAGCTTCAGCAACTTCTGGCAATTATGGCTCAGCTGTAGCTTCTCAAGCTGCAATGCGAGGACTTAAGTGTATTATAGTGCAGGAGTGCTATGATTCTAATAAGGTAGGACAGCCAGAAATAATAGAAAAGGATAGAAAATGTGAGTGCCTTGGAGCTGAGGTTTTAAGACTAACTGTTGGTCCAGAATTATTTTATACATATCTTAAGGTACTAGATGAAACTGGTTTTTATAATGCTTCATTATATTCTATTTACGGAATAGTTGGGGTAGAAACTTTAGGTTATGAAATAGCAACTCAGTGCAGAGAAAAGTTTGGAAAAGATCCAGCTGCTGTAGTTATTACTAATGCTGGAGGTGGAAATCTAACTGGCACTGCAAGAGGGCTAAGAAAAGCAGGTGCACTGGATACCAAAATTATCGGGGCTTCAGTTGATTTGTCAGGTCTTCATATGGCATCTGACAAGGACTTTAATAGAAAATCCTTTACAACAGGGCACACTGGTTTTGGAATTCCATTTATGACCAATCCAGATAGGTCTGATGTGCCAAGAAGTGCTGCTAGACCGTTAAGATATATTGATAGATATGTTACTATGCCTCAAGGAGAAGTATTTTATATGACAGAGCTGCTTGCGCAGCTAGAAGGAATGGAAAGAGGACCAGCTGGAAACACATCTTTAGCAGCTGCATTTGTGCTTGCTCAAGAATATGACGATGATCAAATAATTGTGGTTCAAGAAACCGAGTATACCGGAGCAGGCAAGCATATACTTCCTCAATTAAGCTTTGCTAAGAAAAATGGTATAGAAGTAAAGATAGGAAATTCTGAAGAAGAAATTCCTGGCAAAAGTATAATACTTCCCAGTCATCCTTCAAAAATGATGGTAAATGAATTGAATTTAGATAATTATAGAAGATCATATATTTCTAATGCTGTTAAAAATGCTAATGTAAGCAGTATTGAAAGTATAGATATAGACTTCTTATGTGATGAGACTAACTTAAATAAAAAAAATGTAGAAAATATTTTATCTGAATTAGGAATCTATGTAGGGTAGGTGGAGAAATGAAAAGAGAAGACGATTTTGAAAAGAGAAGAGAGCACCTTAAAAATTTAAGTGATGAAGAGCTATATAATAGATTTTGGAATCTTACTGAAGAAATTGTAAGGCCGCTAGTTGACTTGGCATATAAACATACCTCACCATCTGTTGAACGTTCAGTACTTTTAAGGATGGGATTTTCAAGCATTGAGGCGGGAAACATAGTTAAAGAAGGACAGAAGTGGAATCTTCTTGGAAAAGGAATGGGAAATGTAGTATTAACTTATGCAGAGCTTAAGGGGATACCATATTTGAAAGCTGGAGAAGAATTAAGCGAAGGCAAGGGATGGGATACTGTACATGCAAAGATGAGAGGTGAAAGTAATGTTAGAGCAGAATAAAAAGTTAGATATAGAAGAAATACTAAATGATTTAGAGCACTATGCTCCTAAAAGAAGAGGATGGCATTGGAGAGAAGACTATAATGAAAAGGTTGGAGAATTTGAATATCAAGAGATAACGAAGCCGCTAAAAAAGAGTCAGCCACTGCCAGCAGCAAGAAGCTTTAACAAGATTGACCCTCAACCAAAACCTGTAATTACAACAGAAATAGCATCTGGAAGATTTGAAGATGATATTAGAAGAATGAGAATGGCTGCATGGCATGGAGCTGATCATATTATGGTTATAAGAACAGCTGGCCAAAGCCATTATGATGGGCTAATTGAAGGTACACCAGAAGGTGTAGGTGGAATTGCTGTAACTAGAAAGCAAGTAAGAGCCACAAGAAAAGCTATTGATCTTATTGAAGAAGAAGTTGGTAGAGAAATTAACTTCCACTCCTATGTTTCTGGTATTGCAGGTCCAGATATAGCAGTTATGTTTGCAGAGGAGGGAGTTAATGGAGCACACCAAGACCCTCAATATAATGTACTTTATAGAAACATAAATATGGTACGTTCCTTTGTAGATGCGGCTGTGGCTAAAAATATAATGGCATGGGCAGACATGCTTCAAATCGATGGTGCACACAATGCAAATGCTACAGCAATGAAGGGGTATAAGGTTATGCCTGAGCTTATGGTTCAGCATGCAATAAATAGTAAGTTTTCTGAAATAGTTGGAATGAAGAAAGAGAATATAGCTCTTTCGACAGTTCCTCCAACTTCAGCTCCAGCACCTTGTATGAGAATAGATCTTCCTTATGCAGTAGCTTTAAGAGAGATATTTAAGGGTTATAGAATGAGAGCTCAAATGAATACTAAATACATTGAGTCTTGTACTAGAGAAGCAACAGTAGGTCATACCCTTAATCTAATGATTTCCAAGCTTACTTCAGCAGATATTCAAAGTACAATAACTCCTGATGAAGGCAGAAACGTTCCATGGCATTATAACAACATGCATGCCATTAATACTGCTAAGCAAGCATTAATAGGCATGGATGGATTAATGGATATGATAGAGCTTAAAAAAGAAGGGTATCTTCCTGAAAAGTCAAGAGAATTAAAAGAAAGAGCTGTTTTATTCTTAGAGGAAATAATTGAACATGGTGGATACTTTAAAGCTGTAAATGATGGATTCTTCGTTGATTCTGGAGAATACCCAGAGAGAAATGGTGATGGTATAGCTAGAAAGATTGAAGGTGGAATAGCTGCTGACAGTGTTTATGAAAGAGAAGAAGACTATTTTGCCCCAGTATGCGCTCATTTTGGCTATAATAACGTGCCTAGCAAGTATGAAAATGCTTGTGATGCTATCGATGGCTGCACCTTATGTAAACACGAAAAGATAAAATATATTGATGAACTTGATGAAAACGATAATGTATATAATAGACTTGAAAGTGTAAAAGAGGATGGCACCATAGTTCCAGAAGTTGAATGGAAAAAGGATGGATATGTATCTGTTACATTATTCATTCCAGAAGGAGAACTTGTAAGTGAAGCTGCTGCAATAGAAATAGGTAAAAACATGAATCTTAGAGACGTAGAAGTAATTCATAAACAGGTTATGCAGGAAGCTGAGGGAACTTTAGTAGAGATTAAAGGAAGGGTTAATTTTGCAATTGATAAGGCTACGCTAAAAATTCCTGAACCTAAACATGTAATGGATGATGATACAATAAGAGAATTTATAAAGAATCATCCAGTAAAGGTAGTAGCAGCAACAGTAGGAGAAGATGAGCATTCTGTTGGTCTTAGAGAAACAATTGATATTAAGCACGGTGGAATTGAAAAGTATGGAATAGAGTGCGAATATCTTGGAACTTCCTGTCCAGTTGAAAAGCTTGTAGATGCAGCTATAGAAACTAAAGCCCAAGTAGTATTAGCAAGTACGATAATAACTCATAATGATATTCATATTAAGAATATGAAGAAACTTAATGATGTATGTGTAGAAAAAGGAGTTAGGGATAAGTTAATACTAATTTGTGGTGGAACTCAGGTAACAAATGAAATAGCTACAGCTAATGGAATGGATGCAGGATTTGGAAGGGGAAGCCATGGTAATCATGTTGCTACCTTTATCGTAGAGGAATTAAAAAGAAGAGAGAAATAAAATGCTAGCTATTCAATAATTAACAGTGCAGAGCTTCTATAATCACTTATAGAAGCTCTTTATATAAAGGGTAGAGGAAGGTGAGGATATGCAAGTAGATTATATTATTACTGAGGTAGGAAGTACAACCACTGTTGCCACAGCTTTTATCATAAAATCAAATGAAGTTAAAATTGTTGCTCAAGGAAAGAGTTATACTACAGTTATGGATGGTGATGTAACAATTGGACTTAGAAAAAGCATTGAGGATATAGAAAATCAAATTGGAGAGAAGCTAACTTATAAAAAAATGCTTTCCACAAGCAGTGCAGCAGGAGGGCTTAAGATAACCGTCCATGGACTGGTGGAAGATATGACAGTGAAGGCAGCAAGGGAAGCAGCATTAGGAGCAGGCGGAAATATTAAGCTAGTTACAGCTGGAAAACTAAGAAGAAGCGACATTAAAAAAATAAGAGAAATAAATCCCAATCTAATAATGATTGCTGGAGGCACTGACTTTGGCGAAAGGGATACAGCACTATATAATGCCGAAGTTTTAAGTAAAGAAAACCTTAATAAGCCTTTTGTATACTGTGGTAATAAAGCCAATATAGATGATATGGAGGAAATATTTCGAGGTCAAGAACTTTATATAGTTGATAATGTATATCCGAGAATTGATGAACTGAATGTAGAACCTGCCAGATATGTTATTCAGCAGGCTTTTGAAAACAATATTATTAAAGCACCTGGGATGAACAAAATAAAGGAAATGGTAAATGGAACTATAATGCCCACACCTGGAGCAGTAATGGAAAGTACAAAGTTGCTATATGAACTTATTGGAGATGTGGTAGTTCTCGACGTTGGTGGAGCTACTACAGATGTTCATTCAGTAACCGAAGGAAGTTCAGAGGTTTTAGACATACTTGTAAGCCCTGAACCTAAAGCTAAGAGAACTGTAGAGGGTGATTTAGGGGTTTATGTTAACAGCGAAAATATCATAAATCTTTTAGATACAAGGGATTTAAAAGGTTTAGATAAAGAATATATAAAAAGTAATATAAGGGCCATACCAGAAACCGAGGAAGAAATAAATTGCAGTCTTATACTTACTAAAAAGGCTGTTGAGGTGGCTGTAAATAGACATGTAGGTTATTTAAAGAGAATATACGGAGATTCAAAGAAGGTTATAGCCTATGGTAAGGATTTATCCAAAGTAAAATATATAGTAGGCACTGGAGGTGCACTGACAAGGCTGCCAGAGGGCAGAGATATATTGGGAAGTATTCGCTATACTAAAGAAGATTTAACTATGCTGCCTAGGGGAAAGGCTCGAATTCTTTTGGACAACATGTATATAATGGCTAGCGCTGGTGTGTTAAGCAAAGAGGATAAGGAAGCGGCAGTTATGCTTTTAAAACAGAGTTTAGGAATTTAGTATATTCTATTAGGGGATTTAAATAAAGGGGAGCTTTGAAATGAAAAGAGAATATCCATGTGTTGAAGTAAATTTAGGAAAAATTACTCATAATACTAGAGAAATTGTAAAGCTATGCAGTACAAAAGGTATACATGTGGTAGGTGTAACCAAAGTGTTTTGTGCAAAAAAGCCTGTAGTAAAGGCTATGTTAAATGGTGGGCTTGAAATTGTAGGAGATTCAAGAATTGAAAATCTCAAAAGACTTGAGGAATTTAAATGCAGAAAACTGCTGCTTAGAATTCCAATGGAAAGCCATGCAGCAGAGGTAGTAAAATACTCTGATATAAGCCTTAATTCTGAGATTGAGACAATAAAAAGATTGTCCAAAGCTGCAAAGAGAGCGAGCAAAATTCATAATGTTATATTAATGATAGATATGGGGGATTTAAGAGAAGGTGTATTAGAGAGAGATGTAATTGATTTAGTTAAGGAAATAATATCTCTTGAAAATATTAAATTAGCAGGTATAGGAACAAATCTTACTTGCTATGGTGGGGTTATACCTGATGGGAATAATCTTGGAAAACTTGTTATGATAAAAAAAGAAATAAAAGATAAAATAGGGTATGAAATTCCAATTGTATCAGGAGGAAATTCCAGCAGTCTTTATGCTGTAATGAATGGAACTATACCTGATGGCATTAATCAGCTTAGAATTGGTGAAGCAATAGTTCTTGGCAGGGAAACTTCTTTTGGAAAGGATGTACCTGGATGCTATAAGGATAGTTTTACCTTAAAGGGCGAAATAATTGAAATTAAGGAAAAACCATCTGTACCTATTGGAACCATTGGTATGGATGCATTTGGTCAAACGCCTCACTTTGAGGATAGAGGTATAATTAAAAGAGCTATTGTAGCTTTAGGTAGGCAGGACATTGTATCTGAGGGATTAACACCACTAGATAAGCAAGTAAATATACTTGGAGCTAGCAGCGATCATTTGCTGCTAGATATTACTAACAGCTGTAATCTTTATAAAGTTGGCGATATAGTAGATTTTAATATGGACTATGGATGCTTACTTAGAGCTATGACTTCGCCTTATGTTAAAAAATATTATGTGGATTAAATAAGAAGAAACCTAGGTAAATCAACGGTTTAAACACAAAATATCTTCTAAAATACTTAATTGCTTTACATGACTTCTAATAAAAAAACAGGAAGTTATGTAAAGCATTTTTTTAAATGGATTTAAATATTTACAATGATGATTTAAAACAGGATTTTAATTCTTTTAATGCATTAGAAATTATAACACCTTCAAATGAAAAAATAACAATCAAGGGAAGTAAAAATAGAAGAACAAATTGGTTTATTATTATGTAAAGGGGTAGTACACTTTTTACAGTATAACATATATTGTATTGAGGACATATCTTCAAAAATATATTGATTGGAGATGTTATACATGAGTAAAAGAAGAAGTTGCTGTTGTTCTTCATCAAGATCAAGATGTTGTTGCAACAATAATTCTTTAGGGTTTGGATGCGGTTTTGGTGGAGGATGGTTTGTTTGGATTATAATTATAGCTATACTTTTATGTAACAATAATAGAAGAAGAACGTCGTGTTGTTAGAAAACTAGCCTAGGTTTAAATACCTAGGCTTTTATTTAATATTATTCTGTATTTGCAAGGGTATCTGAAGGGATATCCGTTTTATTTTAGATAAGATTCAAGAAGGGTTATAACATTTAATTTAATAATAGGTAAAAATTTAAATGTTAGTAAGATATGTCGTGATGAGCTGAACTTTTTGTTACGAAATGCGTTGAAATATTATGACGAAAATGTTGATCTTTTGATGGAAAGAGTATAATGTCTTAAGGGTGATTAACAAATGAGTATAAAAAGAATAAAAATGAATTGGAAAAAGATTGTGGCAGTATTTAGTTGCATGAATTTAGTTACAGAAATTTTCGTTGGTGTTCATGGAGTTAAAATGTAAAGGCAGAAACAGCTCCAGAAATAGAAACAGCTAATTTGAATAATACAGCTGAAAACGGTGTAAAAGTTGGAAATCAATTATTACATCCAGAAAAAGGGTGACAAAGATATGATGATAATGATTCAAGATTGATTTATACAAATCTTCCCATTTGTTATGATTCTTCATATTCATATGGCCATTGCCATTGGATAGCCAATACAAGTAATTCATCTTGTAAGTTTTCTTTTAAAGGATCAAAATTAAGGATAATCACTTATGGTGGTTATAAAGGTGTAAAAAATGTAACCATAGATGGTGTATCTGAAAACTACACCTAGAATCTTAATGGAGGATTTAAATGTTTGGTTTATGAGAAAATTGGTTTATTATATGTGGTACATACAGTAACTATATCTTGTAATGATATTTCAGATTTCTCTATAGACAATATAGATATTGATTCCACATGACCCATCTGCGATTTTAACAACAGGAATTTTCTTAAATAAATCATCTTTAACATTACCAGTTGGACAAACTGATACTTTAATTGCAATATCCATTTTAAGTATCAATATTATTTAAAGGAATTTACCTTAATATGTAGAATATGGTTATATTGAGGTGATTTTTTATGCTTTGGGTTAAGAAAAAGAATAATAACGATGAAAATTTATATAAAGAGTGCTTAAGTTTATTTAGTGAAACAAAGTTAAATACAACTGAAAAATATGACCATGATAATATTGTTAAACTCATTGATGAAATTAGAAAATTTTATAAAGATAAACTAGATAGAAAAGAAATATCTATTCAAGCTGAAAGAATTAGACTTGAAGCTTCAATTGGTAAATATAGCACTAATTATTCAAAGAATGTTACAAGTTTATTCATAGGAATGCTTTCAGCATTATGTGTATTATTTATTGATAAAATAGGAGTATTTAATGATACAAAGATTCAAAATATATCTAGTTATCTATCTGGGCAAGTGATAATATTAATTAAGTTATTAAGTTTTTTGTTAATTATCTTATATTTAATGAAACTTACTGGTGATAGGTATACGAAAATAGAAAAGAAGTTATCAATAATAAATAATATAAAATTGCAGGTATTGGAGGATATTGAAAAAGAAATAGAAATCAAGAATAAGAAAGAAATTATAAATAATGAAGTAGCGGCAACAGTACAGAAAGAACAACCTAAAGAACTAATAAGACCTATTTCTCAGCAAAATAATGGTAATTGGAATGTTGAAATTAATGTCCCTTCCATTGTTGATACTTTTGCAAGTATATATAAAGTAGGGAAATTTGTGACGAAGAAGTTTAGGAAGAAGAAATAATATATCTTAATCTGTGTCGAAAAGTTTTAATGAAATAATCACAACCAGTTCGATGTTGCTGACATATAAAGTATCAGCAATTTTAATGTACATCTATAATGGCCAGTTGCTTAATGATAAGGTTTACTCAGAAAATAAATTAGTTACTGTAATTAATTCATAGAATATATGAAAATTACAATACAATTATAAACTAAAGTTAATTAGAATAATAATTAGAGCTAAATTATTGGTTAATTTTTAATAGTAAATATATTTTTTAGTGTAGGATGGGTGAAAGGATTATAAGAAGGAGAGATGTACATAAATTGAGTAAATCAAGAATTTATCAAGAGCTAGAATTAAAAGATATTGAACTCATTATGAAAAAGAGTTTTGAAAATGATACCTTAGTGGATAGTTATGATTTTTTAAAAGGCGGATTATTTAACACAACTTATGTAATAAAAACTTTAAATCCTACAAAAAAGCTAGTACTTAGAGTTGCTCCTATTAGAGAGGAACTACTTTTAAATTACGAAAAAAGTATGATGAAGTCTGAGCCAGTTATATATAGACTATTAGAGAGTAATGGGATTCCTACTCCAAAAGTTTTAAAGTGTGATATTACACATGAGATAATAAATAGAGATTATATCGTTATGGAATATATTGAAGGCATATCATTGAGTCATCCTTCTTTTCCAAGAGAGGCTAGAAATAAGATAAAAGAAGAGTTAGGAGCATATACTGCCAAAATACATAATATAAAATCCAACACCTTTGGATGGATTACTCCAGAAGGTAATATAAGGGGTTCAAATAAATGGGCTGATATTATAAGTGAATTGGCGCAAGAAATCTCAGAAAAGACAGCAAGAAATAATGTTTTTGATCATAGTGATATTAAAGTTTTCGATAGTTTTTTTAGCAAGCATATAGAACTTTTTGATATTAGTGTTAAGCCTAGTTTAGTTCATAATGATTTATGGGATCCAAATATTATAGTAAATAAAGTTGATGGAAGTTGGAAGATTGTAGCTATTATTGATGCAGATCGTGCTATGTTTGCTGATAGTGAATATGAGTATGTTCTTTGGTCCAATGATGCAATATTTATAAATGGATATGGAAAAGAATTGGATATGACTTTTGAAGGAAAATTGCGAAGGAGAGCATATTCTATGATATTAAGTTTTATGGTTTCTTATGTACATAAGGTTCAATCTAATAATAAAAATGACTATGGAATTACAAAAAGGTGGGCATTAGACGAAGTTAATTTAATAAAAGAATTTATTTAATAATAAAATACTATGTGATTTTTAAATCATTGAGCAAAATAGTATGAAGAGGACATACAGTCCTCTTATTTTTATGCATTGGGAGAATTATTTACGATAATATGTTGAACTTTACTGCATATCTTATCAAATTTTTTTGTCAGTGAGGAGCTTAAATTGCAATCGAATTTTATTTCATCAACTTCTATACCTATTATATAGCCTGGAGGCACATTCCCATTTTTCTTTAGTACATTTATGAGGCTTAGTTCGTGTTGTGAGTAAGTGTCACTAAGGTAAGGAATAGATTTTTCAAGAGGTATCAGTGTAAGCGAACCAGGTATGATACCATAATAGGTTGCATCGATAATAAATAAAAAATCATCTTTTTTGATGTTGTCAAAGCAGTAATCCACATCAGTTTCTCCCATTATAACCTCTATGTTATTTTTTCTTAGAATTGATTTTAAGTTTTCTGCAACCTTTATAGCTATGCCTTCATCACTCATAATAGGATTCCCAATAGCTATTACTTTAGTTTTCATAATTTGCCAACCCCCCATCAAAAATAATTTGTTACTTTTGTATTTTTACTGGTTTTAGCTTATAATTACATATAGTAATTATATGAAGCAGGGACTATAAAGTTAACTTGTCTATGCAAAATTATTTAAATTTATGAATAATTATAAATCCATATGTATATTTTTGTGATTTAAATTTTTATTGAGGATGAAACAACAGGAGGTAGTAATATGTTTGACTGTCATATGCATGCTAATTTTTCTACAGATAGCAGGATGAGAGTAGAAGAAATTTTAGCAAAATCAGAAGAATTAAATATAGGGTGTATTATAACTGAACATATAGATTTTAATTTTCCAAGACCAGGTGAATTTATTTTTGATATAGATGATTATTTTAAAACTTATAATAGATATAGAGGGGATAAATTTCTTTTAGGTGTTGAACTTGGAATGAAAGATGATTGTATTTCAGATAACAAAGAAGTAGCTGAAAGGTATCCTTTTGATTATATAATTGGTTCAATTCACATGATTAATAATACTGATTTATATTATGAGAAACTATATAATGGACGTACTAAAAATCAAGTATATACAGAATATTTTCAATGCATGCTCAAGAATATAAAAAATCATACTTTTATAGACAGTCTAGGTCACATAGACTATATTGCTAGATATGCAAGATATGAAGATAAAGAGCTTTATTATAATGAATATAGTGATTTGATAGATGAAGTGCTTAAAATGGTAATCAATAGCGGCATCGTTTTGGAACTTAATACTAAAAGACTTGCTGACAAAGGTTCAGTAGATAACCTTATTGAAATTTACAAAAGATATAGAGAACTTGGGGGATTAAACGTTACAATTGGTTCCGATGCTCATAACATGAATGATATAGGTAAAAACCTTAATGTAGCTCTAAAGCTTGCGGAAGTATGTGAACTTAAGCCAGTATATTTTAGAAATAGAAAAGCAGAATATATGTAAATATATATAAAATAGGCTGCAGGGTATATAACAAGTAAGTATATATAATCTGCAGCCTTAGTTCTATTATTTATTGATAATCCACATTTGATCGCCACCATATTCTATTCCCGCACAGCTGCCATTATCTATAAGTACTGGGCGGTTAGTTTTTTTGTCTATTAGTTCTACTACAATATTGGCAAGCAAATTTTCTTCAACTAAAGGAATCATTTTATCATCTCTAGGACCGTTACAGAGTATAAAATCCCTTTTATTCGTATATGTTTCAATTTTAAGCTTATATTCATTGTTTTCAACCTGAATTAATACATCATTATTTTTTCTTGATATATTAAGTATGCTTCTATTTAAAGTAGTAAATTTTATGAAACTATCATTTACCCTAAAACCAATAAGAAAGCCTCTAAAGCTTCCGAAAAGAAATGGAATATGACCTATTGAGCAGCTGAGTGCAGCCCTAGTATTATTAAAATTATTGCATTGAACCCATATCCAAGAATGAGGGAAGGACTTTCCCCAATTTTTTTCGATATAACCTTTTCCACCATTAAAATCAATACATTGGCCATTGATATTCAAAGCTCCCGATAAATCCATATCAATTGCACATACTTGACTAAAGCACTGCATGAACTTTAGATAATTGTAATAGCCCATACTTCCGGGGTTAATCAAGGAATCAGGCCATTTTAATACATTTTTAAAAGTTATATTACCACTTATATTAAGATTTATGTCTTTGATATTTAACGACAATCCATTTAAGGAAAAGCTATTCTCTCCCACACTTGTTTCTAACTCATTTTTTGAACTTTTAAAATTTACAGTAGAGTATTTTAAATAGTTATAGGAAGCAGTAGAAGCGGTTAGAATTTGAATAAAGCTGTGGGATTGTGACGTATTTTTGCCTAAAAATATTCCTGGAATAAATGCATAAACGTTTTTTTTAGAAGAATCTACTAGTTTAAAATACCAGCCCTCAAAAAAGTTTATTCTTTTATTATTTCCATGGTAAGAATCAGGATTTATTAATGCTTTCATTTTATAGTATTCACCTTTCACAAATTCTTTATTTTCAGTGCAGCCTTTGGGAATCTCACGCTAGTAGTGAATAAAAAGACCTTATAAAGTTTCTAAAAGTATTATATAATGGACATTAAGCAAAGTTTAAAATTAAATGCTATAATAGTTTTAACTAAGTCGACCTGATTTATAGCATGAAAAATACATTTTAATAAGCCAAGTTTAATTAAGTAGAGTGTAAAAGGTCAAAAAGAAGGTGATTAAATGGATTTATTTACTATGGCTATGAATAAAAGTTCTGGTAATAAGCCTCTTGCTGAAAGGATGAGACCAAGAAATTTAGATGAATTTTATGGTCAAAAACATATAGTTGGTAAGGGAAAACTCCTTAGAAGACTGATTGAAAATGATAGCTTAACATCAATAATTCTCTATGGACCTCCTGGAGTTGGAAAGACAACTTTAGCATCTATAATATCAAAAGAAACGAAGTGTGAATTTGTAAAATTAAATGCAACTTCTATTGGTGTAAAAGAGATTAGAGAATATATAGAAAAAGCAGAAGATAATTTAAAATTTTATGGTAAGAAATCTATATTCTTTATAGATGAAATACATGCTTTGAAAAAAGGTGCTCAACAGGATTCTCTGCTAGATGCCATGGAAAAAGGTATTATAATACTAATAGGTGCAACCACAGAAAATCCATACTTTGATTTAAATGGTGCAATTTTAAGCAGAGCAAAAGTATTTCAAATGGAACCTTTAACAGAAAATGATATAGTTCTCATACTTGAGAATATATTAAAGGATAGTGAAAGAGGTTATGGTGGATTAAAAATTAATATAGAAAAAGCAGCACTTCAATGTATAGCTGAATTATGCGGTGGCGATGCTAGAACTGCAATAAATGCTCTAGAACTAGCAGTACTTTCAACCCATAAGAATAGTGAGGGTATTATTATTATAGAAAAAGAAAGGGTATTGGAAGCTCTTCAAAAGCCAGCTGTAAATTATGATGCAACAGGGGATAATCATTACGATATTATTTCTGCTTTTATTAAAAGTATACGAGGTTCAAACGCTGATGCAGCTTTATACTGGTTTGGAAGAATGGTTGCTGGTGGTGAAGATCCTAAATTTATAGTTAGAAGGCTTATTGTTCATGCTTCAGAGGATATTGGAATGGCAGACCCTAACGCAATGCTTATTGCTCAGGCAGCAAGTAATGCCCTTATGATGGTGGGTATGCCAGAAGCTTCAATACCAATTGCCCAAGCTATAATTTATCTTGCAAAAGCTCCAAAATCCAATTCAGTTTGTACTGCAGTATTTAAAGCAATTGAGGATGCAAAGTATAATCAATACAGAGTACCTCCACATTTAAGAGACACCCACTATAAAGGAGCACAGGCCTTAGGAAATGTTGGATACAAATACCCACATGACTACCCAGGACACTTTGTAGAGCAAGAATATTTTCCTAAAGAAATGGGAAAGAAGACTTATTATAATGAAGATTAAAAAAAATTAGTATGAGCTGGTTTTGCTATTTACATAAATATTGGTTTTGAAATTGTTGACAATAATACTCTGATTTGATATTATAAATTTGAAAACATAGTAAAACACTCAACATTGAAAGGGTGATTATATGAAGCTATCTACCAAAGGAAGATATGGAATTAAAGCAATGGTGGATTTGGCTATTCACTATGGTATGGATCCTGTGTCTATAAAATGTATTTCAGAAAGGCAGAACATATCAGAATACTATTTAGAACAGCTATTTTCTCCATTAAGAAGAGCAAATCTTATAAAAAGTGTTAGAGGTGCTCAAGGAGGATATGTATTAAATAGAAAGCCTGAAGAAATAACTATATATGAATTAATGGAAGTATTGGAAGGCCCCGTAGAAATTTCTACATGCATTGATGACAAGAGCTGTAACAACGTTGATTGTTGTGCAACAAGACTTTTATGGGCAAAAATAAAAGAAAGCATTGATAGTGTTACAAAATCCACAACCCTAAAGGATATAGTGGATGATTATTATAACATGAAAATTACCAATAGCGAAGGAGAGAAAAAGCATGAATAAACCAATATACATGGATTATGCTGCTACCACTTACGTTAAGCCAGAGGTTCTTGATGAGATGATTCCTTATTTTACAGAGCATTTTGGAAATCCATCCTCAATTTACTCATTATCAAGAGAAACAAAAAAGGCAATAGATAAGGCAAGGGATAGAGTAGCAAAAGCTATAAATGCAGATAGTAACGAAATATACTTTACTGGCGGTGGATCTGAAGCAGATAACTGGGCATTAAAGGGAATAGCATTTGCACACAAGAATAAAGGAAATCATATTATTACTACAACAATAGAACATCATGCCATACTTCATGCTTGTGAATATCTTGAAAAAAATGGATTTGAAATTACATATTTACCAGTAGACGAGTATGGATTTATAAAAATAGAGGATTTAGAAAAAGCAATATCTGATAAAACTATTTTAGTTTCAATTATGTTTGCTAATAATGAAATAGGAACAATCCAGCCTATAAACGAAATAGGAAAACTATGTAGAGAAAAAAAGGTTTTATTTCACACAGATGCAGTGCAAGCAGTTGGAAATGTAAATATTGATGTAAAAGAAATGAACATTGACTTGTTATCTATGGCTGCTCACAAGATTTATGGACCTAAAGGTACAGGTGCTCTTTATATTAAAAAGGGTGTAAAAATAGATAATCTTGTACATGGTGGCGGTCAGGAAAGATCTAAAAGAGCTGGTACTGAAAATGTAGCTGGAATAGTTGGACTTGGAAAAGCAATAGAGCTTGCTTCGGAAAATATGGAAGCTCATTCAAAGAAGCTTACAGAGCTAAGAGATAGACTCATAGAAGGGCTTTTAAAAATTCCTTATTCAAGATTAAATGGACCCGTAGGTGAAAAAAGATTACCAGGTAATGCAAATATCTGCTTTAGATTTATAGAAGGAGAAGCTATATTATTGTTATTGGATCATATGGGAATATGTGCTTCAAGTGGTAGTGCTTGCACATCTGGTTCGTTAGATCCCTCACATGTACTTTTAGCTATAGGACTTCCTCATGAAATAGCTCATGGTTCTTTAAGGCTTAGTATGGGAGACGGAACAACTGTGGAAGATGTAGATTATGTTATTGAAACAGTTGAAAAAGTAGTTTCTAGACTTAGAGATATGTCACCTCTATGGGATGACTTTATTAAGAAAGGGGATAAATAACATGCAATATAGCGAAAAGGTTATGGATCATTTCATGAATCCTAGAAATGTAGGAGAAATAGAAGATGCAAATGGCATTGGTGAAGTAGGTAATGCTAAATGCGGAGATATAATGAAAATATACTTAAAAGTTGAAGATAATATAATTAAAGATGCAAAGTTTAAAACTTTTGGTTGTGGTTCTGCCATAGCTTCCTCAAGTATGGCTACAGAGCTTATTATTGGCAAGTCTCTTGAAGAAGCTTGGGAATTAACAAACAAGGCTGTTGCAGAAGCGTTAGATGGTCTTCCACCAGTTAAAATGCACTGTTCAGTTTTAGCTGAAGAAGCAATCCATAAAGCAATTAATGAATACAGAATATCTCAAGGTTTAGAACCATGGGATTATGAAGAACACGATGATATACATGATCAAGTACACGGAGAATAATATTTTATGAAATATAACCCTAAAAGGGTTATATTTTTTTATGTTTTGGAAAAGATAATCTTAATTGTTACTAAATATATAAATAATGAGATGAATAGTATGTATAGAAGCAAGGATTTTATCTTAATGGATGTAGTTGATATAAAAGGAAAGAAAATAGGATTTGTCAAGGATATAATCATCAATTTTAATAGTGCAGAAGTTGAAGGGTTTATTGTTTCATCATATAAGTTTTTTAAAAACACTGTAAATGTTTATGTTGAGGATATCATTTCCTACAGTAATATCATGGTAGTAAAAAAAACTTGTGAAAACAAAGTACTTAAATTTTCTGACATAAAAAACATTGACATTATTGATAGAGATGCTGCTGTACTCGGAATGTTAGAGGATATATTATTTGATAAAGCAAGCTTTGAAATAAAGGCAATAATAGTATCTACAGGGCTTCTACAAAATTTAATTTCTGGAAAAAAGGTTTTTCTCATGAAGGAATTATTACTTGGAGAAGAAGGTATACTTAAAATTAATCCTGTATCAAATATGGAATTCTCTAGCGTACCACATAGATTATTGATGGAAGTTGATTGCAATGAAAAAGAAAATCATTAAGTATATAATATTGATAGCTATATTTTTCACATGTGGTATTGTGATTTATAAAAGTACTATAGTTAAGGAAGTACTATATCTTATTTTTATGTCTTTTATTATAGCGTATACAATTAAACCCCTACAAAAGCTATTAATTAAAAGGGGAATTAACCAGAGAATTGCTGCGGCTTTGCTTCTCATAGTCTTTGTGTTATGCGCTGTTTTAATTTTGATAGTTATAATTCCATCTATTTTTAGAGAGAGCTTAAATGTAAATAATTCATTTATAAAACTTGAGCATTATTTTAATGAGTTTTACAATAAGTTAAAACCTTTGAAAAATAATAAAACTCTATTTGTGATTCTAGAAAATATATATGAAAAAGTAAATGTACAATTTGTTTCTATGCTAAATAAGTTTCTGGATAATGCTTTTTCTATAGGGGAGAATCTTATATCTCTCGCAGTAATTCCTATTGTGGTTTACTACTTTCTTGCAGATAGTGATATTATATTTAATAGACTAATTGTAGTTTTTCCATGTAAGAGCAGGAGTATAATAAAAAAAATACTATGCCATATAGATAAGATTATGGGAAGATATATTATAAGCCAATTTTTACTTTGTCTTTTAATTGGAATACTTACATTTTTTATATTGATTTTTTTAAAAGTTGATTTTCCGATAATATTATCCATATTAAATGCTGCTTTTAATATAATTCCTTATTTTGGACCGCTTTTTGGAGCACTTCCGGCAGTTTTTATGGCACTTCTAATTTCTCCAAAAACTGCAATTTACGCTTCAATATGTTTATATTTTATTCAGCAGATAGAAGGTGACATAATATCACCAAAAATTACAGGAGATAGCGTAAGTATGCACCCCCTATTAGTTATTATTATACTTATTATTGGAGGCAAGATAGGTGGATTTATTGGAATGGTATTAGCGGTTCCTATAGGAGTAATTATTAAAATAATATACGAGGATTTAAACTACTATTTATTTTAAACTTGGTCATTTACAATATTATCTATCGCATGGGTATACAACCAATATTGACATAAATAGTTTTTTAATTTATAATCTTTATAAATCAATATGCGGCAATGATGAGAAGGAGTATAGTTATTGATTCATTTAGAGAGGAAGTGGCTGGTGGAAACTTCTTGATAGATAATTAGAAGCTGTCTCGGAGTCAGGCAAATTAAGTGATACAGAAATTAATTTTTTTAATACTGTATAATTAGGGTGGTACCGCGGAATAAACTTTCGTCCCTTTTAGGGATTTGAAGGTTTTTTTTATTGTTTATTTTAAAAATGAATATATTAATATTTCAGGAGGTAATTTAATATGAAAAAGATGGGTTTAAACGAAATAAGAGAAGCCTATTTAGAATTTTTCGAAAGTAAAGATCATTTAAGAATGCCTAGTTTTTCTTTGGTTCCAAAGAATGACAAGAGCTTACTTCTTATAAATGCAGGTATGGCACCTTTAAAGCCATATTTTACAGGACTTCAAACTCCACCTAGCAAAAGGGTAACTACCTGTCAAAAGTGTATTAGAACAGGGGACATTGAGAATGTTGGAAAAACATCAAGACACGGTACTTTCTTTGAAATGCTCGGTAACTTTTCATTTGGAGATTATTTTAAGAATGAAATTATTCCATGGGCTTGGGAATTTGTTACTGTGGTATTAGGCATTCCTAAGGATAAACTATATGCAACAATTTATTTGGAAGATGATGAAGCTTACGATATATGGACTAGTAAAACAGACATAGATCCATCAAGAATATTTAGACTTGGAAAGGATGATAATTTCTGGGAAATAGGTCAGGGACCTTGTGGGCCATGCTCAGAGATTCACTATGATAGGGGAACTGGAAAGGTTACTACTGTTGAAGAATTTATTAAAGCTGCTGATGAAGACAGAATAGTAGAGTTTTGGAATTTGGTATTTACTCAGTTTGATAAGGACGAAAATGGAGTATATAATAGATTGGCAAATCCAAATATTGATACTGGTATGGGACTTGAAAGAATTTCAACAATAATGCAGGGTGTTGATAACATTTTTGAAGTTGACGCTATCAAAAACATACTACTTAAGGTTTGTGAAATTTCAGGTGCAAAATATAATGAGAATAGCAAAACTGATGTATCAATTAGAATAATTACTGATCATGCTAGAAGCGTTACCTTTATGATTAGTGATGGGGTACTTCCTTCTAATGAAGGTAGAGGATACGTATTAAGAAGACTTTTAAGAAGGGCTGCTAGACATGGAAAACTTCTTGGTATTGAAGGAACCTTCCTAACAAAATTGTGTGAGGTTGTTATAGATAATTTTGGAGGAGCTTATCCAGAACTAAAGGAAAAAGAGGAATATTTAAAGAAGGTTATTCAATTAGAAGAAGAAAGATTTGCAGAAACTATAGATGGGGGAATGCAAATATTAAGGGATTACACTGATGAGCTTGAAAATGAAGGAATAAAAGTGCTTTCTGGGGATAAGGCCTTTAAGTTATATGATACTTATGGTTTTCCATATGAATTAACTGAAGAAATACTTGAAGAGAAGGGAATAAGTGTTGATTTAGAAGGTTTTAACAGAGAGATGCAGTCACAAAGGGAAAGAGCTAGAGCTGCAAGAGAAGATTCAAATTACATGGGAAGCGATGATGGTATATTGAATAAGATACCTGCAGATGTAAATACTACTTTTGTAGGTTATGGTGAAACCAAGTGTGATTCTAAAATTCTTCTATTGATTAAAGATAATGAGTTTGTATCAAACTTAGAAGCTGGTTCTTCAGGTATAATTGTTTCTGAGCAAACAACTTTCTATGCTGAAATGGGAGGCCAAGTTGGAGACAAAGGATTAATATACAACTCTAATTTTAAAGCTCAGGTTTTAGATTGTAAGAAAAGCATAGCAGGAAAAGTACTTCATTTCGTAAATGTTCTCGAAGGAACTGTGGGCGTTGATACACAAGCTACTTTTGAAGTGGATAAAGCTAGAAGGAACAACATACGCAAAAACCATACTGCTACTCATATGCTTCAATCTGCTTTAAAGCTAGTACTTGGAAGTCATGTTCATCAATCTGGTTCTTATGTTGATGAAGATAAGTTAAGATTTGACTTCACTCATTTTAGTGCTCTATCTGAGGAAGAGATAACTAGAGTTGAAAATATAGTTAACGAAAATATAATGACAGTATACAGCGTTGATACTGATGTAATGTCAATCGATGAAGCAAAGCAAAGTGGCGCAGTTGCTCTATTTGATGAAAAGTATGGCGATAGCGTAAGAGTAGTATCTGTAGGAGAATTCAGTAAGGAACTATGTGGAGGAACTCACGTATTTAATTCAGGAGAAATAGGTTTGTTTAAAATAACTTCTGAAGCTGGAGTAGCAGCAGGAATAAGAAGAATAGAAGCAGTTACTGGATTTAATGCAATAAGATTTGTTGAATATAAGGGTAACCTTCTAAAGGAAGTTGCTGAAACTCTTAAATGCACAGAAAAAAATATTATTAATAAACTTCATTCTCAGTCATCTGAGCTAAAGGAAAAAGACAAGGAAATTGCTGAGTTAAAATCAAAATTAACAGGCTCCATTGAAGAGGATATACTTAGTACTGCAAAAGAAGTTAATGGAATCAAGTTAGTTGCAGCAGCACTAGAAGAAATCGATGGAGATTCCTTAAGGAATCTTGCTGATAAACTGAGAGATAAGATTTCAGATGGGTTAGTTGTACTTGGGAGCAGCAGCAATGATAAGGTGCAGTTTGTAGCAATGGCGTCAAAAAATGCAGTTTCAAAAGGAATACACTGTGGTAAGATCATAAAGGAGATTGCAACTATTGCTGGCGGTGGTGGTGGAGGAAGACCAGACATGGCTCAAGCAGGAGGAAAAAACCCAGAAAAGCTACAAGATGCTATTAATCAAGTGAATATTATAGTTAAAGACTTGGTTAAATAGTATACTTTTTAGTAAAAATAACTTATAATATATGTATAAATAAACCTTTTATCCGTAAATGGATGATAAAAAAGGGGTGAAAGAGCAATGGGGAATAATGATAATACAATGCAATTTGATTTAGCTAAAGATAAAAAGGATTTGACTAAGGAAATTTTGACTGAGGTCTATAATTCCCTTATGAAAAAAGGATATAATCCAGTAAATCAACTTGTAGGGTATTTAATTTCGGGAGACCCTACTTATATTACCAATTATAATGGTGCAAGAGCTTTGGTAAGAAAGCTAGAAAGAGATGAGATACTTGAGGAAGTTTTGAAATCCTATCTAGGTATAAAATAAAAGTGCCCTTATGGGCATTTTTATTTTAACTTTATGCATAATATGAGGAGAGAAGTATGCGAATATTGGGATTGGATGTAGGTGAAAAGACTATAGGAGTTGCAGTTTGTGATCCTTTAGGATTTACTGCACAAGGAATAACTACAATAAAAAGGGTAGGAAAAAACAAAGATTTAGAGGAAATAAATAAAATATGTAAGGAGTACTCTGTTGAATCAATAGTTGTTGGGCTGCCTAAAAATATGAATGGTACAATTGGACCATCAGGAGAGAAGATATTAAAATTTTGCGAATTAATAAAGGAATATACTAATCTTGAAATAAGAATGTGGGATGAGAGACTTACTACGGTGGCTGCTCATAGAGCAATGCTTGAGGCAGATTTGTCTAGAGCAAAAAGAAAAAAGATAGTAGATAAGATTGCCGCTACATACATATTACAAGGTTATTTAGATAGTTTAAGTAATAAAAAATTATAAATAAAAAAAGGAGAGAAAAGAATGGAAAACGATGTAAGCACAATAATTTTAACAGACGAGAACGGTGAAGAAATCGAATTTGAGGTTATCACTAAGCTTGATATTGAAGATAGGGAATATGTTATTGTAGTTCCAATGGATGAGGAAGATGTTGATGCTATTGCACTTAGAATTGATCAAGATGAGAATGGCAACGATGTTTTAGCAACAGTAGACGACGATGAAGAGTTCGAAATGGTAGCAGAAGCTTATGAAACCTTGTTTTCAGACAATGAATTAAACTAATAAGGAATTATCATATTTTCTATTTACTAACGATTATCAATTGACAAAATGCTGCTATAGTATTATTATAGTGCATATATCTGTTTATAGTAAGAATGCTATAATTTAGCAAATTGTGAAGCGGGGTATTATAATGTCAAATTTATCTCCTAGCGAAATAGAAAAATTGAAAAATGATTTAAAACAAAAGGGTTATAAGCTTACTCCTCAAAGGAGAGCTATAGTAGATATAATAATTAAAAACGAAGGTAATCACTTAACTACTGAAGAGATATATGATCTTGTAAAAGTAGAATGCCCAGAAATCGGTCTTGCAACTGTTTATAGAACAGTGCAGCTTCTCGAAGAAATGAGAGTTATATGCAAGTTAGATCTTAGTGATGGATGCAATAGATATGAATTGGTAAGACAGGATGAAAACCATCAACACCATCATTTGATTTGCAATAGTTGTGGAAGGGTTATCGAAGTTCAAGGTGACCTGCTTGAAACTTTAGAGCACGATATTGAAACAAAATATGATTTTGAAATAAAAAATCATAGTGTAAAGTTTTTTGGAATTTGCAATGAATGTAAAAGCAGTTCGTAGTAAGTGATGTCTTCTTTTTTAAAAGGAGGGTTGCTATGAAAAGGGAAAAAGATAAAATTAAAATTATTCCTCTTGGAGGATTGAACGAAATTGGAAAGAATTTATCCGCAATAGAATATAAAAACGACATTGTCGTTATAGATTGTGGATTAAAGTTTCCAGATGAAGAAATGTTTGGAATAGATATAGTTATTCCGGATGTAAGCTATCTTGTAAAAAACAAAGATAGAGTTAAAGGTATATTTTTAACGCATGGACACGAGGACCATATTGGTGCACTTCCATATGTATTAAAACAACTAAATGTGCCTGTTTATGGCACAAAACTAACACTTGGAATCGTTGAAACAAAACTTAAGGAACATGGATTATTAAGTACTACTGAACTTATAGTAATGAAGGCAAAGGATATAACTAAACTTGATAATATGTCAGTTGAGTTCATAAAAACTAGTCATAGTATTGCTGATGCAGTAGCAATTGCAATTCATACACCAGTTGGAATTGTTCTTCATACTGGGGATTTCAAGATTGATTATACTCCAATAGATGGAGTAGTAGCTGATTTTGGAAGGTTTGCAGAGCTAGGTAAAAAAGGTGTTGTTGTAATGATGGCTGACAGTACAAATGTAGAAAGACCAGGATACACTATGTCTGAAAGTACTGTTGGAGAAACTTTTGAAAAGCTTTTTACTAAAGCAAAGGGGAGAATTATTGTTGCAACTTTTGCTTCTAATATCCATAGAATACAGCAAGTTATAAGGGCTGCTAGCAAATATGGAAAGAAAATTGCTGTTTCAGGAAGAAGTATGGAAAATATAGTAGCTGTTGCAGCAGAGCTTGGGTATTTGGATATTGAAAAAGATATAATGATAAATATTGACAGCATTAACAGATATGCTGAGGATCAAATTGTAATTATAACAACAGGAAGTCAAGGAGAGCCAATGGCAGCATTATCAAGAATGGCTGCTTCTGAACACAAAAAGGTAAATATAGTTCCAGGAGATACAGTTATTATTTCTGCTACGCCTATACCAGGGAATGAAAAATTGGTATCAAGAGTTATAAACCAGCTATTTAAAAAAGGCGCTGAGGTTATATTTGAAGACGTTCATGTATCGGGACACGCTTGTCAGGAAGAATTAAAGTTAATGCATACTCTTGTAAAGCCAAAATTCTTTTTACCTGTACACGGGGAATACAGACACTTAAAGCAGCATTATGAGCTTGCTAGAAAGCTAGGTATGCCAGCTGATAATATAGTAATTGCTGATAATGGAGATGTAATTGAAATAACTAGAGACTCCATTAAAAAGAGTGGAACAGTTGTATCTGGACAGGTATTTGTAGATGGATTAGGTGTTGGTGATGTTGGTAATATAGTTCTAAGAGATAGAAAACATTTGTCTCAAGACGGAATACTTACAGTAGTTGTTACTATTGAAAAAGAAACTGGAAGTGTTATTGCAGGACCAGATATAATTTCAAGAGGCTTTGTTTATGTAAGAGAATCAGAAGATCTTATGGACGAAGCTAGAATTATTGTTAGAGATGCTCTAAGACAATGTGAAGAAAAACATATTACAGAATGGGCTACTATTAAAACAAATATAAAGGATTCATTAAGAATGTTCCTTTATGAAAAAACTAAGAGAAAGCCAATGATATTGCCGATAATAATGGAAATATAAAATAATAATATAGAATAATCTAAATTTATAATTAATTCTACTTAAGTTGACTTTTCACTGACAAAATATTAGAATAAGAATGTTAAATGTAAAATTGGATACTTTTAATAGTGTCCAATTTTTGCGTGTAGAAAATTTGTTCAATAAACACCTTGTTTTTAATAAGTTTAATTATGAGGTCGCATTAACATATATTTCAAACAATAATGAAACATGATGGAGGAATACACATGGAATTATTTACTAGGAACGATATTAGAAACATTGCTATAATAGCGCACGTTGACCACGGTAAGACTACTTTGGTTGATGCACTTTTAAGACAAAGCAATATATTCAGAGCAAACGAGAAAGTACAGGAAAGAGTTATGGACTCAAATGACCTTGAAAGAGAAAGAGGAATAACTATACTTTCTAAGAACACAGCTGTAATGCACAATGGAGTTAAGATAAATATAGTTGATACCCCTGGACACGCTGATTTTGGTGGAGAGGTAGAAAGAGTACTTAAAATGGTTGACAGTGTTCTTCTAGTAGTTGATGCTTTTGAAGGACCAATGCCTCAAACTAAGTTTGTTCTTAAAAAGGCATTAGAGTTAAACCTTAGACCAATAGTAGTTATAAATAAAATAGATAGACCGGATGCTAGACCTGTTGAAGTAATAGATGAAGTATTTGACCTATTTATTGAGCTTGGTGCTAACGATGAGCAGCTTGACTTTCCAATAGCATACTGTTCTGCTAGAGACGGATTTGCTAAGAAAGATCCCGATGATGAAAGCACAGATATGAATCCTCTATTTGATCTTATCATTAAAAATGTAAAGGCTCCAGAAGGATACAAGGATATGCCATTACAAATGCTAGTTACTACTCTTGATTCAAATGAATATGTAGGTAAAATAGCAATAGGAAAAGTTCAAAGAGGTATAATTAAGAAGAATCAACAAGTGTCTGTTGTTAGATTAGACGGTTCAATTACAAATGCAAAAATATCAAATCTTTATGTTTATGATGGACTTGGAAAAGTTGATACTGATGAAGCAATGCTTGGTGACATAGTTTGTATATCAGGAATTCCAGATATCAATATTGGTGAAACTATTGCTGATACAAGCTGTCCAGAAGCACTTCCTTTTGTTGACATTGATGAGCCAACTCTAAGCATGAACTTTATGGTTAATAATTCTCCATTTGCAGGTAGAGAAGGAGATTTTGTAACTTCAAGACACATAAGAGACAGACTTAACAAAGAACTTGAAACAAACGTAAGCTTAAGAGTTGAAGAAACTGATTCAGCTGATTGCTTTAAAGTAAGTGGAAGAGGTGAATTGCACCTTTCTATACTTATTGAAACAATGAGAAGAGAAGGCTATGAAATGCAAGTTTCTAAGCCAATGGTAATATATAAAGAAGAAAACGGAAAAGTACTTGAGCCAATTGAGTATTTAACTATTGACGTTCCAGAAGAATTCATGGGAGTAGTTATGGAAAAGCTTGGACCTAGAAAAGCTGAAATGGTTAATATGACTTCAGCTATAAATGGTTATACAAGATTAGAGTTCAAGATACCATCAAGGGGTCTTATAGGATTTAGAAATGAATTTATGACTGATACTAAGGGTAACGGTATAATGAATCACGTCCTAGACGACTATGAAGAGTTCAGAGGTGAAATACCTGGAAGAAGTAGAGGTTCATTAGTAGCATTTGAAACTGGAGATGCAATTACTTATGGACTGTTTAATGCTCAAGAAAGAGGAACACTATTTGTAGGACCTGGAACTGAAGTATATGAAGGAATGATAGTTGGAGAATGCTCAAGATACGATGATATCGAAGTTAATGTATGCAAA
The DNA here is from genome assembly GCF_026012015.1 of Clostridium omnivorum. Lineage (NCBI taxonomy): Bacteria > Bacillati > Bacillota > Clostridia > Eubacteriales > Clostridiaceae > Clostridium > Clostridium omnivorum. Next base: position 780 of record NZ_BRXR01000001.1, on the reverse strand, counting down.
AGAAAACATCTTTCTAATACAAGATCTTCAGGATCTGATGATGCATTAAAGTTAACTCCGATAACTCAAATGTCACTTGAACAATGCCTTGAGTTCATAGCTTCAGATGAGCTTGTTGAAGTTACGCCTAAGTCTATCAGAATGAGAAAGAGAATTTTAAATACAGAACTTAGAAAAAAAGCTAGTAGAAAGCTATAGATTAAATATTGTTAAGGGGTAACGGGGTATGAAAAGAAGAATTTCAATTCTTATTTTATCTTTGTTTTTAATTTCAGCTGCAATGGGTAGTATATATTTGTGGGTAAAAGGTGTTGAAAAACACCCTTTTACTACAAAAAGTGAAAGAATAGAGTTTAAGGTAAAAAGTGGTGATACCCTTAATGGGGTAATTGCATCATTAGAAGAGCAGAAGTTATTAAAGAATCAGTACATTGTAAAATGGTATATTAAGAGGCTTAATCTAAATACAAAAATAAAGCCTGGAAGCTATGACTTATCAAATAAAATAACTATATCTGAATTTGTTAAGGATTTAAATAGCGGAAAGTATAATGAAAATGCTATTAAGGTAACTATACCTGAAGGATATGATGAAGTGCATATTGCAGCTTTGCTTGAAGAAAAAGGCATCATATCAAAAGAAGTATTTATAGAGGCTTGCAAAGAATACTCCGTTCCGGATTACGTAAAGAAAGATAGTAAGAGAAACTACACTTTGGAAGGGTACTTATTTCCGGATACCTATGAAATAATTAAAGGCACTCAAGGAAAAGATATTAT